>NZ_JBHVWZ010000020.1:0-7884 GCF_042881985.1 Streptomyces sp. NPDC058246 | reverse complement strand
GTGGTGGGGGGGGGGTGGCCGCGGGGCGCCCCCCCGCGGGCGCGGGTGGGGGTGGGGTAGGTGGAGTGGGGCCCGGCCCCCCTCCCGGGACCGCGGGTCCGGCGGGGGGCCCCCCGGGCGCCGGGCCCCCGCGCGACGTGCACCAGGGAGAATGGACGCAGGTCACCGCAGGTCAACGAAGGAAACGGAGTTCACCGTGAGCCTCGCGCGCAGCCGAGCCGGGCACGAGGGCCCCACCAGGGGACGCCCCCGCAGCGAGGCCGTGGAGCGGGCCATCATCGAGGGCGTGATGAAGCTCCTGGAGGACGGTGTGCCGCTCGGGGACCTCTCCATCGAGCGCATCGCCCGCACGGCGGGCGTCGGCAAGGCGACCATCTACCGTCGCTGGAGCGGCAAGGAGGAGCTCTTCCTCGACGTGCTGCGCGCCGCCGAACCCCCGGACCCCGAACTCCCCGGCAGCTCGATGCGCGACGACCTGATCGTCCTCCTGGAGTCGCTGCGCCAACGAGGCCTGCTCAACCGCTCGTCGGCGATCCTGCACAACGTCCACGCGCAGATGAAGAGCAGCCCGAGGCTCTGGGCCGCGTACGACTCGACCGTCATAGCCCCGAGGCGCCAGCAGGGCTACGAGGTTCTGCGCCGCGGGGTGGAGAACGGCGAACTCCGCGACGACGTCGACATCGAGCTGCTCAACGACCTCTTCGTCGGCCCCATGCTCGTACGCGCCGTACTGCGCCCGGAGTCCGACCTCCCCGCGGATCTCGCGGAGCAGGTCGTCGACACGCTGCTGGAGGGTCTGCGCCCGGCGAGCCGTGACGTGCCCGGTTTCTGACGGGCCGGTTTCTGACGGTTCGTATGTGCGCGTTTCGTCACAGAGGGCGCGAGCAGCACCCGTATGCGGAACTCCGCACACGCAGTTGTACGTCCCCTTGCCCGTACGGCCGTCATGCGACGGCGAGAACGACACCGATCATCCCCTAGGGTCGTAGCCGAGGGGCAGACGGTGCGCACGGCAGGTTGTGAGGCGACGGTATGGCGCAGGCGTATATGACGGAGACGGGCAGCGGCGGCCAGGGGCCGGACCGCAGAGGGTCCCGGCTTCGACGCCTGCTGGACGGCTGGCGCGGTGACCGGGGCATCTGGCGGCGCGGTCTGATCCTCGCCGCGATCGCCGTGATCCTCGCCCTGGTGATGCTGCTGCACGCGCAGATCCCGAACACCATCGGCAACCTCGGCAGCCTCACCGAGACGTTCCTGCCCTGGCTGGGCCTGTTCGTCCCGGTCCTGCTGATCCTCGGTCTCGTACGGAAGTCCGCCTCCGCCCTGATCGCCGTGCTGCTGCCCGCGATCGTCTGGCTGAACCTCTTCGGCGGACTGCTCACCGACAAGACCGGCAGCGGCGGCGACCTCACCGTCGCCACCCACAACGTCAACGCCGAGAATCCGGACCCGTCCGGCACCGCCCGCGACGTGGCCGCGTCCGGCGCCGACGTGCTGGCCCTGGAGGAGCTGACCGCCTCGGCGGTCCCGGTGTACGAGAAGGCGCTCGCGTCGACGTACAAGTACCACTCCGTGCAGGGCACCGTCGGGCTGTGGAGCAAGTACCCGCTGACCGGCGCCCAGCCCGTCGACATCAAGCTGGGCTGGACGCGCGCGATGCGGGCGACGGTGACGACGCCGGCCGGGCAGGTCGCCTTCTACGTCGCCCACCTGCCCTCGGTGCGGGTGAAGCTGGAGGCCGGGTTCACCGCCCGCCAGCGCGACAAGAGCGCCGACGCGCTGGGCGAGGCGATCGCAGCCGAGCCGATCAAGCAGGTCGTGCTGCTCGGCGACCTCAACGGCACCATGAACGACCGCGCGCTGAACGCCGTCACCGCGCAGATGCGCTCCACCCAGGGCGCGGCGGGCAGCGGCTTCGGGTTCAGCTGGCCGGCGTCGTTCCCGATGGCCCGGATCGACCAGATCATGGTCAAGGGCATCGAGCCGGTGACCTCGTGGACCCTGCCCGAGACCGGCAGCGATCACCTCCCGATCGCCGCCCGCGTCAAGATGGACGCAACCGGGTCTTAACCTCCTGGAATACTGGGCCTGAGAGAGTTTGTTCCCTAACTGAACTTACGCGCCCTGTGCACAGCGGTGTGCATGGGGCGCGTCCCTGCGCGTGCGTATGTCCGAGTGCCTCGGAGTGCTGAGCGTCGAGTGCTGAAAGTGCTCAGCGTCGAGTGCTGATTACTGAGGTGCTGAGCATCGAGTGCTGAGTGCTGAGTGCTGAGTGCTGAGGTGCTGGGCGCTGAGGTGCTGGGCGCCGGTGCTGAGTACTGAAGTGCCCAGCGCCGAGTGCTGAGTCCCGAGCACGGAGCGTGCGCCCAGGGAACCGCTCGTCCCCGACCCGCCGCACGCTCTCCGCTCTTCTGAAAGGCCCCTTCATGCCCCTGGCCCTGCTCGCCCTCGCCGTGGGCGCCTTCGGCATCGGCACCACCGAGTTCGTGATGATGGGCCTGCTGCCCGACGTCGCGAACGACCTGGGCGTCTCGATCCCCACCGCCGGCCATCTGGTCTCGGCCTACGCCCTGGGCGTGGTGATCGGCGCCCCGCTGCTCGCCGCCGCCACCGCCCGGATGTCCCGTCGCAAGGTCCTGATCGCCCTCATGGGCGTCTTCGTGGCGGGCAACGCCCTGTCCGCCTTCGCCCCCGACTACCACTGGCTCCTCGCCGCCCGCTTCCTCAGCGGACTCCCGCACGGCGCCTTCTTCGGCGTGGGCGCCGTCGTCGCCACCAGCCTGGTCGCCCCCGAACGCAAGGCGCGCTCCGTCTCGCTGATGTTCCTCGGCCTGACGGTCGCGAACATCGCGGGTGTGCCGGTGGCGACGCTCATGGGCCAGCACCTGGGCTGGCGCGCCACGTTCCTGGGCGTGAGCGCGATCGGCGTGGCCGCCATAGCCTCGCTCGCGCTCCTGATCCCGCGTGATCACGCACACGCCCCCGCCGGCGGCCTGCGCGGCGAACTGGCCGCACTCCGTTCCCTCCCCGTCTGGCTGGCTCTCGGTACGACGGTGGCGGGCTTCGGCGCGCTCTTCTCCGCGTACAGCTACATCACGCCGATGCTCACCGACTCGGCCGGATACGCCGGGGGCAGCGTGACGTTGCTGCTGGCCCTCTTCGGCGTCGGCGCGACCGCCGGCAACCTGGTGGGCGGCCGGCTCGCCGACCACTCCCTGCGTGGAACCCTCTTCGGTGGCCTTGTCGCCCTGGTCGTGGTCCTGGCGCTCTTCCCCGTCCTCATGACCGCCCAGTGGAGCGCGGCCGTCGCGGTCACCCTCCTCGGCATGGCCGCCTTCGTCACCGGCTCGCCGCTCCAGCTGATGGTCATGGAGAAGGCCTCCGCCGCACCCTCCCTCGCCTCCTCCGCCAACCAGGCCGCGTTCAACCTCGCCAACGCGGGGGGCGCGTGGATCGGGGGGCTCGCCCTGGCGGCGGGCTTCGGGGCGACGTCGCCCGCGGTCGCGGGGGCCGGGCTGGCCGTGCTCGGCCTCGCGGTGGCCGCGCTCGCCTACGCCGTCGACCGTCGTCGCCAGGGGGCCGGCGTCGGCGCCCCGGGGCGCCTCGTCGCCGCGCACGTCCCGCCGCACGCGGAGCACGTGCACCACTGACGTTGCTCGCCCCCGCCGCCCCTGTCTGGCCCTTATCTGTGTCGGGCCGCCGCCCACACCCCGGCTTCGGCCCGAGCGGCCTCGTCCTCAGACGCCGCACGGGCCGAAAGCCGTGGCCCGATACCGGGTGGGGGTAAGGTGCCACCCATGAGCACGAGGAGCCGCACGTACGGACAGCTGCTGCTGTTCGCCGTGCTGCTCTTCGGGATCGTGACGATGCACACGCTGGGGCATCCGTCCGCGCACGGCCCCGCGGAGGGGCCCGGGCACGCGACGTACGCCATGGCCCACACGGACCGCCATGCGGCACCGGCGTCCGTGAGCGCCGAGATGCCCCCCATGACCGGCATGGACCCCCTGTCCGTCTGCCTTGCCGTACTCGGCGGCTTCACCCTCGTGCTGCTTCTCGCTCTGGCGGTGAGCGGCCCATGGGCAAGCGGGGCGGCCCGCCCCCCGCTGCCGCACGCGCTGTGGCCCGACCCGCCCCCACCCAGAACCCTTCTCTCTCGTCTGTCGGTGCTGCGCATCTAGATCGGCGCACCGGCTGCTTCCTCGCAAGCAGCGGACGCGCCCATCCGCACACACCACCACGACGAGGTGTCACTCAGTCATGCGCACCACAGCCATGCGCGCTACAGCCATGCCCGCCGCAGTCACGCGCTCCACAGCCACGCGTACGCACACGCGCCGTACTCTCCTCGGCGCGTCGGTCGCCGTCGCCGGGGCGGGGATCCTCTCCGCCTGCTCGGGACCGGAGCACACAGGGCACTCCGGCAGCGCTCCGGCGGGGTACGTCGACCCGGCCGGCCCCGAAGTCGCCGCCGCCGAGCGAAAGCGCGGCTCAGGACCTGTCCGCAAGGTCCGGCTCACCGCTGCCGCGACCTCCCTCGACCTCGGCGGTCGTACGGTCAGGTCCTGGGCGTACGGTGACGGCCTGCCCGGCGAGGCGGTCCGTGTCACCGCCGGGGACACCGTCGCCCTCACGCTCGCCAATCACCTCCCCGAGGCCACCTCGCTGCACTGGCACGGGATCGCCCTGCGCAACGACATGGACGGCGTGCCGGGCCTCACCCAGCGGGCGATCAAGCCGGGCGCCGACTTCACCTACCGCTTCACGGTGCCGCACCCGGGGACGTACTGGTTCCATCCGCACTCGGGCACCCAGCAGGACCGCGGTCTCTACGCGCCGCTCATCGTGGAGGACCCCAAGGAGCCCCTGTCGTACGACAAGGAGTGGGTGGTCGTCCTCGACGACTGGGTCGACGGGGTGGACGGCTCCACTCCGGACACCGTTCTCAAGGAGTTGAGCGGTGGCATGGGCATGGACCATTCCGGGCACGACATGTCTGGCATGTCGAACATGTCCATGGTGATGGGGAAGTCACCCTCGCCCTCGGCGCCGTCCTCGCCGTCGCCCTCGTCTTCGTCCACGGGCGGTCCCTCCCGCATGCTCATGGGCTCCCAAAGTGAGCTGCTGGGCGGCGACGCCGGCGATGTCGCGTATCCGTACTACCTGGTCAACGGGCGTACGGCGGAGGCGCCTTCGGCGTTCCGGGCGCGCCCCGGGGACCGGGTACGGATCCGGATCATCAACGCGGGCGGCGACACCGCCTTCCGTGTGGCTCTCGGCGGGCACGAGATGACGGTGACGCACACGGACGGCTTCCCGGTGCGGCACGCGACGACGGACGCGCTGTTGCTCGGCATGGGCGAGCGGTACGACGTGCTCGTCACGGTCAAGGACGGCGTCTTCCCGCTGGCCGCGCTGGCCGAGGGCAAGGGCGACAGCAAGGGCGCGGAGGCGTCGGCCCTGGCGCTGCTGCGGACGGGCCGAGGGACGGCGCCCACCGCCTCCGTACGACCGAGGGAGCTCGACGGGCGGCTGCTGACGGCCGAGGGGCTGCGGGCCGACGAGTCCGTGGCGCTGGCCGCCAAGGAGCCGGACCGCACGGTGAAGCTGCAGCTCACGGGCGGGATGGAGAAGTACGACTGGGCCTTCGACAAGAAGCCCTATCGCGTCGGGGCGGATCCGCGGTATCCCGTCCGGGCGGGGGAGCGGGTGCGGCTGGTGTTCGCCAACTCCACCAGCATGTGGCATCCCGTCCATCTGCACGGGCACACCTTCGGCCTGGCCGGTGTGGCGGGCGGGCCCCGCAAGGACACCGCGATCGTGCTGCCGAACGGGACGCTGACCGTCGACTTCGACGCCGACAACCCGGGACTGTGGATGATCCACTGCCACAACGTGTATCACTCGGAGGCGGGGATGATGACCGTGCTCGGTTACCGGAGCTGACGCGCCGGACCCGGCCCCTTGGGCCCTGAGGGCGGGGGCGTCCCCACGTGGGGCGCCCCACACCCCATTGCGTCGCTCTGACGATTACACTGGGCCCGTGCCTCAACTACGCCTTGCCCTGAATCAGATCGACTCGACCGTCGGCGATCTCGACGCCAACGCCGAGGCGATCCTCCGTTGGACCCGGCACTCCGCCGAGCAGGGAGCGCACCTGGTGGCGTTCCCCGAGATGGTGCTGACCGGGTATCCCGTCGAGGACCTCGCCCTGCGGTCGTCCTTCGTCGAGGCCTCCCGCGCGGCGCTGCGCTCGCTGGCCGCCCGGCTCGCCGACGAGGGCTTCGGGAAGCTGCCGGTGATCGTCGGCTACCTCGACCGGTCCGAGACCGCGCAGCCGAAGTACGGACAGCCGGCCGGCGCCCCGCAGAACGCCGCCGCCGTGCTGTACGAGGGCCGGGTGGCGCTGACCTTCGCCAAGCACCACCTTCCCAACTACGGCGTGTTCGACGAGTTCCGGTACTTCGTGCCCGGCGACACCATGCCGGTCGTGCGGGTGCACGGCGTCGATGTGGCCCTCGCCATCTGCGAGGACCTCTGGCAGGACGGCGGCCGTGTGCCGGCCGCCCGCTCCGCCGGGGCCGGGCTGCTGCTCTCCGTCAACGCCTCCCCGTACGAGCGCGACAAGGACGACACCCGGCTGGAGCTGGTGACCAAGCGCGCGCAGGAAGCGGGCTGCACCACCGCCTACCTCGCCATGATCGGCGGCCAGGACGAGCTGGTCTTCGACGGGGACTCGATCGTCGTCGACCGGAACGGCGAAGTCGTCGCGCGGGCGCCGCAGTTCGCCGAGGGATGCGTCGTACTGGACCTGGATCTGCCGGCCGCGGCCGCCGAGCCCGTCACGGGCATCGTCGACGACGGACTGCGGATCGAGCGGCTCGTGCTGTCCGAGGAGCCGCTGCCCGCGTACGAGGCGGAGCTCGCCGGGGGGTACGCGGAGCGGCTCGACGACGACGAGGAGGTCTACTCGGCGCTGGTCGTCGGCCTGCGGGCGTACGCGGCGAAGAACGGGTTCCGGTCGGTGCTGATCGGGCTGTCGGGCGGTATCGACTCTGCGCTGGTGGCGGCCATCGCGTGCGACGCGCTGGGCGCGCAGAACGTCTACGGCGTCTCGATGCCGTCGAAGTACTCGTCCGACCACTCCAAGGGCGACGCGGCGGAACTGGCGCGGCGGACGGGGCTGAACTTCCGGACCGTGCCGATCGAGCCGATGTTCGACGCGTACATGGCGTCGCTGGGGCTCACGGGGCTGGCCGAGGAGAACCTCCAGTCCCGGCTGCGGGGCACGACGCTGATGGCCATCTCCAACCAGGAGGGACACATCGTGCTGGCGCCCGGCAACAAGTCGGAGCTGGCCGTGGGCTACTCGACGCTGTACGGCGACTCGGTGGGGGCGTACGGGCCGATCAAGGACGTCTACAAGACGTCGATCTTCCGGCTCGCACAATGGCGGAACCGGGCGGCGGCGGAGCGGGGGCAGACGCCGCCGATTCCGGAGAACTCGATCGTCAAGCCGCCGAGCGCGGAGTTGCGTCCCGGCCAGGTCGACACGGACTCTCTCCCCGACTATCCCGTCCTGGACGCGATCCTCGAGCGGTACGTCGACCGCGACGAGGGGGCGGATGCCATCGTCGCGGCGGGATTCGACCGCGAGCTGGTCGTGAAGACCCTGCGCATGGTCGACACGGCGGAGTACAAGCGGCGCCAGTACCCGCCGGGCACCAAGATCTCCGCCAAGGGCTTCGGCAAGGACCGCCGCCTTCCGATCACGAACCGGTGGCGCGAACACGCGTAAACGGTTCTTCGCCCCCTCCGCCCAAGTCCCCCGCGCCCCTTTTAGGGGCGCGGGGAACTGCGCGATCTTTCAGGGGGGTCTGGGGG
>NZ_JBHVWZ010000019.1:0-149248 GCF_042881985.1 Streptomyces sp. NPDC058246 | reverse complement strand
CTGGCGTTGATTTTTGGCACGCTGTTGAGTTCTCAAGGAACGGACGCTTCCTTTGTACTCACCCTCTCGGGCTTTCCTCCGGGCGCTTCCCTTCGTTCTTGCGTTTCCGACTCTATCAGACCGTTTCCGGTTCCGATTTCCTCGGCGCTTTCCAGGTTTCCGCTTTCGCGTTTCCCTTTCCGGCGGTTCCAAACTCTATCAGTGTTTTTCCGTCTCTCTGACCACCGTCCTGCAGGCATGCAGAACGAGACCCCGAGATAGGATCTGAACAAGTTGGGTGCTGCCAGGCAAGGACGCTTGGTTCGCGTCACTCGGCCTCAAGCAGGAGTACGACTCTACATGGGGGCTGGGAGCGGGCGCAAATCGTTTGCGCTGTGCTCTACGGCCGTCAACCGGTACCTCTCATGCGGAACCGGCACTTCATATGACATACCCTGCTGAACAGTGCGCCGTCCGGAACAGGCAGTGACGGCCCATATACATCTCCACCCCTGGGAGGCTTCCCATGACCACCGTGACGTCCCCTCTTGCAGGACGCGCGATCGGAATCGCCGCGGTACCGGATCCCGTCTTCTCCGGGGCGATGGTCGGCCCCGGCACGGCGATCGATCCCGTGCGTGAGCCCTCGGAGGCTGTCGCCCCCGTGGACGGAGTGATTGTCTCGCTTCACCCGCATGCTTTCGTCGTCGTCGACAGCGAGGGCCATGGCGTGCTCACGCACCTGGGCATCGACACCGTGCAGCTCAACGGCGAGGGCTTCGAGCTGCTCGTGAACAAGGGGGACACCGTGACGCGCGGCCAGGCCATCGTGCGGTGGGACCCGACCGCCGTCGAGGCGGCCGGCAAGTCCCCGGTCTGCCCGATCGTTGCCCTCGAGGCAACGGGCGACTCCCTCTCCAACCTCCGCGAGGAGGGCGACGTGAAGGCCGGCGACGTCCTTTTCGGCTGGCAGTGACATCGATGCCGTAGTCGACGGCGAGTTGGACAACCACCGCGGCGGCGGGGCCCGCCGCACTATCGGAGACGGTGAGATGGAGACAACGCTGCGAGGCGTCGGCGTGAGCCACGGTGTGGCGATCGGCGAGGTTCGGCACATGGGAACGGCGGTTCTTGAACCGCCTGCCAAGCAGATCCCTGCGGAGGACGCGGAGCGCGAACAGGGGCGTGCCCGCAAGGCCGTGGAGGCTGTGGCGGCCGACCTGATTGCGCGCGGCAATCTGGCGGGGGGCGAAGCCCAGGCGGTGCTCGAGGCGCAGGCCATGATGGCCCAGGACCCTGAGCTGATGGCGGATGTGGACCGGCGTATCGCGGTCGGCAGCACAGCCGAGCGCGCGGTCTACGACGCGTTCGCCTCATACCGCGCGCTGCTCGCCGGAGCCGGTGAGTACCTCGCCGGTCGTGTGGCCGACCTCGATGACGTGCGGAACCGTATCGTCGCCCGACTGCTCGGGGTGCCCATGCCGGGTGTCCCGGACAGCGACGAGCCGTATGTCCTTATTGCTCGTGACCTCGCGCCTGCGGACACCGCGCTGCTCGACCCCACTCTGGTGCTCGGTTTTGTCACCGAGGAGGGCGGGCCCACCAGCCACAGCGCGATCCTCGCGCGTGCGCTCGGCGTTCCCGCGGTGGTCGCGCTCCCCGGTGCCGGTGAGCTCGCCGAAGGCACGGTGATCGCGGTGGACGGCAGCACCGGCGAGATCTTCGTGGAACCCAGCGCGGAGAAGAAGGCGCAGCTGGAGGCCGCGGCGGCGGAGCGCAGGGCGGCGCTGTCGGCTTCGACGGGTCCGGGTGCCACCTCGGACGGTCACAAGGTGCCGCTGCTGGCGAACGTCGGCGGTCCCGCGGACGTGCCGGCCGCTGTGGAGGCCGGTGCCGAGGGCGTCGGTCTGTTCCGTACCGAGTTCCTCTTCCTGGACGACAGCAAGAACGCGCCGTCCGAGGAGAAGCAGGTCGAGGCGTACCGGCAGGTCCTTGAGGCGTTCCCCGAGGGCCGTGTCGTGGTGCGCGTGCTCGACGCGGGCGCGGACAAGCCGCTCGACTTCCTGACTCCCGCCGACGAGCCGAACCCGGCACTGGGTGTGCGGGGTCTTCGCACGCTGCTCGACCATCCCGACGTACTGCGCACGCAGCTGACGGCGCTCGCGAAGGCTTCGGAAGGGCTGCCGGTCTACCTCGAAGTGATGGCTCCGATGGTGGCGGACCGTACCGACGCCAAGGCGTTCGCCGACGCGTGCCGTGCGGCCGGGCTGCAGGCGAAGTTCGGCGCGATGGTGGAGATTCCGTCGGCCGCGCTGCGGGCTCGGTCGATCCTGCAGGAGGTCGAGTTCCTGTCTTTGGGGACCAACGACCTCGCGCAGTACACCTTTGCCGCCGACCGGCAGGTGGGCGCGGTGTCCCGTCTGCAGGACCCGTGGCAGCCCGCGCTGCTCGACCTGGTCGCGCTGTCCGCCGAGGCGGCGAAGGCCGAGGGCAAGAGCTGTGGTGTCTGCGGTGAGGCCGCGTCGGACCCGCTGCTCGCGTGTGTGCTGACCGGTCTGGGGGTCACCTCCCTGTCGATGGGGGCCGCGTCCATTCCTTATGTCCGGGCGACGCTCGCCAAGTACACGCTGGCCCAGTGCGAGCGTGCGGCCGCGGCCGCGCGTGCCACGGACACGGCCGAAGAGGCGCGTGCGGCGGCGCAGGCGGTGTTGTCCGGCGAGTAGTCGGATCACGTCGTCGATCGGCTGGTGCCCGGGGGCGCTCCACCTGCTGGTGGGGCGCCCCCGGCGCGTTCAGTGCGTGTGGCCGGTCCCTTCTTCTCCTCCTTGTCCGAGGTCGGGTGGCACGCAGTAGTCGACACCCGATTCCGGTGAGACGAGGTCTCCGGAGTCGGCGTCGGTGCAGTAGGCGTCGAAGACTTCCGCGGCCGTCAGGGGTTCCAGGTCCTCTCCGCGCAGCCGCCATCCGTAGACACGGTCCGTGGTGTCGGGGGCGGTGGTGCGCATGACCAGTCCCCCGGCGCTTCCTGTCGCGATACCGAGCGCCAGTACGGTGGTGAACTCGAGTGCCTCCGACTCGTCGAGGTGCTTGATGCCCTCCGGATCGGCGTCGGCACGGAGTACGGCGACGAGCTTCTCGGGCGCTGTCGAGACGCTGCACACGAGGTGCAGGTCGCCGCGGCCCGCGGTGTCGAGGATTCGGGTGAGCAGGCGGGAGGCGCGGACGAAGGAGGCTCGGCCGATGTCCTCGCCGCAGGAGGCGCAGTTGCCGATACGGGCCAGGAGTGTGGTGGCGTATTCCCAGGTGGCCTTGCGGACGGCCTCGTCGACGAGGTCTGGCACGAGTTCGTCGAGGGGCTGTCCGTCGTAGGGAACGGTGGGACCGGTGGCGGCCAGTTCCGCGGTGAAGCGGGTGCGGCTGGCCGGGGCGTCGGCTTCCAGGCCGCTCTCGGCGCAGAATTCGGCGTACTCCTCGGGGTCGAAGAGTGCCACCGTGGTGTGGCTGCCCTGGGCGGCGAGGGCCTTGAGCAGGGATTCCACCTGCTGGAGGTAGGTGGTGTGGTCGTCGAAGGCGAAGGTGCGGTAGCGCCGCATGGCCGCGAAGTCCTCTTCGTCGGTCAACAGGCCGATGGTGCCGGCGATTTCGCGGCGCAGTACGCGTCGCATGGTCTGGTGCTGGATGTGCGCCATGTTTCCCCCTGTGCACGGTCGATCAATGCTCACTCACAGTAACCAGCGGCACTGACAATGCCGGGTCGAGCGGGCGATCGTGCACGGTGTGACGACGAAACAAGCAGGTCACAGCGGTGGTCGTGCCATCGCCGGTGCCGCGAAGGGGACCGGCGATGACGTCAGCGGTGACGGGGAGTGGCTCGACGCTGCGCCGTACGGGGTGGTCAGGCGCGCTTGCGTGCCAGGTCCTCGTAGAAGCGCAGCAGTTCGACGTTGTCCACGGAGCCGATGTTGACCGCCTTGTCCAAGGAGGCGCCCTGGAGGAGGCGTTTGACCGGGACCTCGATGCGCTTGCCCGTGAGGGTGTGGGGCACGCCGGGGACCTCGATGACCTCGTCGGGGACGTGGCGCGGGGAGAGTTGTTCGCGGATGGTCCCCTTGATGCGGTTCAGAAGGGCCTCGTCGAGGACGGCTCCGGGGGCCAGGTGGACGAAGAGAGGCATCCAGTAGCCGCCGTCCGGCTGTTCGACGCCGATGACGAGCGACTCCTTGATTTCGGGGAGGCGTTCGACGGCTTCGTAGATGTCGGCCGAGCCCATGCGGACGCCCTGGCGGTTGAGCGTGGAGTCGGAGCGGCCGTGGATGACGACGGAGCCGCGTGAGGTGAGGGTGATCCAGTCGCCGTGGCGCCACACTCCGGGATAGGTGTCGAAGTAGCTGTCGTGGTAGCGGCTGCCGTCGGGGTCGTTCCAGAACCGGATGGGCATGGAGGGCATCGGGTTGGTGACCACGAGTTCACCGACTTCGTCGGTGAGGGGCTTTCCACTGGGGTCCCAGGACTGAAGGTCGGTGCCGAGGCCGGGAGCCTGGAGTTCGCCGATGTACACCGGGAGTGTGGGGACGGCTCCTGCGAAGCAGGAGCACACGTCGGTGCCGCCGCTGACCGAGGCGATCCACAGATCGTCGCGGACCTCGTCGTGCAGCCAGCGGAAGCCGTCCGGCGGCAGGGGAGATCCGGTGGTCGCGACGCACTGCACGCGTGCGAGGTCGAAGTCGCGGGAGGGGTGGACGCCCGCCTTGCGGCACGCCATGACGTACGCCGCGGAGGTGCCGAAGAGGGTCGCCCCGGTGCGTTCGGCGATGCGCCACTGGGCGCCCGTGTCCGGATAGCCGGGGCTGCCGTCGTACAGGACGATCGTGGTGCCCGTGAGCAGGCCGGAGACGAGGAAGTTCCACATCATCCAGCCCGTGGACGTGTACCAGAAGAAGCGGTCCTCGGGGCCCAGGTCGCAGTGCAGGCCGAGCTGCTTGAGGTGCTCGACGAGGATGCCGCCCTGGGACTGGACGATGGCCTTGGGGAGGCCGGTGGTGCCGGAGGAGTAGAGCACCCACAAGGGGTGGTCGAAGGGGACCTGCTCGAAGACGGGCGCCACGTCCGCCGAGGTCAGGTCGGACCACCCCAGGGCGCCTTCGGGGGCCTCGGTGCCGAGGAGCGGGATGTGGACGACGGCGCGCAGGGTCGGCAGTTCGCGGCGTAGCTCGGCGACGGTGTCGCGGCGGTCGTGTTCCTTGCCGCCGTAGCGGTAGCCGTCGACGGTGAAGAGCACGACGGGTTCGATCTGCCGGAAGCGGTCGAGGACGCTGCGGGCGCCGAAGTCGGGGGCACAGGAGGTCCAGACGCCGCCCACGGCGGCCGTGGCGAGCAGGGCGACGACGGCCTGCGGAATGTTCGGGAGATAGCCGCTGACGCGGTCGCCCGGGCGGACGCCGAGGGTGCGGAGTTCGGCGGCCAGGGAGCCGACCTGGCGGCGCAGCTCGGACCAGCTGGTCGGGGTCGCCTCATGGGTCTCGTCGACATGGAGGAGGGCCGGTTCGTCCGCACGGGTCTCGGCCGCGCGCAAGGCGTGCTCGGCGTAGTTGAGGGTCGCCTCGGGGAACCACTCGGCGCCGGGCATGGAGCGGTCGCCCAGCACGCGCGCGTAGGGGGTTGAGAACCGTACGTCGAACCACTCGGCGACGGCTTTCCAGAATGTGTCCAGTTCGTCCACCGACCAGCGGTGCAGAGCCGCGTACCCGCCGCTGGAAGGGGCTCCGTGGTGCTCGGCCGCCCAGGCCTGGAACTGCGTGATCTGCGCCTGGGCGATGCGTTCCTCAGAAGGCTGCCAGAGCGGTGAGGGGTTGGACATGGGGCGGCTCCCGGACTGTGCGCGTCGTGTGCGTCTGTCGCGCACGAGCTGGGGTGTGCGCGTCACGCGGCTGACACGGACGATGCCATGTGATCGACTTCAGCACCAGGGTGCGCCACACATAGTCAGCAGCGTGAAGATGTGCTGCCACCACGGGTGAACGGAAGTTGAACGACTCACCCATCGCGTGTCGCTAATGGCAGGGTGAGCAGCATGGACGGTCGTGACCTGGTGCGTTCGGTGAAGGCGGTCGGTTCGGGGGGTGCCACTCAAGGGTTGCGCGCCGTTCGGGCCGCGTGGCGCAGGAGGCGTGCCGATGCCACCGGGTTGCCACAACGGGGCGCCGAGCGGGCGCGGGTGCCCGGGCCGGTGCGCGGTGTGGAGCCGGAGCCGGGTGGCGGAGTCGTCCGGTTCGCGCGATCCGAGCTGAGGATCACGGTCGCGGCCAGCGGAGCGGTGTTCTGGGGCTGGGACGGGGCCGGTCCGGAGCCGTCGTACGCGCTCGCGGGTCGCAGTCCGGAGCCGGACCCGCGGGCCGTCCTGGAGCCCGACAAGGACGGCGGCTGGCGGGTCGTGGCCGAGCGGGTGACGGTCGTGGTCTCGCGGCACGGCGCGGTCGAGGTGCGTACCCCCGGTGGCGTGATCCTGCGGCGTGATCTTCCGCCCCGCTGGTGGGAGCCTGTCGACGGCGGCGGAGCCCGCTGGCTGCAGCGCTCCGAAGTGGCGGCCGACGCGCGGTTCTTCGGCCTGGGCGGTCGCGCGGCGGGCCCTCGGCTGCGCGACGGGACGTACCGGCTGTGGAACACGGATCCCGGACAGGCCTTCGGGCCCGGCGACGATCCGCTGTACATCACCATGCCGGTGCAGATGGTGGTGGCCGACGCGGCCACGCACCTCGTGTTCCACGACACCTCGTGGGACGGCACGGTGACGTTGCGCGAGGGCGAGGAGGGCGCCGGTTCCGGGCATGACCGGGCAGGCACCTGCGAGCTGCGGATGGACGGCGGCCCACTGCGCTGCTGGGTGATGGTGGGCACCCCCGCGCGCGTGCTGCACGCCTGGGCGTCGCTCACCGGGGCGCCCGCGCTGCCGCCCGCCTGGGCGCTGGGGCACCATCACGCGCGGTGGGGCTTCGGCAGTGAGCAGGAGGTGCGGCGGATCGTCGAGGGCTACCAGGAACGCGCTCTACCGCTGGACGCGGTCCACCTGGACATCGACCACTACGACGCGCACCAGGTGTTCACGGTCGACCGGGAGCACTTCCCGAAGCTGCCCGAGCTCGCCGAGGAGTTGCGCCGCGACGGCATCCGCCTGGTGTCGATCGTCGACGCGGCGGTCAAGGCCGGGCCGGGCAACGCGGTGTACGACAGCGGGCTCGCCGAGGACGCCTTCGTACGGGACGCGTCGGGACGGCTGGTGAAGGGTGTCGTATGGCCCGGGGAGTCGGTCTACCCGGACTTCACGCACGCGCGCGTGCGGCGTTGGTGGGGCGGGCTCTACCAGGAGCGGCTCGCGCAGGGGTTCGCCGGGTTCTGGCACGACATGAACGAGCCGACGTCGTTCACGGCGTTCGGGGAGTCGACGCTGCCGCGTTCGGCCCGGCACTCCCTGGAGGGGCTCGGTGGAGACCATCGCGAGGCGCACAACGTGTACGCGCTGGCCATGGCCCGGGCCGGTTACGAGGGTTTGCGGGAACTTGCGCCCCAGGAGCGGCCGTTCCTCTTCTCCCGCTCCGGGTGGGCTGGAATGCAGCGCTACGGAGGGACCTGGTCCGGGGATGTCGCCACCGGATGGCCCGGGTTGCGGGCGTCGCTGTCCCTGGTGATGGGGCTCGGGCTGTGCGGTGTGCCGTACTCGGGGCCCGACGTGGGTGGCTTCGACGGGAGCCCGTCGCCCGAGCTGTATCTGCGGTGGTTCCAGCTCGGCGCGTACCTCCCGCTGTTCCGTACACACGCGAGTCTGCGGGCGGGCCGCAGGGAGCCCTGGGAGTTCGGTGCCGACGTACTGGAGCACGCGCGCGTGGCGCTCGTCGAACGGAGGCGGCTGCTCCCCTACTTCGTCACGCTGGCGCATCTGGCGCGCCGGACGGGCGCACCGTACGTCCGGCCCGTGTGGTGGGGCGCGCCCGAGGACCGGGCGCTGCGCGACTGCGAGGACGCCTTCCTGCTCGGCGACTGCCTCCTGGTGGCACCGGTGCTCGATCACGGGGCGGCCCGGCGTGCGGTGCAGCTGCCGCGGGGGCGTTGGTACGACACGGTCACCGAGGAGGCGTACGAGGGGCCGGCGCAGGTGCTGATCGATGTCCCCTTGTCGCGGATTCCGGTGCTGGCCCGCGCGGGCGCCGTCCTGCCCGTCAGGGGCGCCGACGGCGGTCTGGAGTTGGAGGCGTGGGCTCCCGCGCGCGGACGGAGCGGAGGCGGGCTCGTCGTGCCGGACGCGGGCGACGGATGGGACGAGCCGGAGATCGAACGCTATGTGACGCGGTGGGAGGGGCGGCGCGTGGTCGTGCGGCGGGAGGGCGACAGCGGCCTCACCGAGCCGGCGTATCCGGTGCGGGTGCGAGGGCTCGGGGCTTCCTGACGGATGGAGGGCTGAGGGTTCGAACGGGACCTGAAGCGCACCCGCATCAAGACGGTTCTCGCAGCTCACGCGTACGAGAGCCGGCTGTGGAGCAGACGGGTCTCGAAGCACGGGGGCTACGAGATGAGTCGGCCTTGGAGCAGACGGACCTTGAAGAACGCGCGCTACGAGAGCGGGCCTTGAGACGCACGGATCGCGAGCAACGTTTCACAGATCCCGAGTGCGCTTTCAGGTGCATGGCCTTCTCAGACGTACCGCCCCTCGAACCACCCCCGTACCGCCAAGGTGTGCAAGGGGAAGGCGAGTTCGGCCGGCCTGCGTAGTAGGTGCCAGCCCTCCGTCTCGTCCGTGGCGGCGGAGGGCGGCAGTTCGGCGGCGGGGCGCTCCGGGAGGAGCCCGAAGAGCAGCAGATGCCCGGCGGGAGAGCTCATCGCGTCGGCGAGCCGCACTTCCCGGCTCGCCACGTCGATGCCGGTCTCTTCCTTCAGCTCGCGGACGACGGCGTGCCGCCAGTCCTCGCGGTGGTCGATGAACCCTCCGGGCAGAGCGATGCCCCCGCGCGCGGGGGCGATGGTCCGGGTGATCACGACCAGTGCGGTTCCCCTGGCGTCGTACACGGGCTGCAGCGCCACCGCGACCGGCAGCGGGTTGCGGTAGGCCACGGTGCCGCAGACGGCGCAGGTGCGAGGCCAGCCGGAGACGCCCTCTCCGTAGGGTGCGCCACAGCTCGAACAGTGGGAGTCCGGCGCGAAGTCGGCGGGCGGATGCGGGGATGCGGACACGCCGCGGACTGTATCCGATCACTGGAGGGACGGCCGGAGCCACCCCCGTCGGCCCCGGCCGTCCCCAGCGGTACAACGACGCTCAGAAGGCCTGTGCGGTTCGCCGGACGCCCTGCCCAATTCCGGTTGCCCGTGGCACACTTCTGACGTCCCGTCAGATTCAGTGCCATGGAGGGGCCTTGTCGCGTACACGCACGCCTGCCGTAGCCGGGTGGTTCACCAGGGAGGGGGAGGACTTCCGCCTCCTCGGTACGCGCTGCTCGGCGTGCGCCTCGGTCTTCTTTCCCCGCGAGGACGCCTTCTGCCGCAACCCGGGCTGCCACAGCGGCGAACTGGCCGAGGTGCCGTTGTCGCGGCACGGCCGCGTCTGGTCGTACACGGACAGCCGGTACCGCCCACCGTCACCCTATGTGACCGATCCGGAACTCTCGTGGGAGCCCTACGCGTTGATCGCTGTGGAACTGGAATCCGAGCGCATCGTGGTACTCGGCCAGGCGGTTCCCGGGATCACCGTCGCCGACCTGACGGTGGGCATGGAGGTGGAGGTCGTCCCCGGTGTGCTGAACGAGGACGCGGAGACGACCTGGACGACGTGGCACTGGCGGCCGACGGGGGTGGGGGCATGAGGGGCACGAGGCGCAAGGGGGTGACGACATGACCGGCGAGGTGGCGGTGCTCGGCGCGGGCATGCATCCCTGGGGCAAGTGGGGGCGTGGGTTCGTCGAGTACGGGGTTGTGGCGGCCCGGGCGGCGTTGGCCGACGCGGGCGTCGAGTGGCGGGACGTCGGCTCGATCGTGGGCGCGGACACCGTGCGCGGCGGCTATCCGGGCTATGTGGCGGGGGCGACGTTCGCCAAGGCCTTGGGCTGGCAGGGGGCGCGGGTCGCCAGCGTGTACGCGGCGTGTGCGTCGGGGGCACAGGCCCTCGACACGGCGCGGGCGCAGATCCTTTCGGGCCTCGCGGACGTCGTGCTCGTCGTCGGGGCGGACGCGGCGCCCAAGGGCTTCTTCCGCCCGGCGGGCGGCGACCGGCAGGACGATCCGGACTGGCTGCGGTTCCGCGTCCTCGGAGCGACGAATCCGACGTACTTCGGGCTGTACGCGCGGCGGCGGATGGCGGTGCACGGGGACACGCTGGAGGACTTCGCGCAGGTCAAGGTGAAGAACGCCGCCCTGGGGGCCCTGAATCCTCATGCCCGCTACCGCAAGAGGGTCACCGCCGAGGAGGTCGCCGGGTCCGCGGTCGTCGCCGATCCGCTGCGGCTGCTCGACATCTGCGCGACCTCGGACGGCGGCGCGGCCGTCGTGCTGTCCAGCATGGAGTTCGCGCGCCGGCACGGGGTTGCGGATCCGGTGCGGATCCGCGCGGTCTCCACGGTGACACCGCGCTATCCCAACACGATGCTCGATCTGCCGGACATCGCCACGGACTCCGCGGTCGCGGTGGAGCCCGCGGTCGACACCTTCCGGGCGTCGATCGCGCGCGCGGCGTACGAGGAGGCGGGCATCGGCCCCGAGGATCTGTCACTCGCCGAGGTGTACGACCTGTCCACTGCCCTGGAGTTGCAGTGGTACGAGGATCTGGGCCTGTGCGGCGAGGGAGAGGCGGCCAAGCTGCTGAGAGAGGGCGCTACGACACTCGGCGGGCGCATACCCGTGAATGTGAGCGGCGGGCTCGCCTCCTTCGGAGAGGCCGTTCCGGCGCAGGCCATCGCCCAGGTGTGCGAGCTCACGTGGCAGTTGCGCGGCAGCGCGGGAGACCGGCAGGTCGCGGGGGCCCGGGTCGGGATCACCGCGAACCAGGGGCTGTTCGGGCACGGGTCGTCGGTCATCGCCGTACGGTGACTCCGGCCCGCCGTCCGCGGCGCACTCGGTGCGGTACCCCTCGGCTCGCCTTCGGGTCGCCGACCGTTCGCGTGATCCCTCGGCTCGACGGCCGTCCGCTTGTCCTCTGCTCGACGGCCGTTCGCATGTCCCCTGCTCGGCGGCCGTTCGCGCGAGTGCTGGTACCGGCTGCCCTGCGCGCGGGTGTTCGGCTCGGCTGCCGTCCGCGTGAATCCTCGGCTCGGCGGCCGTCCGCGCGAGCGCTTGTCTCGGCTGCCGTCCACGCGGGTCTTCGGGTCGGCCGCCGTGCGCGCGAGTCCCCGAGCTGCCAGCGGTCCGCGCGTGTCCTTGCGTCGGCAGCCTCCGCGTATCCCCTCGACTCGGTCGCCCGTACCCAGTGTGACGACCTCGGAATGCTGCGTGAACAGCTCATGAATCGCGCCCCGGCGTGCGCGGACGGGGCCATCATGCTGCCGTGCCCTCCTGGACGGATACTGTCCGCTTCGCCTTCCAGCCGATCGTCAATCTGACGACCGGAGGGGTTGCGGCGCTGGAGATACTCGCCCGTCCGGAAGCCGGTGACATTCTGGCGCAGGCCCGCCGTGACCCCGAACTCGACGGCCGGCTCGCCGCGTTGGCGATCCGGGCGGCGGCCCGCAAGGAAACCCTGCTGCCCCTGCACGTCAACGTGTTCGCCGGAACCCTGGCCGATCTCGGCGGGCTCGCGGCCCTGCGCGCCGCGGTGCACGAGGCCGGACGGCTGCCGTGGGAGGTGACCGTCGACGTCGGACCGCCGTACACGCACGTGCCGCAGCACGCCCTGCTGGAGGCGGTGACCGCGCTGCGCGGCGAGGGCTTCCGGATCTGCGCGGACGGCGTGGGCGACGGCGACGTACCCCTGCGGCTGCTCACGGACCTCGCGCCGGAACTGATGAAGCTCGATGTGTCCCTGCTGACGCGGCCCGCCGCGGTACGGGCGATGCGGACGTTGTGCGAGCAACTGGGAGCGCTGCTCTCCGTCGAGGGTGTCGAGACGGAGTCGCAGTGCGCGGCGGCGGTGTCGGCGGGCGCGCAGTTGGCGCAGGGCGAGTTGTTCGCGCCGCCGGCCCGGCTGCCCACGGCGGATGTATACGTTCCGGCCCTCTCCCCCGGGGTCGCGCCGACGCCCCGATCGGGGCCGTCCGTACGGCAGTTCGTGCGGCCGGCGGCCCTGTTGCCGACCACCGCGTCCGCGGGCCAGGTGCGGGCGCTGCTCACCGGCTCGCCCGAGGTGTCCGGGGTACTGCTCGTGGACCCCACCGGGATCCCGGTGCGGTCCGTGCACCGGTCGCGGTTCCTGCTGTCGATGTCGGGGCGCTACGGGCATGCGCTGTACGCCGACCGGCCGGCCGCCAAGCTTGGCGATCCGCCGCGTACGGTCGGCGTCGACGCCACGGCGTGGGAGGTGCTCGACGTGGTCGCGGACGGGGATCGGGACCGTACGTCCGATGACGTCGCGGTCGTCGACCACTACGGGCGGTGCGTGGGTGTCGTACGGCTGGCGGACCTCGTACGGGCACTGGCCGAGACCCAGGTGGAGGAGGCGGCGGGGCTCAATCCGCTGACCCGACTGCCGGGCTCGGACGCGATCACCGGCGAGGTGGACCGGCGGATCGCCGACGGCCGGGTGTTCGCGCTGAGCTGGCTGGACGTCGACCACTTCAAGCAGGTCAATGACGGAGCGGGGTTCGCGGCCGGGGACGAGCTGATCCGGGCGGTCGGGCGGGCGTTGCAGCACGCGGCGTCCGGGGCCACGCGGGTGGGCCACATCGGCGGGGACGACTTCCTGGTCCTGGCCGACCCGGACACCCTCGACCCGCTGGCCACCTCGGTGCTCGACACGCCCTGGTCGGCGGGCGGACGAACCGTGACGCTGTCTCTGGCCACCGTGTTGTGCGCACCCGGCAGCGTGACCGACCACCGCCAGGCGGCCGCCTGCCTGGCGCCCCTCAAGCAGGCCGCGAAGGCCCTGAGCGGGGCGAGTTGGGTGCTGGGGCGCGCGGGTCTCCCGGGGCTTGAGGTCCGCCGCGGTTCGGGCGGGGCGCCGACGCAGCCGTCCGGGCAGACGCTGGCCGGCTGAATCCGCGCCCGCCCGACCGGCCCGACCGGCCCGAACGGCCAGACCGGCCGCCGCGCCGACACGCCGCCGACAGCTCCCCCGCGGTGGCGACGCGGACCGGCACAGCCAACGAACTGACGGGCTCAGGGACTTGGGGACTCCCGGCCGAAGGCCTGACGGGCGTGGAGGAGGTGAGGAGCTGACGGCAGGAAGGCCCGAGGATCCGACGGGCTGACGGGCTGACGGGCTGACGGGCTGACGGGCTGACGGGCTGACGGGCTGACGGGCTGACGGGCTGACGGGCTGACGGGCTGACGGGCCAGGGTGTCCGACGAGCCGACAGTCGTCCAGGCCGGTGGTGGCAGGCCGGTGGTAGCAGGGCTGCTCCGCCGAGGGCTTCGCCGCGCGTCCCGTTTGCGGCCTTCGAACCGTTGCGGTCCGCGACCTTGACGCCCCCTGGGCACCGGTGAACACTTCCGGGTGTCAGTCGGCATCGCCGCATTCGGGCGTCTCCAGGCACCGCGCCGGTCGAGTTTCCGACCTGCGATCAAGGCCGTCCCCCACGGGCGATTCCGCTGCGACGGCACGCTCGTCACGGACGCCGGGCGGGGCGCGGGACCTCCCTGCCCTCGGCTGAAGTAGCCATGGGAAACGCACCCTGCACGGTGGCCCGGGGGATCCCCGGGCGAGGGCCTAGGAGCCGCCATGAGCAACGGAGACATCTTTGTCGGCGAGTTGATCGGCACAGCGATTCTGATCCTGTTCGGCGCCGGGGTGTGTGCCGCCGTCACCCTCGACAAGTCCAAGGCCCAGGGCGCGGGCTGGGTGGTCATCGCCTTCGGCTGGGGCTTCGGCGTGCTCGCCGGCGCGTACACCGCGGCGCCGCTGTCCGGAGGACAGATCAACCCGGCGGTGACGATCGGTTTCGCGATCGAGGGCTCCACCAAGTGGGAGGACGTGCCCTTCTACATCCTCGGGCAGTTCGCCGGAGCCATCATCGGGGCCACACTGTGCTGGCTGCTCTACCTCGGCCAGTTCAACCTCAACGCCGAAGAGGACAAGGCCATCGAGACGCTGGGGATCTTCTCGACCAGGCCCGAGATCAACAACCCCGTGCAGAACCTGCTCACCGAGATCATCGCCACCGCCGCCCTCATGCTGCCCATTCTCGGGCTGGTCGGCGGGAGCAAGCACGTCGCGGGCATCGGCGACGCGGGCCTGCCCGTCCTGCTCATCTCCCTCCTCGTCGTCGGCATCGGCCTCTCACTGGGCGGTCCCACCGGATACGCCATCAACCCGGCCCGCGACCTGGGGCCGCGCCTCACCCACGCGCTGCTGCCGATTCCCAACAAGGGCACCTCGGAGTGGAGTTACTCCTGGATCCCCGTGGTCGGCCCGATCGCGGGGGCCGCCATCGGGGCCGCGATCTACAACGCAGCCTTCTGACGAAGGGGACGTCATGACGGACCATGCCGAGAAGTACGTCGCCGCAATCGACCAGGGCACCACCTCGAGCCGCTGCATCATCTTCAACCAGGACGGCGCGATCGTCGCCGTCGACCAGCGCGAACACCGGCAGATCTTCCCGAAGCCGGGCTGGGTGGAGCACGACGCGACCGAGATCTGGTCGAAGGTGCAGGCGGTGGTCGCCGGCGCGATCGCCAAGGCCGGACTGCGCGCCGACCAGGTCAGCGCGCTCGGCATCACCAACCAGCGTGAGACGACGGTTCTCTGGGACCGCGCCACCGGCAAGCCGGTGCACAACGCGATCGTCTGGCAGGACACCCGTACCTCCGCGCTCTGCAACGAGCTCGGCGGCTCGGACGGACAGGACCGCTTCCGCGAGCAGACCGGACTGCCACTGGCCAGCTACTTCTCGGGTCCCAAGGCAGCCTGGCTGCTCGACAACGTCCCGGGGCTGCGCGCGCGTGCCGAACGCGGCGAGATCGCCTTCGGCACCATCGACTCCTGGCTGATCTGGAACCTGACGGGCGGCACGGACGGCGGGCGGCATGTCACCGACGTGACCAACGCCGGCCGCACGATGCTGATGAACCTGGAGACCCTCCAGTGGGACCAGTCCATCCTCTCGGCGATGAACGTCCCCGAGGCGGTCCTCCCCGAGATCAGGTCCTCCGCGGAGGTGTACGGCACCGCCGTGGGCCAGCTCTCGGGCGTTCCCGTCGCATCGGCGCTGGGCGACCAGCAGGCGGCGGTGTTCGGGCAGGCCTGCTACGACGTGGGCACGGCCAAGAACACGTACGGCACGGGCAGCTTCCTGCTGCTCAACACCGGTAACCGGCCCGTTCCTTCGAAGAACGGGCTGCTGACGACCATGGGGTACAAGATCGGCACCGAGGCGCCGGTCTACTGCCTCGAAGGGTCGATCGCGATCACCGGGGCGCTGGTCCAGTGGTTCCGGGACCAGCTCGGCATCATCCGCAGCGCCGACGAGATCGAGACGCTGGCGGCGAGCGTCGACGACAACGGCGGTGCGTACATCGTCCCCGCGTTCTCGGGCTTGTTCGCCCCGTACTGGCGCTCCGACGCGCGCGGTGTCGTGACCGGGCTCACCCGGTACGTCACGAAGGCACACCTGGCCCGCGCGGTCCTGGAGGCGACCAGCTGGCAGACGCGTGAGGTCGTCGACGCCATGTACCAGGACTCCGGGGTGCAGATCACCACCCTGAAGGTGGACGGCGGCATGACCAAGAACAATCTGCTGATGCAGCACCAGGCGGATGTGCTCGGTGTGCCGGTGATCCGTCCGAAGGTCTCGGAGACGACCTGCCTGGGCGCCGCGTACGCGGCCGGGCTCGCGACCGGTGTCTGGAACGACCTAGACGAGCTGAAGTCGCACTGGCAGAAGGACGTCGAGTGGACGCCGTCCATGGAGGCCTCCGTGCGCGACCGCGAGTACCAGAACTGGCGCAAGGCGGTGGAGAAGAGCTTCGGCTGGCACGAGGACGAGGTGGGCTAGCTCTTCTTCTCGCGTCCTACGCGCGCGTGCGTGTATTCACGGTCCACGCGCGCGTACCGGGTCCACGGCTCGTACCCCAGTCGGCGGGGGTACGGGCCGTTCCCGTGTGGCGAGACCGGTTCGTCCGGGCCGTACCCGTGTGGCGAGACCGGTACGTCCGGGCCGTACCCATGCGTCCCGACCGCTACGTCCGGGCCGTACCCGGCGTCAGGTCGTGACGGTCTGGCGGCGGTCGGCCGCGTAGGCCATGGCGTGCTGGACGACGCCGATGAGGACCTCCTTGACCGTCTCCCGGTCCCGTGCGTCGCAGAGCAGGACCGGCACTCCGGGGTCGAGGTCGAGGGCCTGACGGACGTCGTCGGCGGGGTAACGGGCCGCGTCCTCGAAGCAGTTGACGGCGACCACGAAGGGTATGGAACGCCGCTCGAAATAGTCGACGGCGGCGAAGCAGTCCTCGAGGCGGCGCGTGTCGGCGAGCACGACCGCACCGAGCGAACCGGTGGCGAGCTCGTCCCACAGGAACCAGAAGCGGTCCTGTCCGGGCGTCCCGAAGAGGTAGAGCACCAGGTCCTCGCGGAGCGTGATGCGGCCGAAGTCCATGGCGACGGTCGTGGTGTGCTTGCCCTCCACACCGCTGGTGTCGTCGATGGGCCGGCCCGCCTCGGTGAGCACCTCCTCGGTGCGCAGCGGCTTGATCTCGCTGACCGCGCCGACCAGGGTCGTCTTGCCCACGCCGAATCCGCCGGCCACCAGGATCTTGAGCGTGACGGGCTCGACCGGGGGCTTGCCGCGCTCAGAACGCCCGAAGATCATCGATCTCTTCTCCTGCTTGATGGGGGTCGTGCGACGGTGGGCCGTAGCCCCCGCCGCCGGGGGTTTCGATGACGAGTACGTCGCCGGGGCCGACGTCCGTCGCATCACTTCCGCCAAGTTCGGTGACCGTGCCGTCCGCGCGCTCCACCCGGTTTGCGCCGAGTGCTCCGGGTGCGCCGCCCGCCATGCCGTAGGGCGGCACCCGGCGGTGCTGGGAGAGCGTGGAGACGGTCATCGGCTCGTGGAACCGGAGGCGGCGGACCGCGCCGTCGCCGCCCGGCCAGCGACCTGCGCCACCGCTGCCGCGCCGCACCGCGAACTCGTCGAGCTGGACCGGCAGTCGCCACTCCAGGACCTCGGGATCGGTGAGCCGCGAGTTGGTCATGTGGGTCTGGACGACGGGCGCGCCAGGGAAGCCGTCGCCCGCGCCCGATCCGGAGGCGACGGTCTCGTAGTACTGGTAGCGCTCGTTGCCGAAGGTGACGTTGTTCATGGTGCCGGAGCCCTCGGCCTGCACGCTCAGGGCCGCGTACAGGGCGCCGGTGATCGCCTGGGATGTCTCCACGTTGCCTGCGACGACGGCGGCCGGCGACTCGGGGGCGAGCATGGATCCGGGCGGCACCACGATGTCGAGGGGGCGCAGACAGCCGTCGTTGAGCGGGATGTCGTCGGCGACCAGGGTGCGGAAGACGTACAGGACGGCGGCGTTGACCACCGCTAAGGGCGCGTTGAAGTTGGTGGTGAGCTGTGCGGACGTACCGGTGAAGTCGACGGTGGCGGAGCGTTTTCCGCGGTCTACGGAGACGCGGACCCGGATGACGGCACCGGAGTCGGTCTCGTAGGCGAACTCACCGTCTTCAAGGGTGTCGATGACACGGCGCACGGCTTCTTCGGCGTTGTCCTGGACGTGCTTCATGTACGCCTGGACGACATCGAGCCCGAAGTCCTCGATCATGCGGCGTACTTCGTCGACGCCCTTCCTGTTGGCGGCGATCTGGGCGCGCAGGTCGGCGAGGTTGGTCTTCGGGTTGCGCGAGGGGTAGGGCGCCTCGGTGAGCAGGGCCAGGGTCTCGGCCTCGCGGAAGCGGCCGCTCTCGGCGAGCAGCCAGTTGTCGAAGAGGATGCCCTCCTCGTCGATGGTGCGGCTGTTCGCGGGCATGGAGCCGGGCGCGATGCCGCCGATCTCGGCGTGGTGGCCGCGCGAGGCGACGTAGAAGAGGATCCGGTCACCCTCCGTATTCCCCGTGCTCTCCGCATGCCCCGCGTGCGCCGTGCTCTCCGCACGTCCCGCGTTCTCTGTGTGCTCCGTGTGCTCCGTGTCGAAGACCGGGGTGATCACGGTGACGTCGGGGAGGTGGGTGCCACCGTGGTACGGGTCGTTGACCGCGTAGGTGTCGCCGGGGCGCATGCCGTCGCCGCGCCGTCGGATGACCTCCTTCACGCTCGTGCCCATCGAGCCCAAGTGGACTGGGATGTGGGGGGCGTTGGCCACCAGGTTCCCGTCCGGGTCGAAGAGGGCGCAGGAGAAGTCCAGCCGTTCCTTGATGTTGACGGACTGCGCGGTGGACTCCAGGCGGGCGCCCATCTGTTCGGCGATGGACATGAAGAGGTTGTTGAAGACCTCCAGGAGAACCGGGTCCGCTTCCGTGCCGAGATCGGAACTCTGCGTAACCGCCACGCGTTCCATGACCAGATGCCCGTCGTCGGTCGTCGCGGCCCGCCAGCCGTCGTCGACGACGGTCGTCGAGCCGGCCTCGGTGATGATCGCGGGTCCGGTGACCGTTTCGCCCGGGGGCAGTGCCTCGCGGCGGTGCAGGGGGACGTCACGCCAGGCACCCTCGGTGTGGAGGCTGACCGTCTCCGGGGCGGCGGGGCTGCCTTCGAGGGCGGCTTCGTAGGCGGCGAGCGCGGAGAGATCGGGGGGTTCGGTGAGACCGGTGGCTTCTACGGAGAGGGCTTCCACGACGACCGGACGGTCGAGGGTGAAGGAGTAGGTGGCGCGATGGCGTTCTTCGAAGGCGTGGGTCATGGTGTCGGGCTCGGTGAGCTCGACGGTGAGCGCCGTGTCGGTGCCGTCATAGCGGAGTTGGGCGCGGCGGGTGACCCGGATGCGCTCCTCGGGCACGTCCTCGGCGAGGAGTTCGGCGCGGGTGGCGCCCTCCAGGTCGTCTGCGGTCTTGAGGATGCCGGGCATCGAGGCGGCTTCCAGGGGTGCTTCGACGGACTGCTCGCGCATGGCCGTCGTGTCGGCGAGGCCGATGCCGAGGGCGGAGAGCACTCCGGCCAGCGGCGGGACGAGGACGGTGCGGATGCCCAGCGAGTCGGCGACCCTGCACGCGTGCTGGCCGCCCGCGCCGCCGAAGGTGGTCAGCGCGTACCGGGTGACGTCGTGGCCCTTCTGCACAGAGATCCGTTTGACAGCGTTGGCGATGTTGGCGACGGCGATCTGCAGGTAGCCCTCGGCGACCTGCTCCGGGGTGCGGTCGTCGCCGGTCTTGGCGCGGATCTCGCGGGCGAGGGCGGCGAACCGGTCGCGGACGAGTGCGTCGTCGAGAGGCTGGTCGCCGTCGGGGCCGAAGACCGCGGGGAAGTGGGCGGGTTGGATGCGGCCGAGCGCGACGTTGGCGTCGGTGACGGTGAGCGGGCCGCCGCCGCGGTAGCAGGCGGGTCCGGGGTCGGCGCCCGCGGAGTCGGGGCCCACCCGATAGCGCGAGCCGTCGAAGTGCAGCACCGAGCCGCCGCCCGCGGCGACGGTGTGGATGTCCAGCATGGGCGAACGCAGCCGGACCCCGGCGATCTGCGTGGTGAAGACCCGCTCGTACTCGCCGGCGAAGTGCGACACGTCCGTGGAGGTGCCCCCCATGTCGAAACCGATGACGCGGTCGAAGCCGGCGAGCTGCGACATCCGGGCCATGCCGACGATGCCGCCCGCCGGCCCGGACAGGATGGCGTCCTTGCCGCGGAACTGGCCCGCTTCGGCCAGCCCCCCGTTGGACTGCATGAACATCAGCCGGACGCCTTGGAGTTCATCGGCGACCTGCTGGACGTAGCGGCGCAGCACGGGCGAGAGATAGGCGTCGACGACGGCTGTGTCACCGCGCGGGACCAGCTTCATCAGCGGGCTGACCTCACTGGAGAGCGAGATCTGCGGGAAGCCGACGCGTGCGGCGAGCTCACCGACGGCCTGTTCATGGGCGGGGTGGAGGTGGCTGTGCATACAGACGACGGCGACCGCGCGGATCCCGGACTCGTACGCCTCCTGGAGCTGCCCGGCGAGGGTGTCGAGGTCCGGGGCGCGCAGGACCGTACCGTCGGCGGCGATCCGTTCGTCGACCTCGACGACGCGCTCGTAGAGCAGCTCGGGCAGTTCGATCGCCCGGGCGAAGATGCGCGGGCGGTTCTGGTAGGCGATGCGCAGGGCGTCGCGGAAGCCGCGGGTGACGACGAGGAGGGTGCGCTCGCCCTTGCGTTCCAGGAGGGCGTTGGTGGCGACGGTGGTTCCCATGCGGACGGCCTCGATGTGTGCGCCCGCCGCCTCCCGGCCGTCGTCACCGAGGATTTCGCGCACGCCCGCGACCGCCGCGTCGGTATACCGGGCCGGGTTGTCGGACAGCAGCTTGTGTGTGAGCAGGCGGCCGTCCGGGCGCCGCGCGACGATGTCGGTGAACGTGCCGCCTCGATCGACCCAGAACTGCCAGCCTGTCACGTCTGTTCCCCGCTTCCGCCCAGCTCAGAGCGCCCGGAGGCCGTTGATCACGTCGCGCAGAATACTCTCGTCCGGTAGCTCGGCAGGGGGTACGGGCCGTGTCACATGGACCATTTCCTCGTCCACGAGGTCTCCGATGAGGACGCGTACCACTCCGATGGGCAGGTCGAGTTCGGCGGCGAGTTCGGCGACCGACTGGGGGGCGTCACGGCAGAGTCCGACGATGTCCACGTGTTCCGGGGACAGCGTGTGGTCCGCTTCGGGGTCGTCGGCGTGCGGTTCCGTGACGACCACCGCGATCAGGTCGAGGCGATGCTGGGCCGGGCTGGTGGTGCGGCCACGCGTCATGGCGTAGGGACGGACCACCGGTCCGGCCTCGTCGTCGAACCAGTGGCGTGTTCCCTGACCGTCTCCGCTCATGCCATCCCACTACCCGCCCGAAGGCAGATCGGTGCGCGGAGTGGCGGCCAGATGTACGCCGACCCGCTTGACCAGGAGGGTCATTTCGTAGGCGACCTGCCCGACGTCCGAATCGGCGTCCGAGAGGACGGCGAGGCAGCTGCCGTCACCGGCGGCCGTGACGAAGAGGAAGGCCTCGTCCAGCTCGACGACGGTCTGCCGGACGCTGCCCGCCTCGAAGTGGCGGCCGACGCCCTTGGCGAGGCTGTGGAAGCCGGAGGCGACGGCGGCCAGGTGCTCGCTGTCCTCCCGGGTCAGGTCCTTCGAGGCCCCGGTGGGCAGGCCGTCGCCGGAGAGCACGATCGCCTTGCGGATGCTGGCGACGCGGTCCACCAGTTCGTCGAGCAGCCAGTTGAGCTCGCCTGACGCCTTACTGGTCGTGGTGGGCCCTGCGGCCTTCGGTGCGGTCATCGACCGTCCCCCTTTTCCGTTCCTCGTGCTGTGCCGTCCTGGGCCTCGTCGCCCTCGGCGTTCTCCTCGCGTCCGCGCTGCCAGCCCCGCTGGAGCGAGGCCATCCGGTTGCGTACCTCGTCGGCGTCACGCTCGGCGGGGTCCGCTCCCGTACCGGTGCGGGCCTTGCCCCGCTCGGTGCGCCGTGCGGGGCCGTCCTTCAGCTGCGGGGCCAGATTGGCCTGCCGGACGCGGCGGGGCAGTGGGCCCACGCCCGATTCCGCCTCTCCCGTCGCGGCGCCGACGCGTGGGGTGATCTCGTCCGCGCCGGCGGGCGCGGTGGTGCGGCGGGTGCGCTTGGGCAGGCCGGAGGCTTCGCGAAGGGCCGGGGCCTCGATACGCTCGCCGCCGCGACGCGCCGAGGTATCGGCGAGCCCGGCGCCACGCGCCGAGGTATCGCTGCGCTCGCCTCGCCGGGCGGGCAGTGCCTTCGCGCCGTCGAACTCGGGCGCGCCGCGCTCCGCGGGCTCGAGGCGCTCCCCCGGCCTCAGGTTCTGCACCGGCTCCAGGTTCTGGAGGGAATCGAAGTCCTCGGTGAGCTCCTTGTCCACCGCGTCTTCGCGGCGGGACCTCGTCCGGGTCACCGGACGGCCGTGCGAGCTGACGAGCTTGGGGGCTCTGCGCCTCGGCAGCGGCACGGGTACTGCGCCCGGAAGGTCGTCGTTGCCGGTGCGGGCGGGCTCGTCGCGGCCTTCGTCGGCATGCTCGCCTGGCACACCGGCGATGGAGCGGCGCGGCCGGAACAGGCCGCCGCGCTCGCTGTCCTCGTCGCCGAGCGCGCCCGGGAAACCGGTGAGGGTGTCCAGGTCGACCGGCGCCTCCAGCTCGACCGGACCATCCAGGATCGAGGCGGGCAGGCCCGGGAGCCGCACCGGCACCTGGGAGAGCGCCGCCTTGCGGCCCTCCTCGGAATCGCGCTCCTTCGAAGCCGGCGTGCGGTCCAGGCGGAAGCCGATGCCGTTGGTGTCCGGGACGTCATCGGTGAGCAGCGCGTCGGGGATGAATACGACCGCGGTGGTGCCGCCGTACGGGGAGGGCTGGAGGGAGACGCGGACGTTCTGCCGCTGGGCGAGCCGGCTGACCACGAAGAGGCCGAGCCGGTCGGTGTCGGACAGTTCGAACTCGGGGGTCTCGGCGAGCCGCAGGTTGGCGTCGAGGAGCGCCTCGGCGGCCATGCCCAGGCCGCGGTCGTGGATCTCCAGGGTGAAGCCGTTGGCGACCCGCTCGCCGAGGACCTGGACGGCCGTGTGCGGGGGTGAGAACACCGTGGCGTTCTCCAGGAGTTCGGCCACGAGGTGGGTGAGGTCGGCGACCGCGGGCCCGGTGACGGCGACCCGCGGCAGCCGCCGTACCTCTATTCGCTCGTAGTCCTCGACCTCGGCGACGGCCGCGCGGACGATGTCCATGAGCTGGACGGGCTTGCGCCACTGCCGGGACGGGGCGGCGCCGGAGAGGATGACCAGGCCTTCGGCGTGGCGGCGCATGCGCGTGGTCAGGTGGTCGAGACGGAACAGGTCGGCGAGTTCGTCGGTGTCCTCGGTCCTGCGCTCCATGGTGTCGAGCAGGGTGAGCTGCTTGTGGAGCAGGACCTGGCTGCGGCGGGCGAGGTTGACGAAGACCTCGGAGACGCCTTCACGCAGTTCGGACTGCTTGACAGCTGCCTCGACGGCGGCGCGCTGAAGGGTGTTGAGGGCCTGCCCGACTTCGCCGATCTCGTTCTTGTCGTACTCCAGTCGGGGCACTTCGGTCTCGATGTCGACCTGTTCGCCGGCGGAGAGGCGACGCATGACGCTGGGCAGCCGGACACCGGACGCCTCGTGGGCCTCCAGACGCAGTCGGCGCAGGTCACGGATGAGGCTCCGGCCGATGCGTACGGACATGACGAGCGAGACCAGCACGGCGATGAGGCCGAGGACGCCCGCGATGACCGCCTTGACGATGATGCCCATGGCCACGGGCCGGACCCGGTTCTGGTAGCGGTCGCTCGCCCCGTCGTCGAGCGTGCCGAGCTCTTCGAGCACATGTCCGGCCGCGTCGTCCCAGGTCTTCGCGGTGACACCGCGCGGCGTACCGGCGGCCGAGGTGACGACGGACTGCTCGGCCACACGCAGCGGCGCGGTGTCGGCGTTCTTCCAGTAGCGCTCGAAGCGTTCGCGCTCGGAGGAGGGCAGCAGCGGCAGGCTGATGTCGTAGAGCAGCGTGCGTTGGGCCACGAGGTCGGAGATGTCGCGGATCTCGTCGCGGGAGATGCGGCCCGCGACCAGGGCGGAGCCGAGGAGGGCGTCCTCGCGGGAGAGCAGTTCGCGAGCGCGGGCGACGCTGACGAGGGCGCGCCCCTGCTGGTCCATCTCCACGTCGTCGAGCAGGTGGAGGTTGGACATCAGGACGTAGCAGGGGTCGATCAGACGGTTGTAGAGGTCGAGGGCCTGGGACCGGTTGACGGTGCCCTGCTCGACGCTGCGGCGCAGCGAGTCGATGCCGTCGACGGCGTCCAGGATGGAGGTGAGGCGCTCCGCGGTGCCTCCGCCCATCTCCTCGCGTAGGTCCTCGTCCTTGGAGTTCCTGCGGACCTTCGCCACGATGCGGTCGGTGGCGGTCCGGCTGCGCTTGAGCGCGGCGAGCCCGTCGGAGGCGCGGGGATCAGCCAGATAGACGAGGGTCTGGCGGCGTTCCTGCTGAAGGACCCGGACGGCGTCCTCGGTGGGATAGCCGATCTTCTCCACGATGTCGGACACGTTCAACAGTTGGTTGGCCTCACGCCCCGTGAGCACGGTGGCGAAGGCCCAGATCGCGGTCAAGGACACCAGCGGCACGAGGAGCAGCGCCACGATCTTCCGGCGGATGGACTTCCCGCGAAAGCGCATGGCCTCCCCCAGCTCGACCCCCTCCGGCCCGGGGGTACACATGTGCGTCAACAAACGGCGTGAGCCTACTACTGACGCACAGGTAACTCGAAGAGCTGTCCGGGCGCAGCCCCCGCGCGATGGGAACGAGACATGGGCAGTTGTCCGTTCATTGGGGGAGATTGCCTCCCCGAATCCGGCACTTGAGACCGGAACAGATCGGAGTGGTGAACTTGGTCAGTTGGCCGGAATTTTTCGCTCGTTGGGAATCTTCGGGGCACGTTGTTCGTCTTTCTGTACGGGAATTGGGGGCGGAATCGGCCACAGGCGCCGCATGCCGCGCCCAGGCGGCGTAAAAGAACGCAAGCCGGGCACCCACTGGGGAGTCGGTGTCGCATGACACCGGTGCGAGGGGCTTGCTGGGCGGTGGGGAGTGACGAGTTGATGGACACGGCGGAGCGGCGTGGGGCGTCCGGGACAGGCGTGGCGACGCCCGAGGCGGCTCAACCAGCCACTCGGGCACCGGATCGCGATATTCCGGCAGACGGACGCGAGCAACTGGAGCAGTGGCAGGCGGCGGCGGGTGGGCGCGACCAGTTGAACCAGGTGCACGGGACAGCGGGTGAGCGCGACCAGTTGAACCAGAGGCACGGGGCGACGGGTAGGCGCGACCAGTTGAACCAGAGGCAGGGGACGACCGACGAGCGCGGTCAGTTGGTCGAACGGCATCGGACGACGACGGGCGGGCGCGACGTGGCGGGCGGGCAGAGCGCGGCCACGGGTGGGCACGGCCGTGCCCCCGAGCGAGGTATCGCGGCGGGAGGGTACGGGGAAGAGGCGGAAGAGTACGAAGAGCAGGCGCACTACCGGCCGTTGTGGATCGAGGAGCCCGCGCGCAGGCGGCGGCTGCCCGATCCCGTGCGCACGGCGGCCGTGCGGGCGGTGATCGTCATCGCCGTGACGCTGATCCAGGCGGTGACCGCCTTCCTGTGCACCCTCGCGGGTTCCTGGCTGGCCTTCCCCATGGTTCTCAGCAGTGTGGGCAGCACGGTCGTGGCCACCTGGGCCGCCCTCGACGTCTGGGTGACGCGACAGGTGTGGAACCAGCGGAACGGAGTGGTGTCGGCACCGAGCAGCACCGCGCGGGCCCTGCGCCGCGAGCGACGCAAGTCCAGGCGACAGGCACGGACGACGGAGCGCGCTCAGGAGCGGATACGCAGGCAGGGCGGGACCGGGCAGTTGTCGCACTCCTGAGCGCGACCGACGCGACGGCCTCGACCCACGGCGGCCACGCCCTCGACCGGCTCAACCGGCACGGGACCAGGGCAGGACGCGACCAGGGTAGAGGTGACCAGTACAGGCGCGACCAACACAGGGCGCGACCGGGGCAGAGGTGACCAGCACAGGGCGCGACCAGCGCAGAGCTGACCAGGAGGAGATCCGCTCGGCCCGAGCAGCCGCGAGAAACCCATCCTGGTCATGGCCTCACAGCGCGGCCGACTCCACCGGGCCTGCGTCGCGCGTCAGTTCGCGGCGTGCGCGCATGAACGGGCGGGGGCGGTCGACGGAGAGCACGGCTGTGGTGCGGCCGTCGCGCTCGTAGCGGGCGAGGAAGCCGCCCTCGGCGGGCCCTCCGTCCTCCAGGGCACCCTCGGTGATCCGGACGATGTCCCCCTGCTGCCACCGCCCCGCGAACTGGATTCGCGCCCCGTACTGGTCGGACCAGAAGTAGGGCAGGGACCGCACGGTCTCCAGAGTGCGTCCGGCGAGCAAGTTGCGTACGGCGACGCGGGGTTGCTCGGTGGCGGAGGTCCAGTGCTCGGCACGGGCTCCTCCGACACGGGCGACGTCACCGACGGCGACCACTTGCGGAAGTCCGGTCACGCATCCGTCGTCGCACAGCACGCCGTCGTGCAGTGCGAGTGTCGAACCCGCGAGCCAGCCGGTGTTGGGGGTGGCGCCGATGCCGACGATCACGACGTCGGCGGGCAGGATCCGGCCGTCGGAGAGCTCGACTCCGGTGACGGTGCGGCGCGAGGCGACGTTCCGGGTGTCTTCCCGGCCTGTGGGGTGGCTGCCGCGGCCCTGCGTCCCGGCGCCATCCGGACCGAAGGCGTGGACCCCTCGGGTGCCGGTGCCCTTCTCGCCGGTGCCCTTCTCGCCGGTGGCGTGGCCGCCGCGGGTGCCGGCGGGGCCGGTGCCTCGCAATCCGGCGACACCCGTGCCGGTGACGAGGTCGACACCGCCTCGGCGGTGCAGCGCGGCGCACACGGCTGCCATGTCGGGGCCGAGTTGGGGGACGAGCGGCAGCGGTGCGGCCTCGACGACGGTGACGTCATGGCCGAGTGCGGCGCACGAGGAAGCGGTCTCGGCGCCGATGAAGCCGCCGCCGATGACCACGACGCGGCGTGGACCGTGGGCGAGTTCCGCGCGCAGAGCGCGGGCGTCGTCGAGGGTGCGCAGCGTGTGCACCCCGACGAGGTCGTCCCCCGTGAGGCGGCGGGCGAAGGCGCCGGTGGCGATGACCACGCCGTCCGTGGAGACGGTGCGGCCGTCGTCGAGGAGGACGGTACGGCCGCGGAGGTCGAGGCCGCGGGCACGTACGCCGAGCAGCCACTCGGCGTCGAGTTCAGCGGTCTCCTCCGCGTCGGTGAGGGCGAGGTGGTCCTCGTCGGCGCGACCGGTGAGGAAGTCCTTGGACAGCGGAGGCCGGTCGTAGGGACGGTGGGGTTCGTCGCCGACGATCACCAGGCGTCCGTCGAAGCCCTGGGCGCGCAGCTCGCGAGCCGCGTACAGCCCGGCGAGGGAGGCGCCGACGATGGTGACGGTCCTCATGAGGTCCGCTCTTCGTCGCAGACGGCCAGGGTGCGGACGGTCAGGACGCGGAAGGTCTGGGCGCACACGGTCTGGGCGCACACGGTCTGGGCACTCACGGTCTGGGCGCACACGGTCACAGCGTTGACGGTCACAGCGTTCATGCGGCGGTGCCCTCCTCCGCGGCCAAGTGGACGTGGATGATTCCGTCGTCGACGGTGACGCGGTGGGTGCGGACGGGGCGGCGTGCGGGCAGGCACGTCGGCCGGCCGGTACGCAGATCGAATGAGGCGGCGTGCAGCGGGCATTCCACCAGACAGCCCTCCAGCCAGCCCTCGGAGAGGGAGGCGTCCTGGTGGGTGCAGGTGTCGTCGATGGCGTACAGCTCGCCGTCGGCGTTGAACACGGCGACGGGTGGCGTGGTGCCGACACGGACGGATTCGCCCACGGGGAGGTCTTCAAGGCGGCAGACGGGAATCATGGGCCCCCCTCTCGGTCCGGACGCTTGGTCCGGGACCTATCAGGTCAAGGGCGTCGGGAACCTTCCGGGTTCCGGACGCTTCGGTAACATGATGTTTCGTATGGCGCACGAGGGAGCGCTATGCGCAACAGAATCCGCGCGGGGATCCCGTCACGTCAAGGGCTTCCCGCAGATGCGGCCCAAACAGGGCCGTCAGGTGGTGAGAGTTGAACTATGACCCGCACGCAGAAGCAGGCTGAGCGCACCGAGGAGATTCCCGAGAAGCAGAACGGCCGGGGGACGGGCAGCGCGGTCCAGTCGGTGGACCGCGCCGTGAGCGTCCTGGAGATCCTCGCCCGGCTCGGCGAAGCGGGCGTCACCGAGATCGCCGACGAGCTGGACGTGCACAAGTCCACCGCCTTCCGCCTGCTCGGCGTCCTGGAGAACCGCGGCCTGGTGGCGCAGGCCAAGGACCGCGGGAAGTACTACCTGGGGGCGGCCGTACTACGCCTCGCGGGGGCGGCGGCAGTGCGCCTCGACATCTCCCAGGAGGGCGTCCCGGTCTGTCGCGAACTCGCCGACGAGCTGGGCGAGACGGTCAACATCGCGGTCCTGGACGACGACGCGGCAGTCAACATCATGCAGGCCCGCGGCACCGCGTCGGTCACGGCGCAGAACTGGCTGGGCAGACGGACCCCGCTGCATGCCACCTCCAGCGGAAAGGTGCTGCTCGCGCACATGCCGCCCACCCTGCGCGAGGGCCTGCTCGCGCGCACCCTGCCGCGCTTCACGGACCGCACGATCACGGGTCCGTCCGCGCTGCGGGCTGAGCTGGAGGCCGTGGTCGAGCAGGGTTACGGCCTCACCATCGAGGAGCTGGAGCTGGGCCTGGCAGCCGTGGCCGCGCCGGTCCGCGCGCACGACGGCAAGGTGATCGCCGCGATCAGCGTGTCGGGGCCGGTGTACCGACTGAACAGTGACCGTCTGCCGGAGCTGGCGAAGCGGACGGTGGCCGCCGGCGCCGAGCTGTCCCGGCGTATGGGGTACGGCTTCTAGCGCCGCTTCCAGGGCCGTTTCCAGGGTCGCTTCCAGGGGCTGCCCGGAGCAGCGGTTTCCGCCGTGGGCCGCGGGCCGTCCCGTCCGTGGCTGGTCGCGCCTACCCGGCGGAGCCGCATGACGCAACAGCCCACGCCCCTTGGGGGCGCCACGCGGGGCCGGGAGATCTCCCGGCCCCGCCGCGTTGTGTGTCCGTCACGTTTCCGGGCCCCCTGTTCCTTTTGCCAAGGGTTAACTCCCACCCCTTGACGGCTCCATGACGGCGTTCTCAATATGTTCCTCATCGCGCAACCCATCGTGCATTGCGCAACAGCAGAGGAGCTTGTCGTGCCACACGAGGTCCGTGCCGTAGTCGCCGTCAAGAAGGGCGCACCCGTCGAGGTGCAGACGATCGTCGTTCCTGATCCAGGGCCGGGCGAGGTGCTCGTCGCGGTACAGGCCTGCGGGGTCTGCCACACGGATCTGCACTACCGGGAGGGCGCGATCAACGACGACTTCCCGTTCCTGCTGGGCCATGAGGCGGCCGGCACGATCGAGGCGGTCGGCGAGGGCGTCACCGACCTGGTCCCCGGCGACTACGTGGTCCTCGCCTGGCGCGCCCCCTGCGGCGCCTGTCGCTCCTGTCGCCGCGGCCGCCCCTGGTACTGCTTCGACTCCCGCAACGCCACCCAGCCCATGACGCTGCTCGACGGAACCCCGCTCAGCAACGCCCTCGGCATCGGAGCCTTCGCCGAAAAGACCCTGGTCGCGGCCGGGCAGGCGGTGAAGATCGACCCGGCCGCCCGGCCCGAGGCCGCCGGCCTGATCGGCTGCGGCGTCATGGCCGGATACGGCGCCGCCGTCAACACCGGCAACGTCGGCCGCGGTGACACGGTCGCCGTCATCGGCTGCGGCGGGGTCGGCAACGCGGCCATCGCGGGCGCCTGCCTGAACGGCGCCATGAAGGTCATCGCCGTCGACATCGACGACAAGAAGCTCGACCAGGCGGAGAAGTTCGGCGCCACCCACACGGTCAACTCGCGCGGCACGGACCCCGTCGAGGCGGTCCGCGCGCTGACCGACGGCTTCGGGGTCGACATCGCCATCGACGCGGTGGGCCGCCCCGAGACGTTCAAGCAGGCCTTCTACATGCGCGACCACGCGGGCCTGCTGGTCCAGGTCGGCGTCCCCGCCCCGGAGATGCAGGTCGAACTGCCTTTGATCGACGTGTTCTCGCGCGGCGGCGCGATCAAGTCCTCCTGGTACGGGGACTGCCTGCCGAGCCGGGACTTCCCCTTTCTCATCGACCAGTACCTGTACGGGCTGCTGGATCTCAACGCGTTCGTCTCCGAGACCATCGCCCTCGATCAGGTGGAGGAGGCGTTCGGCAAGATGCACCGGGGTGAGGTGCTGCGCTCGGTGGTGGTCCTGTGAGCACCCACGGGACGGGCCGCGACGAGGGCCACGCCGTCCGCGTCCAACGCGTCGTCACCTCCGGCACGTTCACCCTCGACGGCGAGACCTTCGACGTCGACAACAACGTCTGGCTGGTGGGCGACGACCAGGAGGTGCTGGTCGTCGACGCCGCCCATGACGCCCGTACGATCCACGAAGCCGTCGCCGGACGCCACGTCACCGCGATCGTCTGCACCCACGCGCACGACGACCACATCGACGCGGCCGCCGAACTCTCCGTACTCACCGGGGCGCCCGTGCTCCTCCACCCCGACGACAACGAGCTGTGGTCCGCCACCCATCCCACCCGCAAGCCGGACGGCGAGCTCAGCGACGGCCGGATCCTCACCGTCGCCGGCATCGAACTCCAGGTGATCCACAACCCGGGCCACACCTGGGGCAGCTGCTCTCTCTACGCCCCGTTCCTGGACACGGTCTTCACCGGGGACACCCTCTTCCACGGCGGCCCCGGCGCGACCGGGCGCTCGTACTCGGACCGGCCCACCATCGAGGCCTCCGTCCGCAACCGGCTCCTCACCCTGCCCGGCAACACCGTGGTCCACACCGGGCACGGCGCGGACACCACCGTCGCCGCCGAGCGCCCGAACGTGCCCACCCCCTGACCCCCAGCGCGTCCACTCCCCACCCCGGCAAGGAGGGGCATGTCCAGCACGCCCGCAACCCATCCCCGTGTCGTCGTCATCGGCGCCGGCATCGTCGGCTGCTCCCTCGCCGACGAGCTGACCGCCCGCGGCTGGACCGACGTCACCGTTCTCGAACAGGGGCCGCTGCCCGCCCCGGGCGGCTCCACCTCGCACGCGCCCGGCCTGGTCTTCCAGACCAGCCCGTCGAAGACGCTCACCGCGTTCGCCCGCTACACGGTCGAGAAGTTCAACTCCCTCGAGGTCGACGGGGTTTCCTGCTTCAACCCGGTGGGCGGCCTGGAACTCGCGACCACCCCCCAGCGCCTCGCCGACCTGCACCGCAAGGCCGGCTACGCCGCTTCCTGGGGCATACGCGGCGAGATCGTCAGCGCGGCCCGCTGCAAGGAACTGTGGCCGCTCATCGACGAGACGAGCGTCCTCGGCGGCTTCCACACCCCCGACGACGGCCTGGCCCGCGCGCTGCTCGCGTCCCGCGCCCAGATGGCCCGCGCCATCGGCAGGGGCGCCCGCTTCCTCGACCGCCACACCGTCACCGGCATCGAGCAGGAGGACGGCCGGGTCACCGCCGTCGTCACCGACCGCGGCTCCTTCCCCGCCGACCATGTCGTCTCCGCCGCCGGTTTCTGGGGCCCGGTCATCGGCCGGATGGCCGGAGTCGACGTACCCCTGCAACCGCTCGCCCACCAGTACGCGAAGACCGAGCAGCTCCCTGAACTGGCCGGGTCGCAGACCGAGGCATCGAAGCCCATCCTCCGTTTCCAGGACCGCGACCTCTACTTCCGCGAGCACCACGACCGCATCGGCATCGGCAGCTACGCCCACAAGCCGCTCCCCGTCGACCCGTTCGGGATCCTGCCGTACGACGAGGCGCGCGCGAACGACATGGAGATGCCGTCCTCCTACCCCTTCACCGAGGAGGACTGGGCGCCGAGCTGGGACGACTGCCGCTGGCTGATGCCCGCCCTGCGCGAGACGGAGATCGAGGAGGGCTTCAACGGCGTCTTCTCCTTCACACCGGACGGCATGCCGGTGCTCGGGGAGTCGCGCAAGCTGCGCGGTTTCTGGCTGGCCGAGGCCGTCTGGGTCACCCACTCCGCGGGGGTGGCCAAGGCGGTCGCCGAATGGATGGTCGACGGGCGCGCCTCCATCGATCTGCACGAGTGCGACCTCACGCGATTCGAGGAAGCGCAGCGTTCACCGTCGTACATCCGTGAACGCGGTTCACAGCAGTTCGTCGAGGTGTACGACGTCCTGCACCCCCTCCAGCCGATGGAGCGGCCGCGCCCACTGCGCGTCAGCCCGTTCTACGTCCGCCAGCAGGAACTCGGCGCGGTCTTCCTGGAGGGCGGCGGCTGGGAGCGCCCGCACTGGTACGAGGCGAACGCCCCCCTCGTGGACGGTCTGCAGGTCCCCGAGCGCGACGCCTGGTCGGCCCGCTACTGGTCGCCCATCGCAGCGGCCGAGGCGAAGGCGACCCGCGAGAAGGTCGCGCTCTACGACATGACCCCGCTGCGCCGCCTCGAAGTCACCGGTCCCGGCGCCCTCGGCTTTCTCCAGCGCATGACCAGCAACAACCTCCGCAAGAAGCCCGGCGCGGTCACGTACACCCTGCTCCTCGACGAGACGGGCGGCGTACGCTCCGACCTCACGGTCGCCCGCCTCGCCCCCGACCGCTTCCAGGTGGGCGCCAACTCCCCCACCGACCTGGACTGGCTCAGCCGGCACGCACCGGACGACGTGCAGATCCGGGACATCACCTCCGGCACCTGCTGCATCGGCGTCTGGGGCCCGCTCGCCCGCGACCTCGTCCAGCCGCTGACCCGCGACGACTTCTCGCACGAGGGCTTCGGCTACTTCCGCGCGAAGGAGACCTGCCTCGGGCACGTCCCGGTGACGGCCATGCGCCTGTCGTACGTCGGTGAGCTGGGCTGGGAGCTGTACACCACGGCCGACCTGGGGCTCAGGCTCTGGGACACGTTGTGGGAGGCGGGCCGGCGGCACGGCGTGATCGCGGCCGGGCGCTCGGCCTTCAACTCCCTCCGGCTGGAGAAGGGGTACCGCGCCTGGGGCACCGACATGACCGACGAGCACAACCCCTTCGAGGCGGGCGTCGGCTTCGCCGTCCGGATGGACAAGGACGGCTTCGTCGGCCAGGAGGCCCTGCAGCGCACACTGGACGGCCTCGCCGGAGCGGAACCCGCGCGCAGGCTCACCCCCCTCCTCCTCGACGATCCCGCCGCTGTCGTCCTCGGCAAGGAGCCGGTGTACGTCGACGGCGCCCCGGCCGGTTACGTCACCAGCGCCTCGTACGGCTACACCCTGGGCCGCTGCGTCGCGTACGCCTGGCTTCCGGCGCTGGCGACCGGCACCGGCGTCCACATCGAGTACTTCGGCGAGAAGGTCCCCGCGACCGTCGCCGACGAGCCGCTCTTCGACCCGAAGATGACCCGTATCCGCCGCTAGCCGCTCCGCCAAGGAGGCACTCGTGTCCCCCACTTACGACGTGATCGTGATCGGTCTCGGCGGCATGGGCAGCGCCGCCGCGCATCATCTGTCCGCGCGCGGTGCCCGTGTGCTGGGCCTGGAGAAGTTCGGCCCGGTGCACAACCGCGGCTCCAGTCACGGCGGTTCGCGCATCACCCGCCAGTCCTACTTCGAGGATCCGGCGTACGTACCGCTGCTGCTGCGCTCGTACGAGCTGTACGACGAGCTGGAGCGGGCGACCGGCCGTGACATCGCCACCCTGTGCGGGGGCGTGATGGTCGGCCGCCCGGACTCGCGGACCGTCTCCGGTTCGCTGCTCTCCGCCCAGCAGTGGGACCTGCCCCACGAGATGCTGGACGCGTCGGAGATCCGCCGCCGGTTCCCGACGCTCAACCCGAAGGACGACGAGGTGGCGCTCTTCGAGACGAAGGCCGGGCTGGTCCGGCCCGAGAACACCGTCGCCGCACACCTCCAGCTCGCCACCCGGCAGGGCGCCGACCTGCACTTCGACGAGCCGATGACGCGCTGGGAGCCGTACAAGGACGGCGTGCGCGTGCACACGGCCGAGAACACCTACACAGCGGGCCAGCTGGTGATCTGCCCGGGTGCGTGGGCGCCGCGGCTGCTCACCGATCTCGGGGTGCCGTTCACCATCGAGCGGCAGGTCATGTACTGGTTCCAGCCGAAGGGCGGGGTCCAGCCGTTCGTGCCGGAGAACCATCCCATCTACATCTGGGAGGACGCGGCCGGAGTCCAGGTCTACGGCTTCCCGTCCATCGACGGGCCGGAGCTGGGCGCCAAGGTGGCCTTCTTCCGCAAGGGCGTCGAGTGCACCCCGGAGACCATCGACCGGACCGTGCACGAGGACGAGATCCAGGCCATGGCGGACCACATGTCCCGCTGCATCCCCGACCTGCCCGGCACCTTCCTGAAGGCCGCCACCTGCATGTACTCCAACACGCCCGACGAGCACTTCGTCATCGCCCGGCACCCCGCCCACCCGGACTCCGTCACCGTGGCCTGCGGGTTCTCCGGGCACGGCTTCAAGTTCGTGCCGGTCGTCGGCGAGATCCTCGCCGACCTCGCCCTGAACGGCTCCACCGAGCATCCCATCGGGCTGTTCGACCCCCACCGCCTCGCCGCCGCGCCCGCCTGAGGAGTACGCACGTGACGACGATCCCCGTCTCCCCGAACCCGATCCCGCCGAGCCTGATCGCCACCCTCCCCGGCCACTACTACACGGACCCGGAGATCTTCCGCCAGGAGCAGGAGCGGCTCTTCGAGTCGATGTGGTTCTGCGCCGTCCGCTCCGCGGACCTCGCGAAGCCCGGGGCCTTCCGCACCGTCCAGGTCGGCCGCGAGAGCGTGCTCGTCACCCGCTCCCGTACGGGCGGGCTGCGCGCCTTCCTGAACATCTGCCGGCACCGCGGCGCCCGGCTCTGCACGGAGGAGTCCGGAGAGGTCCGGCGCAACCTCCAGTGCCCCTATCACGCCTGGACGTACGACCTGGACGGCAAGCTCGTCGCCGCGCCGAACCTGGTCAAGATGCCGGACGTCGACCGCGTCGAGTACGGCCTGGTCGAGGTCGCCCTGCGGGAATGGCTCGGCTACGCCTGGGTGTGCCTGGCGGACGCGCCGCCCTCCTTCGAGGAGACCGTGATGGGCGCGGCCGTCGAGCGGCTCGGCAACGCGGCGGCCATCGGGCACTACGGCACCGAGAACCTCGCGCTCGGCCGGCGCATCACGTACGACGTGAAGGCGAACTGGAAGCTGATCGTCGAGAACTTCATGGAGTGCTACCACTGCGCGACGATCCACCCCGAGCTCACCGATGTGCTCCCGGAGTTCGCCGAGGGGTACGCGGCCCAGTACTACGTGGGCCACGGCGCCGAGTTCGGCGAGGAGATCAAGGGGTTCACGGTCGACGGCAGCGAGGGCTTCGCCAAGCTCCCCGAGGTCTCGGACGACCAGGACCGGCGCTATTACGCGATCACCGTGAAACCGACGGTCTTCATCAATCTGGTCCCCGACCATGTCATCCTGCACCGCATGTTCCCGCTCGCCGAGGACCGCACGATCGTCGAGTGCGACTGGCTCTACGCTCCGGAGGTCGTCGAGTCCGGAGCCGACGTGTCCAAGTCGGTGGAGCTCTTCCATCGAGTGAACGAACAAGATTTCGAAGCGTGCGAACGGACCCAGCCGGCGATGACGTCGCGGGCGTACCGGAAGGGTGGTGTGCTGGTTCCGACCGAGCACCACATCGGGATCTTCCATGAGTGGTTGATCACGCAATTGGGAGGCCCCCGTGCCTGACCTGTTCATCGACGGTTCCTGGCGGGGTGCGCTCGACGAGCGGACCCGTGAGATCCGCTGTCCCGCCGACGGCTCGCTGGTAGGCGTGGTCGACGAGGCCGGCGGCAAGGACACGGTCGAGGCGATCGCCGCCGCGCGCCGAGCCTTCGACGAGGGCCCCTGGCCCACGACCCCTGCGGCGGACCGCGGTGACCTGCTGCTGCGCGTCGCCGACCTCCTGGTACGCGACAAGGAGGCGCTGGCGCGCGCCGAGTCCCTCGACACGGGCAAGCGGCTCGTCGAGAGCGAGTACGACATCGACGACATCGCGAACTGCTTCCGCTACTTCGGGCGGCTGGTCGCGGCCGAGACGGGCCGGGTGATCGACACGGGCTCGGCGAGCGTCGACAGCCGGGTGGTGTACGAGCCCGTCGGGGTGTGCGCACTGATCACGCCCTGGAACTATCCGCTGCTGCAGACGGCCTGGAAGGTCGCACCGGCCCTCGCGGCGGGCAACACCTTCGTCCTCAAGCCGAGCGAACTGACCCCGCACACGGCGATCCATCTGATGCGGCTCCTCGATGAGGCGGGGCTTCCGCCGGGGGTGGCCAATCTGGTGCTGGGCGCCGGGCCCGAGGCGGGCGCTCCCCTCGGCGACCACCCGGACGTGGACCTCGTCTCCTTCACCGGCGGCCTGCAGACCGGCCGCCGCCTGATGGTCGCCGCGGCCGGGACGGTCAAGAAGGTCGCCCTGGAGCTCGGCGGCAAGAACCCCAACATCGTCTTCGCCGACGCCGACTTCGAGACGGCGGTCGACATGGCGCTGACCGCCGTCTTCCTGCACTCGGGGCAGGTCTGCTCGGCGGGCGCGCGGCTGCTGGTCGAGGACTCGCTGCACGACCGGTTCGTCGACGAGGTCGTCCGCCGGGCCTCGGAGATCAGGCTCGGCGGCCCGTTCGACGAGCGGGCGCAGACCGGGCCGCTGATCTCCGCGGCGCACCGGGCCAAGGTCGAGGCGTACGTCGCCAAGGGTCTGGAGGAGGGCGCGGTGCTGCGCTGCGGTGGCGCGCGGCCGTCCGAGCCCGAGTTCGACGCGGGCTTCTACTACCCGCCGACCGTGCTGGACGAGTGCTCGGGCGACATGTCCGTCGTCCAGGACGAGTCCTTCGGGCCCGTGCTCACCGTGGAGCGCTTCTCGAGCGAGGCCGAGGCCGTACGGCTCGCCAACGACACGATCTACGGGCTCGCGGGCGCCGTCTTCACCACCGACGGGGCCAGGGCGCAGCGGGTCGCGGCCCGGCTGCGGATCGGCACGGTGTGGATCAACGACTACCACCCCTACGTGCCGCAGGCCGAGTGGGGCGGCTTCAAGCAGTCCGGCTTCGGTCGCGAGCTGGGGCCCGCGGGCCTGGCCGAGTACCGCGAGGCGAAGCACATCTGGCGAAACACCGACCCGTCCCCACAGGGGTGGTTCGCCTGAACCCGAGTGACGACGCGCTCATGGCCCACGCGTACAACTCCCTCATTGATCCGCGGCACCTCTTGATCCGTGCCCCTACTTGATCCGCGACCCCACCTGATCCGTGCCCCTACTTGATCCGCGACCCCGCCTGATCCGTGCCCCCCCACTTGATCCGCGACCCTCTTGATCCGCGACTCTCTTGATCCGTGACCCCTCATCAGTGATCCCGTAACCCCTGGCGAGTGATCCAGTACCCCTCGTCATCGATCCCGTCCCCCTCAGCGACCTCGTCCCCCCTCATTGATCCCGGCACCCGCAGGAGCCGCTCCCTCACCCTCCCCCAGGCCCACCTGGAGTCCGCTCATGACAACCACCGAGCAACCAACCGGCCCACAGAGTCACGACGACGACGAACTCGCCGAGTTCGGCTACAAACCCGAACTCAAGCGCACCCTCGGCAACTTCCACACCTTCGCCGCCGGCATCAGCTACATCTCCATCCTCACCGGCACCTTCCAGCTCTTCTACTTCGGTTATGCCAACGGCGGTCCCGCCTACTGGTGGTCCTGGCCGATGGTCTTCGTCGGGCAGTTCACGGTCGCGCTCTGTTTCGCGGAACTGGCCGCCCGCTATCCCGTCGCGGGCTCCGTCTACAACTGGTCGAAGAAGATAGGCAATCCGCACCTCGGCTGGCTCGCGGGCTGGATGATGCTGATCGCCTCCATCGTGTCGATCTCGGCCGTGGCGCTCGCCTACCAGCTGACGCTTCCGCAGATCTCCTCGACGTTCCAGTTCATCGGGGACGGCACCGGCAAGTACGACGTGGCGACGAACGCGGTGGTCCTGGCCACGGTCCTCATCCTGTTCACGACGCTGGTGAACGCGTTCGGTGTGAAGCTGATGGCCACCATCAACAGCGCGGGCGTCTTCATCGAGCTGGTCGCCACCGTCGTCCTCATCGTGCTGTTCGCCGTCCACATCACGCGAGGACCGCAGGTGGTGACGCAGACACAGGGCCATGGGGCCGGCCAGTCGTTCGGCTATCTCGGCGCCTTCCTCGTCGCCTCGCTGGCGTCCGCGTACGTCATGTACGGCTTCGACACGGCCGCCTCGCTCGGCGAGGAGTCCCTGGATCCGTCCCGCAACGCGCCGCGCGCCATCATCCGCGCGATCGTCGCCTCGTTCATCCTGGGCGGCCTGGTGCTGCTGCTCGCGCTGATGAGCGTCTCCAGCCTCAAGGGCGACAAGCTGTCCACCGACGGTCTGCAGTACATCGTGCTCGACGTGCTCGGTCCGACGGCCGGCAAGGCGATGCTGTGGTGCGTGCTGATCGCGGTCACGGTCTGCGCGCTCGCGGTGCACACGGCGGCGATCCGGCTGGCCTTCGCGATGGCCCGGGACAACAACCTGCCCGCGTCCTCCCTGGTGGCCCGGGTCAGCCCGCGCTTCCAGACCCCGGTGCTCCCCGCGGTGGTCATCGGCGTGCTGGCCGTGGCGATCCTCGTCGTCAACATCCGCCAGCCGCAGATCTTCACCGTGGTCACCAGCATCGGCATCATCATGATCTACCTCGCCTACCTCGGCGTCACCGCGCCCATGCTGGTGGCCCGGCTGCGCGGGAAGTGGCAGCCCGCGGGCGACGGCAAGTTCTCGCTGGGCCGCTGGGGACTGCTCGTCAACATCGTCGCCGTGCTGTGGGGCACGGCCATGACGGTCAACCTGATCTGGCCGCGAGCCGCGGTCTACAACGCCGCCGCCCCGTTCCACTGGTACCTGCGCTGGGGCGCGGTGCTGTTCGTCGCCGTCATCGCGGGCGGCGGCTTCGCCTACTACTGGTTCATCCAGCGGCACCGGACCGGCGTGCTCGCCGAGCACCAGCTCCAGGCCGCCACGGCCCACCTCGCCGCTCCGGCGGCCGACTGAAGGAGGTCAACAACTCATGAGCATTGATGAGTTCGACTATGTCGTGGTCGGCGGTGGCACCGCGGGGAACGTGGTCGCGGCCCGCCTCTCGGAGGATCCGTCGGTCACCGTGTGCGTCCTGGAGGCCGGTCCCAGCGACGTCGGCGACGACAATGTCCTCAAACTGGACCGCTGGATGGGCCTGTTGGAGTCCGGCTACGACTGGGACTACCCCGTCGAACCGCAGCCCACCGGCAACAGCTTCATGCGGCACGCCCGCGCCAAGGTGCTCGGCGGCTGCTCCTCGCACAACTCCTGTATCGCTTTCTGGGCCCCCGCGGAGGACCTGGACGACTGGGCGGCGGCAGGCTGTACGGGGTGGAGCGCGGCCGAACTCTTCCCGCTCTACCAGCGGCTGGAGTCGAACGACGCTCCCGGCGACCACCACGGCCGCACCGGCCCGGTGAAGCTTCGTACGCTGAAGGGCGAGGACCCGTGCGGCGCCGCCCTGTTGGAGGCGTGCGCGCAGGCCGGCATTCCGACCTCGGCCTTCAACACCGGCAAGACCGTGGTCCGCGGCGCCAACTGGTTCCAGATCAACTCCGACGAGAACAACATCCGCCAGTCCTCGTCGGTCGCCTACCTCCACCCGGTCATGGGCAGACGACCGAACCTGGAGGTGCGGACGGGAGTGCGCGCCAAGAAGCTCGTCCTCGACGGGCGGCGGTGCGTGGGCGCCGAGTACCTCGACCCGGACCTCATCCACACCCGGACGGTCCGCGCCCGCCGCGAGGTGATCGTGTCCTGCGGGTCCATCGACACGCCCAAGCTGCTGATGCTGTCGGGCATCGGCCCCGCCGAGCATCTGCGCGAGGTGGGTGTGGAGGTGGTGGTGGACTCGGCGGGCGTCGGCGAGAACCTCCAGGACCATCCCGAGGGCGTCATCATGTGGGAGGCCAAGCAGCCGATGACCACCACGTCCAGCCAGTGGTGGGAGGCGGGCATCTTCTACGACACCGAACCGGGCCTGGACCGCCCGGACCTGATGTTCCACTACGGCTCGGTGCCCTTCGACATGAACACCGCGCGGTGGGGCTACCCGACCTCCGAGAACGCGTTCTGCCTCACCCCGAACGTCACGCGCGCGAAGTCACGCGGCACCGTGCGGCTGCGCACCCGCGACTACCGGGACAAGCCGATGGTCGACCCGCGCTACTTCACGCACGAGCACGACGTGCGCGTGATGACGTACGGGCTGAAGCTGGCCCGCCGGATCGCCGAGCAGCCCGCGCTGAGCGGCTGGGCGGGTGCGGAGCTGTCCCCCGGGCCGGACGTCCGGACCGACGACGAGCTCCTCGACTACATCCACAAGACCCACAACACCGTCTACCACCCGTCCTGCACCGTGAAGATGGGCGCGGACGACGACGCCTCGGCCCCCCTCGACGCGCGGCTGCGGGTCAAGGGGATCGAGGGCCTGCGGGTCGCGGACGGCTCGGTGATGCCGGATCTGATCTCCGTCAATCCGTGCATCACGACGATGATGATCGGCGAGAAGTGCTCGGATCTTTTGAAGGAGGACACGTAGATCGAGCGCCCCGCAAGGGGCGCGGGACTGTGACACATGCGGTTCCGCCGCGGGGGCGCGACCAGCCAGGAACGGCCCGCAGTTCCCGACGACCGTTCGTCTACGGAGCGCTCGGCGCCGGGCGCTTGTACATCCGCGTCGCCGTGATCTCCGTATGCGCCGCTTCCCCGGCGGGAGCCTCACGCGGCAGTCCCGGCCTGAGGTGTTCCTCCACGCTGATGTACTTCAGCCCGGCACGCAGGTCGGCGTCGTTGCGCAGCCGGATGACGAGCGGGAACTCGGCGAGCGCGGTCGTGTCGAAGAGGCCGGTGGTGTAGAGGAGTTGGACGCCGAGCGCGTCGGACACGGCCCGCTGCAGCTCCAGCAGGTACGTCGCGTTGGCGCGTCCGATGGGGTTGTCGAGGAAGAGCGTGCCGGCGTGCCGGTGCTTGTCGCGGCCCCGGTCGTTGCTGCGCAGCGCCGCCATCGTGCAGTACAGCGCGATGGCGGCGGTGAGCAGCTGGCCACCCGAGAACACGTCGCCCATCTGTCCGACGGGAACGCGCTCGGCGCGCAGCACGGCGTCCGGCTTGAGGATCTCGACGGCGACGCCCTTCGGCTGGAGCGCGGCGCCGACTCCGCGCAGCAGCAGCGACATGCCGTCCCGCCGCATGTCCGAGTTCTTCTTGACCGCCGCGCGGGTGGCCTCGTCGACGACCTCGCCGAGCCGCTCGGTGAGCGTCGCCTGGTCCGGCTCCTCGAAGCGGATGCGCAGGAACTCCTGTCCGGACCACTCACCGAGCCCCTCGGGCAGCCGGGAGAGCCGCTGGGCGGACCGCAGCGTGGCGAGCGCGGACTCCACGAGCCCGCGCAGCCGGTCCACGATCGAGTCGCGATTGCGCTCCAGCTGCGCCAACTCGTCCGTCAGGACCCGCAGTCGGGGCGCGAAGGCGTCCGCCCACTTCTGCGCGTGCTCGGGCAGCGAGGACGCGGGCAGCTCGCGGATCTGCTGCCGGGCCGGGGTGCGCACCTGCTCGTAGCGCGTGGAGTTGGCATGCCGTACGAGGATGTCGCTCGCCTCGCGCACCGCGCCCTCGGCGGCGGAGAGATCGGCGGCGCAGCCGCGCAGCGAGCGGCGGGCCTCGGCGGCGGAGTGCCGTGCCTCTTCGAGGGTGCCGGGGTAGGGCTCGGGCTCCTCCTGCACCTCGTCGGTGTGCTCCCGCAGGAGGTCCCGGAGCAGGGCGGCCGTCTCGTCGAAGCCGCCGGCCGCGTCCTCGGCGGCGCGGTGTCCGTCGAGGAGTTCGGCGTGGGCCTCCCGCGCCTGGCTCAACGCCTCGGTACGGGAGGCGAGTTCGGAGGTGGCGGTGCGCAGCAGGCTCTGCGCGTGCTCGGCGTCGCGCGGGACCAGTTCCTGCGATAGTTCGGTGTGGGCCTCGCCGTCCTCGGGCGCGTGCCGCTCGGCCTCGCCGCGCAGCCGCCCGAGCTGCTCGCTCGCGGTGGACATGCGGGTCTCCAGCAGCTGCACCAGCTCTTCGGCACGCGCGGCGGCAGCCTGCCGGGAGGGCCCGTCGGAACCGTCCGTCGACTCAAGGAGCTGGGCGGCGCGCGTGCGCACCTTGTTGCTGAGCCGGTCCAGCTCCGCGAGCGCCGCGCTCTCGTCGCTCTCGGCCCGCGCCTGCTCGGCCCGCAGATCGGCGCCGACGCCGACCTTCTCGTACAGCTGGGACGCCGCCCGGTAGGCCTCCCGCAGGGCGGGCAGTGACGTCTTCGACGCCTCCGATTCGTCCTCCGGTACGTCGTCGGGGGCGCCCGCGATCTCCGCGCGCTCGGCACGCAGCGCGCGGGCCGTGCGGCGGGCGTCGTCGGCCGCGCGCTGGGCGGCGCGCCGGTCCTCGTCGGCGGCGCGGGCACGCTCCAGGCAGACCTGGGCACGGGCCTCCGACTCCGTGGCCTCGTCGGCGAGTTCACGCACCTTGACCTGCCAGCCGGCGCGCTCGCGCAGCCGGAACGCGAGTCCGGCGAGCGCGTCGGCGGCACGCCGGGCGCGCTGGGCGGTCTCCTGCCGCTCGTCCCGTACGAGGGTCGCCTCGGCAGCGACCTCGTCGGCCTCCGCCCGGACGGTGCGCGCCTCGGCCAGCTCGGCCTCGGCCTCCTCGGCGAACGCGCGCGCGTCCCGGGCGGCCGTGGCCAGCTCGACGAGCCGTCCGGTGGGGCAGCCGGTGCGCCAGGACGCCAGCCGCGCCGCCAGCTCGCGGTCCTTGCCGAGCCGGGCCGCGAGCGTCCGGATCTCCTCGTCCCGCCGGCTCGCGCGGGCCCGCAGTGTCTGCCGCTCCTCGTCGGCGGCGTGTTCGTCGTGCATGGCCGGGTTGGGCGGTACGAGGAACACGTCGCCGTCGCCCGCGTCGGGTGCCGGCGTCGGGGCGAGCAGCGCGGCGGCCGTGCCGACGGCGACGGCCGACCGCGGCAGCAGGGCCGCGTCGCCGAGCGCCTCGCGGGCCCGGGCGTGCGTGTCCGGATCCGTGATGATCACGCCGTCGACCAGCTCCGGCCGGGCGGCCAGCACGCGCGCGTGGTCGACGGGGTCGACGGCCTGCGCGAGATAGCGCCAGCCGGGGAGCGCGGGGATGCCGTGCTCGCCGAGGTACTCGACGGTGGCCAGCACGTCCGGGCCGGGCGGCAGCAGGCCGCCGTCACCGAGCGCGCCGAGAATGCGTGCGTCGTCGGCCGCGGCGGTGCGCAGCTCGAAGAGCTGCCGCTCGGCGGCGGCGACCCCGTCGTCGAGGAGCTCGCGGAGTTCGTCGGCGTAGTGGTCCAGCTGTTCGGGGGCGAGCGGCGACGCGCCGGTGTCCGTCGCGTCGGCGTCGGTGGCGTCGAGGCCTGACCGGGCGGCGGCGGCACCGGCCCGGCCCTGGCCGGAGACCGCCCCGCCCTGTTCCGCGGTTCCGTCCGCGCCCGACCGGGGCACGGGAACGCCGCCCCGCCCGGCGCCCGGCAGGCTCAGCAGCTCCGCGAGCCGCTCCTCCCCCGCCAGCGCCTCGGCCGTACGCCGCTCGCCGTCGTACGCCCGCTCGGCGGCGGTCGCCGCATCGGCCGCGCGCGCGGCCGTCAGCTCCGCGCGGGATTCGGCGGACGCCGCCTCGCGGGCGTGCTCCGAGGCGCGGCGCGAGGCCTCCCGTGCGGTGTCCCAGGCGGCGACGGCGGTCTTCTCGGCGTCGCTGGCCGCGAGGGCGGCGCGGGCGGGGTCGGCGTCCGGGGCGCTGTCGTCGAGCCAGCCCGCGCGCACGGCCTCGGCGGTCTCCTGCTCGACCTCGCTCAGGCGCTGGCGCAGATGCCCGACCTCGCTGCGGGCGCGCTGCGCGGCGGTGGCCGCGGCGGTCGAGTCCGCGTACGCCCTCTCGCCGACCTCCTGGAGCCCGGCGGACCGCTCCTCCTCCTCGTTGGCGAGGGACTCGGCGCCTTCGGCGGCGCGGTGCAGGGCGCGTACGAGGTCGACGGCGGCCTTGGCCCGGGCGGCAAGTGCGGGCGCGGCGTCCCGCTCGGCCTCACGGATCGCGGCGGCCACGCGCGCGGAGCGGTCGGCGGCGGCCCGGTGCCGCAGCACGAGTTCGGCGGCCTGCCACGCGGACTGCAACGTCCGCGCGTCGGCCAGCTCGCGCTTCTGCGCCGCGGCGGACTTCTCCGCCCCGGCGAGCGCCAACGAGGCGTGCCGGTAGGCGAGTTCGGCGGCGATCAGCGCACTGCGCCCGCGGGCGCCCTCGGCGTGCGTGACGGCGTACGCGGCGGCGGTGACGCGCTGGGCGAGCTCACCGGCGCGTACGCGCTCCTGCACGGCCCGCGCGGACAGCCGCCGTGCCAGCGTCCTGGTACGCCGCTCGGCGCCCGCGTGGATGTCCCGCGCGCGTGCCCGTGCCTCGGCGGCGTCGACGATCCGGCCGAGCAGATCCACGGACCCGGCCGTGAAGTCCCGCTCGGCGATCAGCTCGGCCCGCCGCCCCAGCTTGTTGCCGAAACCGCCGACCAGGTCGGCGAGGCCGTCCGTGTCCCGGGTGTCGGTGACGGCGCGCAGCAGCAGGTCGGTGAAGTCGGAGTCCTTCTTGACCGCGAAGAGACCGGCGGCCTCGCCCTCGTCGGCGTTCATCTCCCGCTGGTAGCGGAAGAGTTCGGGGTCGAGGCCCAGGTCGCCGAGGTGTTCGTTCCAGCGGTCGTGGATCTCCTCCCAGTGCACTTCGAGGTGCGGGTACGCCTTGCCCGCCTCGGTGATCGCGTCCCGGAAGCCCTTCATGGTGCGCCGTCGTCCCTGGGCGCCCGAGGCGCCCTCGACGGACGGCCGTACGGCGGTCGCCTCGGCGACCGGCAGGTTGTCCAGGCTCAGTCCGGGGCCGGGCCGGAAGGAGTACCAGGCCTCCGCGAACTTCCTCGGGTCATTGGAGACTTGCCGCCCCCGCCACTCGCTCACCTTTCCGACGACGACACACTCGCCGGTCAGCGTGTGCTGCCACTCCAGCGCGACATGCCCGCAGTCGTCGGCGAGCAGGAACTTGCGCAGCACACCGGAGCTGGCGCCGCCCAGCGTGTTGCGGTGGCCCGGGAGCATCACCGAGAAGATCAGCTTGAGCAGCACCGACTTGCCGCCGCCGTTCTCCAGGAAGAGCACGCCCGCGGGTGCGGGCCGGCGCGGCGGCCCGACGGGCTCCTCCTGGAAGAACTCCGCCTGCATGGGCGCGGGGTCGGGCACGGGCTCGCCGACACCCCGCAGGTCAAGCACGGTGTCGGCATAGCGCGCACCGGCCGGACCGATGGAGTAGAGGCGGACCCGGGACAGCTCGTACATGGCGGCGGACTCTCGTCGTAAGTCTTCGGAAGCAAGTCTTCGTAAGGGCGGGGAACTTCAGGACACTGCCGAGAAGTTCGGGATTCTCAGGAGGTGACTCTCAGGAGGTTCAGGAGTGGAACGGCAGTCCCGCTCCGGCCGCGAGCTCCAGGTCGTCGGTGTCCTCGGCGGGCAGCAGCGTCGCGGTGCCGTCGGTCACCGGGACGATGCCCAGGTCGAGGAGCTCGGCCAGGGCCGCGCTGCCCGCCATGTCACGGACCTGGAGTTGATAGCGGGCCGTCGTCCGGTACGTCCCTCCCCCGTCGTCCCCGGTGCGCTGCAGGAACCCCGAGTCGGTGAGGAACGCGACGGCCTTGCCGACGATGCCGGTGGTCGAGCCGGCCAGTCTTCGCGCGTCCTTGGTGGCCCCGGTGGAACTGCGCCGCGCCCAGATCCGCCAGGCCGCCTCCAGACCCGGCGCATCGCTCGCCGGGTCGGTGTTCTCGCCCTGCTCCCCGGCCCGCTCCTCCAGGCGGCGGCAGGCCTGCCGTACGAACGCGTCGACGCCGTTGACCGAGACGCGCCCGATGTATCCGTCGTCCGCGAGGTCCTCGGGGCGCGGGAACGCCATGGCGGCGACCGCGAGGTGGGCGAGTCCGTGCAGGAAGCGGTCCCCGGAGTCGGCCGCCGTCCGACGCGCGTAGTCGCCCATGCGGACGGCGAACACGGAGTCCTCGGCGGCCGTCACCGCCATCCCCGCGCGCGGGGACACTTCGAGCACGACCAGCCCGAGCCCGGCGGCCACGGCGTCGGCCAGCCGCGCGAACGGCGGATCCTCGCGATACCGCCGCAGCAGCTCCGCGTACTCCTGGTCCCGCGCGGGCTGCAGCTTGGGCTGCAGCCCGAAGGCGACGAGCCGCGCCGCGTCGGCGGCGTCGGCCGGGGTGACGGGGGCATTCGCCGGCGCGGCGACTGTCTCCGGCTCACTCCACTCGACGTGCTCGGTCACGGCTGAGACTCCTTGGTCTGGCATACGAAGGTGAGAGGAGATGCCCCGTGAGGGGCGCGGGGCGTTACGTCATGCGGCACCGCCGCGTGGGCGCGACCAGTCATGGACGACCCGCCGCGGAGGGACGACCCGTGGTTCACGCGGCCTCCGTCCGGTCGGCGGCCATTGCGGCCGCATCCAGCAGAGCCATCCCCACGATGAGGTCCGCCCCGCCGAACTCGGGATCATCCAGCTCGGTCCCGTCGTCCACGGCGAACAACAGCTTCTCCTCACCCTGCCGATAGGCGGTCCCGACCGGCGGGCTGGCCGCGTGGACGGCCAACAGGGCGACCAGGTAAGGCAGTTCGGGGTCCCGTCGGCGGGCCTCGGCCAGCAAGCCGGACAGCCGCCGCGGCGCATCGGCGGGCAGATCGAGCAACTCCATGGCGGAGGCCAGCTGCTCCTCACTGAACCGGCTGTCGTCGGGGGTGGCGATCAGATCCGGCTCGGGCATCTCCGCGCCGAGGTGCTCCCGCTCCAGGGGCGGTGTCAGCAGTATGTCGACGAGATCACCCACCCGGACGGCGACCGGGGTGCGCAGCCCCGTCCCACGGGCGAAGAACGCGTCGGTCACGCGCAGCGCCTGCTCCATCGGCAGCGGCAGCACCGGCGCGACGAGATGTCCGTAGAGGTCGATCCCCGACGTCGTCATGGGCGTGGCGAAGGCCTGCCGGTCCTGCTCGGCGCGGAAGAGCGGGCCCGCCTCCAGGAGCCGGGACTGGAGCTGTGTGTGCCTGCGGATGCAGTCCTTGACGATGTCGACGAGCTCGGCGGCGCGGCGCTTCTGCTCGGGGTCCTCGGACTCGTCGCGGGCCTTGCGGATGTTGGTGAGGATCGCGTTCTCGTGCCGATAGCGGTCGGCGACGTGGTCGAGGGCCTCGGCGATCATGTCGGGCACGGCTTGGAGCCAGTCGACGGCTCGCACATTGCGCCGGGTCGCGTCCAGTGCCTTCCTGAGCGTCTCCGAGTACTGCACGGTCCGGTAGCGGGCCTGCTCGGCGGCGAGCTGCGCGTCGGCGAGCCGCCCGCGGCTGATCAGGACCTCCAGCTTGACCTCGGCGGCGATCTGCGCGCTGGTGACGTCGGTGTCGAGGGCGCCGACGAGGACGTTGACGGCTTCGTCGGTCGTACGGAGATAGACGCTCCCCCCGTATCCGGGCACCTCTTCGATCAGCTTGAAGTCGTAGTCGCGGCGGACATAGGAGCCGTCGGGCGCGAAGGTGCCGTACACGGCGCGGAAGCCGCGGTCGACGCTGCCGACGTTGATCAGGTTCTCCAGGACCCAGCGGGCCACGCGCTCGTGCTCGGCGACGGGCCGCCGCGGGGCCTGGGCGGCGATGCGCGGGATGAGCCTGGCCACTATCTGGTCGTGGTCGGCGCCGGTGTCGAAGTCCATGTTCAAGGTGACGAGGTCGATGGCGGCGAGGGCGACCTCCGCCATCCCGTAGACCGTGTACTCACCCGCGAGGTTCGCCTTGCGCACGTCGAGGTCGTGCAGCGGCGCGGTGCAGGCGAGCGCGCGCAGCCGCCGCGCCAGGCCCTCGTCGGCGGCCGGGCCCGGCGCGGGGCGCGGCCCCGCGCTGAGCTGGGGCGGAACGCTGTCCGTCGATGCAGGCGAAGTCACGGTGCACAGACTAGGTCCTCGGTCTGACACCGGTCGAAACGGCGCAGAAGCGACCGGCCGTCACGGCAGCTCACAGCCGCGGGGGGTCCGTCGCGCCGGACGGACCCGGCGCGGGTTGCGAACCGTACCCGAACCGCTTCAGCCGATCCCCTGCGCCCCGTCGGCCACCCGCCGCCCGTACACCTCCACGAGCCCGTTCAGCGAGTCGTCGAGATAGCCGGCCAGCAGCCGCTCGGCGCCGTCCCGGTCGCCCGCCTGGAGGGTCTGGAGGATCTCACGGTTACGGGCGAGATACGGCTCGTGGAGCCGGCGCGGGTCGTCCACCACGTGGAAGGCGAGGCGCAGTTCGGCGAAGACGCTGCGCATGAGTTCGTCGGTGCGGGCGCTCCCGGCGAGCGCGACCAGTTCCCGGTGGAAGTGGATGTTGGCGGTGGAGACACCTTTCCAGTCACCTTCGCGCGCCGCCCGTCGCCCGTCCGCGACGGCCTCGGCGAGACCCTCCACGGCGTACGGCGGCTCGTCGAGACCGCGGACCACCGCGCACTCGACGAGGGTCCGTGTGCGGTAAATGTCCTGAACGTCCTCAATGGTCAACACCCGCACGAAGACCCCACGATTGAGCTCGTGCACCAGCAGCCGTTCGTGCGTGAGCAGCCGGAACGCCTCGCGCAGGGTATTGCGCGAGACACCGAGCGCGCCGCCGATGCTGTCCTCCGACAGGCGCGTCCCGGGCGGAAAGAACCCCTCGGCGATCCGGCTTCTGAGGATGTCCGAGACCCGTTCGGCGGTACTGGTGCGGCCCAGCAGTGCGCGATCGTCGGCAAGTTCCGTCAGCTCTGCCATGCCCGGAATTCAATCGCAGATACGAGAACGAAACAACACGGGTATTGAGGGATCGTTCAACGATCCTCTACCTTGGCGTGCAGACGCCGACAGCACTGCTCCGGTGTCCACCGCTTCCGCACGGCACGGCACGGCTCAGTCCCCAGCACCCTCCGTCCCTCACTGCGAGGTGCCCATGAGCACGACCCCTCCGTCCCGGGCCCTGAAGGCCGAGACCCCACCCGGCACGGGTGAACCCACCGCTCGGGAAGGCGCGTTCGCCTGGCTGCGGGCGCTCGGTCCGCGCGGCCGGCGCGCCTTCGCCGGCGCGTTCGGCGGCTATGCCCTCGACTCCTACGACTACTTCACACTGCCGCTGAGCATGGTCGCGCTGGCCGCCTACTTCGGCCTGGACAGCGGCCAGACCGGCCTGTTCACCACCGTCACGCTGGTCGTCTCGGCGGTCGGCGGCGCGATCGCGGGTGTGGTCGCGGACCGGATCGGACGCGTCAAGGCGCTGATGATCACCGTGATCACGTACGCGGTGTTCACGGTGGCCTGCGGCTTCGCGCCCAACTACGAGACGCTGTTGGTCTTCCGGGCCCTTCAGGGCCTCGGTTTCGGCGGCGAGTGGGCGGTCGGCGCGATCCTGGTCGCCGAGTACGCGAGCCCCAAGCACCGGGGCCGGACGCTCGGCGCGATCCAGAGTGCCTGGGCGGTCGGCTGGGGTCTGGCGGTGGTCGTCTACACACTGGTCTTCCAGTTCCTCGGCGACGACCTCGCCTGGCGCGTGATGTTCTGGACCGGAGCGCTGCCCGCGCTGCTCGTCGTATGGGTGCGGCGCCGGGTGCAGGACGCCCCGGAAGCGGCCGCCGTGCGCGAGAAGAGCGCCGACAAGGGCTCGTTCGTGGCGATCTTCAAGCCCGCCACCGCCGAAGGCCCCGGCCTCCTGCGCACCACGTTCTTCGCGGTCCTGCTCTCCACCGGCGTCCAGGGCGGCTACTACACGCTGGCCACCTGGGTGCCCACGTACCTGAAGACGGAGCGGGGCCTGTCCGTCGTCGGTACCGGCAGCTACCTCACGTTCCTCATCTCCGGAGCCTTCCTCGGCTACCTCACCGGCGGTTATCTCACCGACAGGCTGGGCCGCAAGCGCAACATCCTGCTCTTCGCGATCCTGTCGGCGGCCTGCATCCTCGCCTACGCGAACATCCCGAGCGGCGCCAACACCCTGCTCCTTGTGCTCGGTTTCCCGCTCGGCTTCTGTATGTCGGCGATCTTCAGCGGCTTCGGCTCGTTCCTCAGCGAGCTGTACCCCGCGGCCGTGCGCGGCACCGGCCAGGGCTTCACGTACAACACGGGCCGCGCCGTGGGCGCCGCCTTCCCCACCACGGTCGGCTTCCTCGCCGACAGCTGGGGCGTGGGCGGCGCGCTGGTCTTCGGCGCGATCGGCTACGCCCTCGCGGCGCTGGCCCTGCTCGGACTCCCCGAGACCCGTGGGAAGGAACTGCTGTGAGCCACACCACCCAGGATCGCCCGTCGAGCCTCCTCGCCGAGCACGCGCACGCGTGGACCCCCGGGAAGGCGCGCGCCCGGTTCCGTTCGGGGGTGTCGGGCCCCACCTCCGGAGTCGCCGCGGGTCACACCCAGGCGAACCTGATCTCGGTGCCCGCCGACTGGGCGTACGACATGCTGCTGTTCTGCCAACGCAACCCGAAGCCGTGCCCGGTCCTCGACGTCACCGACGCGGGCTCGTGGGAGACCGTGCTGGCGGACGGCGCGGACCTGCGCACCGATCTGCCGCGCTACCGGGTGTGGGAGCACGGCGAGTTGGTCGACGAACCCACCGAGGTGACCGAGCACTGGCGCGGCGACCTGGTCTCGTTCCTCATCGGGTGCAGCTTCACCTTCGAGTGGGCGCTGACCGAGGCGGGCGTCCCGATGCGCCACATCGAGCAGGGCCGCAACGTATCCATGTACGTAACGGGGCGCCAGTGCCGTCCGGCCGGGCGGCTGCACGGCCCGATGGTCGTGTCGATGCGCCCGGTGCCGCCGCAGCACCTGGCCGCGGCGATCAGGGAGAGCAGTCTGCTGCCCGCCGTGCACGGCAGTCCGGTGCACTGCGGTGAGCCGTCGGTGCTGGGCATCGAGGATCTCTCGCGCCCCGACTTCGGCGATCCGGTGGACGTGGCGCCGGACGACATCCCGGTGTTCTGGGCCTGCGGAGTGACGCCCCAGGCGGCCGTGATGGCGTCCCGTCCGCCGTTCGCGATCACCCACGCACCCGGCGAGATGTTCCTGACGGACACCCGCGACGAGCAGTACCGCGTGGCCTGAGCACCAGCCGATGAAGGAGAAACCGCACCTCATGACCCCGATCGATCTCAACGCCGACCTCGGCGAGGGCTTCGGCCGCTGGCGCCTCACCGACGACGAACAGCTGCTGTCCGTCGTCACCAGCGCCAACGTGGCCTGTGGCTTTCACGCCGGGGACGCGGCCACCATGCGGCGGGTGTGCGAGCTGGCGGCCGAGCGCGGGGTACGGATCGGCGCCCAGGTCTCCTACCGCGACCTGGCGGGGTTCGGGCGGCGCGCGATGGACGTGCCGTCCGACGAGCTGACGGCCGAAGTGGCGTACCAGATCGGCGCCCTGGAGGTCTTCGCGCGCGCGGCGGGCACGCGCGTGTCGTACGTGAAGCCGCACGGCGCGCTCTACAACCGCGTCGTACACGACGAGGAACAGGCCGGGGCGGTCGTCGAGGGCGTACGGCTGGCGGATGCCACCCTGCCCGTCCTCGGCCTGCCGTCCTCCCGCTTCCTGAAGCTGGCCGAGCGGGCCGGACTGCCCACCGTCACCGAGGCGTTCGCGGACCGCGCGTACACCGAGGAGGGCACCCTGGTGCCGCGCGCCCGGTCCGGCGCGGTGATCACGGACGCGGACACGGTGGTCGAACGCTCGGTGCGCCTGGCCCGCTTCGGCACGGTGACCTCCTGCTCCGGGGAGCGCATCCCGGTCCGCGCGCGCTCGCTGTGCCTGCACGGGGACACTCCGGGCGCGGTGGAGCTGGCCCGCCGGGTGCGGGCCGGGCTGGAGTCCTCGGGCGTCCTCGTGGCGGCGTTCGCATGAGGGTGCTGCCGGTCGGCGACCGCGCCCTGCTGGTGGAGGTCTCCTCGGGCGACGCGGCCCAGGCCCTGCACGCCGAACTGCTGCGCCGGCGCGCGGAGGGCTCCCTGTCCGTAGGGGAGATCGTCCCCGCGGCGCGCACGGTCCTGCTGGACGGCCTGGACGACCCGGTGAGCCTGGCGGAGCGGCTGCCCGCTTGGGACATCCCGGCGCTCCCCGCGCGCGCGGGCGAGGCCATCGAGATCGCCGTACGGTACGACGGTCCCGATCTCGCGGATGTGGCCGCCCTGTGGGGCGTGCGCGAGCGGGAAGTGCCGGAGATCCACGCGGCGGCCGAGTTCCGCGTCGCCTTCTGCGGTTTCGCGCCCGGCTTCGGCTACCTCACGGGGCTGCCGCCCCGCTACGACGTGCCGCGCCGGGCGACTCCGCGCACGGCGGTTCCGGCCGGTTCCGTGGCGCTCGCGGGCCCGTACACCGGCGTGTACCCCCGCTCGTCCCCGGGCGGCTGGCAGCTGATCGGTACGACGGACGCGGTGCTGTGGGACCACGCGCGCGTACCGGCCGCGCTCCTGACCCCAGGGGCGCGGGTCCGCTTCGTACCGGCGGAACGCACATGACAACCCTCACCCCCATCGCACCGGCGAACCACCTATGACAGCCCCGGCCCCCATCGCGCCGGCGAGCCACGCATGACAGCCCCGGCCCTATCGCACCAGCGAGCCACCCATGACAACCCCGACCCCCCATCGCACCAGCGACCCACCCATGACAACCCCGTTCCGCCACGCTCAGTCGAGGTGTCCATGACCGACCGGGCCCTCTCCGTCGTCCGCGCCGGAGCCCTGACCACCGTCCAGGACCAGGGCCGCCCCGGCCACGCCCACCTCGGGGTACCGCGCTCCGGCGCGCTCGACGCGCCCGCGGCCGCACTGGCCAACCGGCTCGTCGGCAACCGGGCGCAGGCGGCCGTCCTGGAGACGACCCTGAACGGCTGTGCCCTGCGCCCGCGTTCGGCGGTCACCGTGGCCGTCGCGGGCGCGCCCTGCGCGGTCACGGTGGACGGCCGTCCGGCGCCCTGGGGCGCACCCGTGCGCGTGCCCGCCGGGGCACTCCTGGACATCGGCCCCGCGCGCGCGGGGGTACGCAGTTACCTGGCCGTGTCCGGCGGCGTGGCCGTGGACCCCGTCCTCGGCAGCCGCTCGACGGACCTTCTCTCGGGACTCGGCCCCCCGCCCCTCGCGGACGGCACGGTGCTGCCCCTGGGGCGCCCCGATGGCGTCCACGCGCGCGTGGACGTCGTTCCCCACGCCGGACCGCCCTCGGAGCTGGTCCTGCGCGTGACGCCGGGGCCACGGGACGACTGGTTCACGGCGTCCGCCGTCCGCACCCTGGCCACCCGCGCCTACCGGGTGTCCTCCGCGAGCAACCGCATCGGCCTGCGCACGGAAGGGCCCTCACTGGAGAGGGCCGTTTCCGGTGAACTTCCCAGTGAGGGCATGGTTCTGGGCGCCGTCCAGGTACCGCCCGACGGCCGACCGGTGGTGTTCCTCGCCGACCATCCGACCACCGGGGGTTACCCGGTGATCGCGGTGGTCCGGCCGGCCGACCTGCCCGCGGCGGCCCAGGCGGTCCCGGGTACGCCGGTGCGCTTCATGGTCGTACGCCGTCGGCGAGAGGGCGGTTGAGAAGACCGCCGAACCGTCATGCCGCGTCCGGTTGTTCCGCCACCGACAGCGCGGCCAGCGCGGACGCGACGGCGTGCGAGGCGCTCAGGTCGAGTCGCGCGCTGGTGCCGCGCGCCCGGTGGCGCACCTCGGCGGCGGCCAGGGTGAGCAGTTGCGGCAGCAGGTCCATGCACCGCCGGGCCACCCACCCCGTCCCCGCGGTGGCCAGCCACCACAGGTCGGCCGACCGGGTGGGCACGGGGAACTCGGGCTCGGCCGAGGGCACGGGCCCGCCGGCGAGGCCCTCCGCGGCGAGCAACGCGTGGAAACGGAGGGCGAGTTGCCGGTGCCCCCGCTCCCCCGGGTGCAGCCGGTCCGCGCTCCACATCGCGCGGTCCGTCAGCCAGGCGCCCTCCGCCGCGTGCAGGTGCACCGCTCGGTAGCGCTCGGACAGCGCGTGCACGACCGTGTTGACGGCACGCTGCCGCCGGGCCAGCGGGCGAGCCAGCGCGCCCGGCAGCCCGAGCATCGCACCGGGGTCCGGCAGACAGGCGGTGAGCAGTACGGCGTCCGTGTCCCGGAAGGCCGCGTACACCTTGTCGAGCCGGGCGGCCACGGCGTGGATGTCGAAGGTGCACCGGAGGGTGTCGTTCACACCGATCACGACGGACACCACGTCCGGTGCGAGGGCCAGCGCGGCCGGAGTCTGCCGCTCCAGTACGTCGCGCGTCTGAGCGCCGCTCACCGCGAGGTTGGTGAACTCGACGGACTCGCCGAGGCCGTCCGCGAGCAGTGCCGCCCAGCCCCGCCACCCCTCGCCCACGGGGTCGCCGACGCCTTCCGTCAGCGAGTCCCCGAGGGCCACGAACCGAAGGGGTCTCATCCCACGCCCTCCTGCAGGCGCGGGACCGCCTCGACCACCGCGTCGTGCGCGGCGAGGAAGCCCTCCACAGCGGCATCCCAGCCGAAACACTCCGCACGCGCGCGTGCTGCCTCCCTGCGCTCGCCCTCGGGCCGCCCGAGCAGCAGCCGTACGGCGTCCGCGAAGGAGTCCCCGCTGTCCGCCGCGGTGGCCCCGGCGGACCCGACGATCTCCGGCAGCGCGGACAGTGCGCTGGCCACCACGGGCGTACCGCAGGCCATCGCCTCCAGGGCGGCCAGCCCGAATGTCTCGGCCGGCCCGGGAGCCAGGCACACGTCGGCCGAGGCCTGCAACGCGCCGAGCAGCGCCCGGTCGCAGACGTGTCCGAGGAAGGTCACGGGCAGCCTCCGCTCCCGGGCACGCTGTTCGAGCCGGGCCCTGAGCGGTCCGTCCCCCGCGACGACGAGGACGGCACGCCGACCGCGCCGCAGCAGCGCCTCCAGCGCGTCGAGCGCCGTACCCGGGCGCTTCTCGACGGACAGCCGGGAGCACATCACGAGCAAGGCCTCGTCCACGCGCGCGTAGCGGTCACGCAGCCCGGGGTCCCGCAGCCCGGGGTGCCGGCCCACCAGGTCGACGCCCAGGGGGGCGCGTACGACATTGCGGGCGCCGATGCGGACGAACTCGCGCTCGGCGAACTCCGTGGTGCACACGACGCGCGCGTACGTGTGCGCGGTACGGACGTTGAGGGCGTCGGCGGTCCGCCGGGCCATCCCCTCCGGGAGCCCCCAGGTCCGCAGCACTCCGTCGGCGGTCTCGTGGGAGACCATCACCGCGGGCACCCGGGCCCGGCGCGCCCACACCCCGGTCCAGCGCAGGGTGGTCCGGTCGGAGACTTCGAGGCGGTCGGGTGCGAGCGACTCCAGCAGCCGGGCCACCCGCCGCTTGTCCGTGAGCACGCGATAGCCGCCCGTCCCGGGCAGCAGCGGCCCGGGCAGCGTGATCACCCGCCCCTGCTCGGTCTCGCGGTCGGTGGCGCGCTCACCGGGGATGACGAGCACCGGTTCGTGTCCGGCGGCCCGGTAGCCGGCGCCGAGTTCGCGCAGCGCGGTGCGCAGACCGCCGGAGGCGGGGGCGACGAAGTTGGCGAGCCGGACGATGCGCAGGCTCATGCCGCCACCAGCTTCCGCGCCGAGAGCACATCGGCGTAGTGGCCGATGAGCTGATCGCCCACGGCCGCCCAGGTGCGACCTTCGACCATGGCACGTCCCGCGGCCCCGTAGGCGGCCCGGAGAGCCGGATCGGCGGCCAGGGCCCACACCGCGTCCCGTACGGCGGCCGCCTCGCCCGGCGGCACCAGCAGCCCCGTACGGCCGTGGGACACCAGGTCGAGCGGTCCGCCCGCGGCGGGCGCCACGACGGGCACCCCGCTCGCCATGGCCTCCTGAACGGTCTGGCAGAAGGTCTCGAAGGGGCCGGTGTGCGCGAACACGTCCAACGAGGCGAAGATCCGGGCGAGTTCGTCGCCGGTGCGCCGCCCGAGGAAGACGGCGCCGGGAAGGGCGTTCTGCAAGGTCGTTTCGCTCGGCCCGTCACCGACCACGACGACGCGTACGCCGTCCAGGCCGCAGACGCCGGCCAGCAGCTCGACGTGCTTCTCGGGGGCGAGCCTGCCGACGTAGCCGACGATCAGCTCGCCGTTCGGCGCCAGTTCACGGCGGAGCGCCGCGTCCCGGTGCCCGGGACGGAAGCGGACGGTGTCCACACCGCGCGGCCACAGCCGTACCCGGGGCACACCGTGTGCCTCCAGGTCGCGCAGGGCCGCGCTGGACGGGGCGAGCGTCCGGTCGGCGGCGGCGTGGACGGAGCGGATCCGCCGCCACGCGGTGGCCTCACCGGCGCTGATGTACGTACGGGCGTAGCCGGCGAGGTCGGTCTGGTAGACGGCCACGGCGGGGATGCCGAGCCGGGCGGCGGCCGCCATGCCGCGGACGCCGAGGATGAAGGGGCTGGCCAGGTGGACGATGTCGGCGCGGTGTTCGGTGATCGCCGCGGCGACGCGTCGGCTGGGGAGGGCGACGCGGACCTGGGGGTAGCCCGGAAGCGGTAGGGAGGGGACTCGGACGACAGGGCACGGCGCGAGAGCGTCCGGCCCGCTCCCCGTGAAGGCACCGCCCTGTTCGGGGGGAGCCGAGAACTTGGGGGAGGTGGCCGGGGCGACGACGAGGGGAGCGTGACCGCGATCGACGAGGTGCCGGGCGGTCTGGAGCGCGCAGTGGGCCACGCCGTTCACATCGGGGGGAAAGGATTCGGTCACGATGACGACACGCATACGGGTGTTCTCGCCGCGCTGGACGTGGTCGCGTCAACGTGGATCTTTCCTGGCGAGGAACGTCCCGTGAGCGTTGCGCTCCGCACCCGTCCAGGTCAGCCCGCGTCCACGCCCCCCTGACTCGCGAGTCACCGAACGTTCATACGGCGGGCATGTCGGGCCCGATCCGGCTTCGTACCGCTGTCTGGACATCGGCCTCCTCGGCCGGATCCGCCGCCAGTCGCCGAAGCTGCTCCACCACACGCGCATCACCGGTTTCGGCATGCCGTGCGGCGACCTCGCGGGTGGTCTCCTCGCAGTCCCACAGGCACTCGACGGCGAAGCCGGCGGCGAAGGAGGGATCGGTGGCGGCCAGGGCGCGGGCGGCGCGGCCGCGCAGATGGGACGAGGCGGTCTCGCGGTAGATGTGCCGCAGCACGGGTGCGGCACAGGCGATGCCGAGCCGTCCGGTGCCGTCGACGAGGGTCCACAGGGTCGGCGCGTCCGGGCCTTCGCCCCGTACCGCCTCGCGCAGTGCGCCCAGCACCAGTTCGCTGTCCTGCGCTCCGCCCCGACAGGCGAGCATGCGTCCCGCGGCGGCGCCCAGTGTGTCGGGCCGGTGCGCCCAGCCGCGTGCCCGGTCGACCGCGGCGACGCTGCGCATCCGCTCGAAGGCGTCGACGGCGGCCTCGGCCACGGCCGTCGAACCGCCCGCCACGGCTCCCTCGATCAGATCGAGGGCGTCCGGATCATTGCCGTCGGCGAGATAGCGCAAGGCGGTGCAGCGGGCGCCGTCTCCGCCGTGGCGCGCGGCCTCGACGATCTCCGGCCGGTCCTCGGGACCGGCGACGGCCGAGAGGCAGCGGGCGGCCGGGACGTGCAGTGCCGCGCCGCGTTCGATGCCCTGCTGGGCCCAGTCGAAGACGGCCTGCACGCTCCACCCCGGGCGGGGCCCGGACGGTCGCATCTGGCGCTGCCAGCGGTCGAAGGAACCGGCTTCCTGGGCGGCACGCACGCGCGTGCCGATGGAAGCGCGCGGATCGTCGGCCCACAGCCGCCAGGGCCGGGGTTCGAAGGCGTCGCGCACGGCGGCGGCGAGTTCGGCGTCACCCTCCGCGTCGGCGGGGAAGCGGGCGAGTACCGGCACGGCCAGGGCGCGCAGCCCGGCGTCGTCGTCCCGCAGGGCGAGCTCGTCGAGGGCCCAGGCCCAGCTGGTGCCGGAGGCCGCGTACCTGCGCAGCAGTTCGAGTGCGTCGCGCCTGCCGTACGAGGCGAGGTGCCCGAGGACCGCGAGGGCGAGGCCCGTGCGTGACTCGCAGGTGTCGAGGATGTCCTCGGCATCGAAGAGGTGCCGCTCGATCGCGTCGAGCTCACCGCTCAGATCGAGGTAGAGACGGGCGTAGTACAGGGAGCGGTTCTCCACCTGCCAGTCGTGGCGGGGGTCGCGCAGCACACAGTGGTTGAGCGCCGCGAGCGCTTCGGCGCGCGGTGCGGTGAGCGCGTGCAGCGTGCCGTCGCCGCGGCCCCTCTGGAGCAGGCCGAGCAGCGTGGCGCTGGGCGCTATGACCGGATCGAACATGGGAAACAGCCTCACATCAAGCGTCGACGCAACCGGGATCCTGCATTACCTGGCCGCGTGACAACACGTCGGAGCGCCCGCCGTTTCTTGCTTGCTGTAGACCATGTTCCTCTGCCTCTCGTCGGTGGCCCATGCGGGCCGCATCACGGCCCGCGCGGTGCGGCAACACCTGCCCAGCCATCGCGTCCGTGACTCACGACGTCATGATGACTCGGCAGTTCTTCCTGCCGCGACCGTATTTCCGGCGGCCCCGTTCCGCCTCCCCTTTTTCCTGCGTTTCGGCTGGTCAGAACGTTCGAGTCACGGTGCGCCGAACAGTTCGAGCAGGTCCGTCTTGCCGAACATACGGGCGGTGTCGACGGCCGAGGGCGTCCCGGCGGCCGGATCGGCGCCCCCGTCGAGGAGCACCCGGATCACGGCTTCCTCGCCCTTGAACACGGCCCCGGCGAGCGGGGTCTGGCCCCGGTCGTTGACCCGGTCCGCCTCGGCGCCGCGCTCCAGCAGCGCGCGTACCGCGTCCGCGTGGCCGTGATAAGCCGCGAGCATCACGAGCGAGTCGCCGCGGTCGTTGGTGAGATTGGCCGGAACGCCCGCGTCCACATACGCCACGAGCGTCTCGGTCTCGCCACGACGCGCGAGATCGAAGATCTTGGTCGCCAGCTCCACGACCTCGGGGTCGGGGGCTTCACTCATCGGCCGGACCGCCTCTCACTGCAACCGTTCGGGTGAATCGCCAGCGTACTGGCTCCGACGGCACATGACCGGCACCGTCCACGGCAAAGATCACACCAGACTCCGGCGGACCCGCCGGACGCAACAGCCCCGCGCAGGCGACCTCGCACAGCTCCGCCAGCCGGGTGAAATCAGCCAGAATTCACCCAGTTGCACCTTTTATCGTATGGATACATGCTGTGATCCTGGAAGTACTCATGGTGACTGTCCCCACGAACCAGGAGAGCACAAATGATCCTGTCCATCTCAGGTGTGGTCCTGCTCGGCGTCATCGTCTTTCTCTTCTTCCGCAAGGACGGCCTCAAGGCGTCGCACTGCCTGGTGTCGACCTTGTTCGGCTTCTACCTCGCGAGCACCGCCATCGCTCCGAGCATCAAGGCCGGCGGGGAGAGCCTGGCGAGCCTGCTCGGCGGGATCAAGTTCTGACGTCGTCCCTCCCTCTCGCACGCACCATCAGGAGACAGCAGTGGCCCGGCGCCCTCTCCCCCAAATTCTGAGCAACGGCAGCGCACAGATCGCCCGAAGCCGGGAGCTGGCCCGGACGGCAGCCGACAGCGCCACCGACGTCCTCCACCCGCTGATCACGGTCTCCCGAGGACTGCACCGCCTGGCAGGTGTCGGACGGCGCAAGTGGGCCGACACCCCCAAGGACCGGCGCGGGCCGCTGCTGTTCCTGGTGGCCTCGGTGATCCTGGTCGTGGCACTGGTGCCGTACGGGCCGCTGCTCGCCGCCATCAGCCTGATGGCGGCGGCAGCCTGGACCGGCCGCGACCACACCCCGCCCACGCCGACGGGCCCCGACGAGGCCCAGACCGAGCGCCTCCAGTCCCTCTACGAGGCCCTGGTCCCGTACTTCTCCGCGGCCGAGGACCCCGCCCCGCTCTACGCCCACGGCGGTGACTGGGAGAAGGCCTTCGCGTCGCACGACTTCGACGACGACGGGCGCCTGTCCCGTCTCCTCATCCGCTATCCGGCCTACTTCACGGACGGCGAGCCGGAGTCCCGCGCCCGCATCGAACAGCTCCTGCACGCCAAGTCGGGGCGCGGCCGCGAGTACCACTTCGCGTGGGACGAGGAGGGCAACGAACTCACCGTCGCGGTCCTCCCGCCCCTCCCCACCGACATCGCCGCCCAGCGCTTCGTGACCGCCCCCGGCGAGACCGTCCTCGGCTTCACCGACCCGGCCGACGTCCCGCGCACCCTCCCCCTCACCCACGGTGAGGAACATCGCGACGTCCCTCCGGTCGTCTGGCGCACCGGGATGCGCTCGACCGAGCCGCACCTGCTGGTGGCGGGCGAACCCGGCAGCGGCACCAGCACACTGATGCGCTCCATCGCCCTGCAGGCCCTCCAGTACGGCGATGTCGTCATCGTCGAGGGTGCCGCCACCGGCGAGTACGCGTGCCTGACCGGTCGGGCGGGTGTGCTGGCCGTCGAGTGCGGGCTGTCGGGTGCACTCGCCAGCCTGGAATGGGCCGCGCACGAGACCGAGCGGCGGTTGATCGCCGCGAACCGCGCCCGTCAGGCGGGGCACCCTCCGCCGGACGACACCAAGAACCCGCTGTGGATCCTGCTGGACCGGCCCAGCGCGCTCGGCCACTTGGCCGCCGCCGACAGACGCCAGGACCCCCAGGAGCTCCTTCAGGTCCCGCTCCGGCATGGGCGTGCGGCGGGCGTCACGGTCGTCGTGGCCGAGCACTTCGACTGCCTGGAATTCCTGAGCGATGCCGTGCGTCAGCACACCCGCGCGCGCGTGGTGCTCGGGCCGGCGACCTCCGCCCAGCTGGAAGCGATCCTGGGCGCGCCGCCGCACACGACCCCCACCCGGGACATGCCGCCCGGCCGCGGCTACGCCCGGCTCGGGGCCGGTCCCGTCCTTCGCCTCCAGGTCCCGGCGACGCCGGACCCGTACGACGAAGCGACGAGCGAGACGCATCGGCAGGCGATCCTCGATCTGCTGCCGGAACGGACGACTCCGGCCGAGGCGGAGCCGCTGCCCGTGGAGGCGCCGCCCGTGGAGGCGCTCCCTGCGGAGGCGGCGGTCGCGGAGACGTAGGGCCGGCCCCCTTCGCCCGCTCCACACCGCACCGTCCCCCTGCGTCCGTCCCGCACGGTTCCTATCGCGCCCTATCGCGCTGACGCGCACCGTCCCTTTCGCGCTGACGCGCTGGTCCTCACACGCCGGACGGCCTGAGAACCAGCCCGTCCGGCGTGTGAGGAGCGGGGCCCGGGCCGGAGCTCCAGATACGGGTCGGGCAGGAGCGGAGGGGGGTGCACAGAGTCACGCCACGAACGTGCGCGGCGTCTCGCTCCCCCCGCTCGCACCCGTTTCCACCAGCCGGGCCGCCGCGGCCAACCGCACCGCCGCCTCCTCGGCCACCGCACCGCCCACGGTGAACGGCAGCCGGACATAGCCCTCGAAGGCGCCGTCGACCCCGAAACGGGGACCGGACGGCACGCGGACGCCCACCCGTTCCCCCACCTCGGCGAGCCGCGACCCCGAGAGCCCACCCGTCCGTACCCACAACGTCAGGCCGCCCCGCGGTACCGAGAACTCCCACTCGGGCAGCTCCCGCCGCACGGCGGCCACGAGCGCGTCGCGGTTCTCGCGGGCCTGCCCCCGGCGGATGTCCACGGCGTGCTCCCAGCCTCCGGTGCTGAGCAGCCAGTTCACCGCGAGCTGCTCCAGCACGGGGGTGCCCAGGTCGGCGTACGCGCGCGCGGCGACCAGGCTGCGGATCACATCCGGCGCCGCCCGCACCCAGCCGATCCGCATGCCCGCCCAGAAGGCCTTGCTGGCCGAGCCGACGGTGATCACGGTCGAGCCGGCGGGGTCGAACCCGCACACGGGGCGCGGCATCCGCAGCCCCTCGTCCAAGCCCAGTTCGCTCATCGTCTCGTCGACGACCAGCACGGTGCCCGCGGACCGCGCCGCGTCCACCAGCCCGCGCCGCTGGTTCTCGTCGGCGAGGGCCCCGGTGGGGTTGTGGAAGTCGGCCACCACGTACGCGAGTCGGGGTGCCGCGTCCCGCAGGACCTGCCGCCAGCGGTCCATGTCCCACCCGGCGAGTCCCTCGGCCATGGCGACGGGGACCAGCCGGGCCCCGGCCTCGCGCATCAGCTGAAGGATGTTGGCGTAGGACGGCGACTCGACGGCGATGCGCTCGCCGCGCCCGGCGAAGAGATGGCAGATCGCGTCGATCGCGCCCATCGCCCCGGTCGTCACCATGATCTGCTCGGGCATGGTCGGAATGCCGCGCGCGGTGTACCGCTCGGCGATCATCGAGCGCAGCGCGGGCAGCCCGGCGGGATAGTCGCCGTGCGTGTGCGCGTACGGCGGCAGCTCCTCCAGGGCGCCCTGCACGGCGCGGGTGAGCCACGGCTCGGGTGCGGGCAGCGCCGCGCAGCCGAGGTCGATCATGGATCCGAGCGCCTCGGGGGGCAGGGGTTCGAGACCGCGCGCGGGCAGCGGGTTCCCGGCCGGCACGGCGGTCCAGCTGCCCGCTCCACGGCGGGACTCCAGGAACCCCTCGGCCCGCAGCGCCTCATAGGCCGCGGCTACGGTCGTACGACTGACGGCCAGGGACAGCGCGAGCTCCCGCTCGGCGGGCAGCCGCGCGGCGACCGGCACCCGGCCTTCCAGCACCAGGAGCCGGATGCCGTCGGCCAGCGCGCGATAGGCGGGCGGACGACGGGTGCCCGCCCCGGCGGGGCGCTCCTGCTGGGAGTTGAGGAGCCGCGCGAGCTGTGCGGCGCCCACCGCCGAAGTCCACTGCGCCATGATTCCCAGTCCACCTTCCCCGAATTGGCCATGGATGGAGTTTCTTTCCAAGCCACAGAGTGTCATGCGTCAGGCCACTACCACCACTGGGGGGACTTCTCATGTCCATACGCTCCGAGTCCGGGCGGCTCCCGCGCCGACTCGTCCAGCTGTACGTCGGCCTGGCGCTGTACGGCGCGAGTTCGGCCCTGCTCGTGGAGTCGGGCCTCGGGCTGGAGCCCTGGAACGTGCTGCACCAGGGCCTCGCCGAGCTCACCGGCCTGACGATCGGCGTGGTGTCGATCATCGTCGGCGCCGCGGTGCTGCTCCTGTGGATTCCGCTGCGCCAGCGCCCCGGCCTCGGCACGGTCTCGAACGTCTTCGTGGTCGGCATCGCCATGGACGGGACACTCGCGCTGGTACCGGAGGCGCACACCTTGGCCGTACGGATTCCGCTGCTCGTGGCGGGCATCGTGCTGAACGGCATGGCCACGGGGCTCTACATCTCGGCCCGCTTCGGTCCCGGGCCGCGCGACGGTCTGATGACGGGTCTGCACCGGCGTACGGGCCGCTCGATCCGCCTGGTGCGCACCGTCCTGGAGGTGGCGGTCGTCGCGACCGGCTTCGCGCTGGGCGGCACGGTCGGCATCGGCACGGTGCTCTACGCCGTCGCGATCGGCCCCCTCGCCCAGCTCTTCCTGCGGGCGTTCGCCGTCCGCCCGGCACCGGGCGGCAGCACCGTCGTTGCCGTCGGTCAACCGGAGCGCGCGATACTGCCCGGGTGAGCACGCGCAGACGCCATCCGTACCTCGACCACCCCGGCCCGATCGCCTTCGCGCACCGGGGCGGGGCGGCGGACGGTCTGGAGAACACCCTGGCCCAGTTCCGGCGCGCGGTGGCGGCGGGCTACCGCTACATCGAGACGGACGTGCACGCCACGGCGGACGGCAAACTGGTCGCCTTCCACGACGCGACCCTCGACCGAGTGACGGACGGGGCGGGCCGGATCGCGGACCTCCCCTGGGAAGACGTGCGCCACGCGCGCGTGGCCGGCGCGGAACCGGTCCCCCTCTTCGAGGACCTGCTCGACGCCTTCCCCGAGGTGCGCTGGAACATCGACGTCAAGGCCGAGCCCGCCCTCCGGCCGCTGCTCGACCTGCTCGAACGCACCGCCGCCTGGGACCGCGTCTGCGTCGGCTCCTTCTCCGAGGCGCGCGTCACACGCGCCCAGCGCCTGGCCGGGCCGCGCCTGGCGACGTCGTACGGCACCCGCGGCGTGCTCAGTCTGCGGCTGCGTTCCTGGGGCATACCGGTCCCGCTGCGGCGCTCGGCGATAGCCGCCCAGGTACCGGAGTCCCAGTCGGGCGTGCCGGTGGTCGACCGTCGCTTCGTCCGGGCCGCCCACGCGCGCGGCCTTCAGGTGCACGTATGGACCGTGAACGAACCGGAACGGATGCACCGGCTCCTTGACCTGGGAGTCGATGGCATCATGACCGATCACATCGACACGCTGCGCAAGGTCCTGGAAGACCGGGGCACCTGGTTCTGAGCCTCCTCGCGCGGTCCGTTCACGGGGAAGCGAGGGGCACGGGTGGGCACTGACACCGTGCGGGCGGAGCAGGCCGACGAGGTCGCCGAGCGGCGGCGCGAGCAACACGGCTGGTACTTCTACGACTGGGCGTGCTCCGTCTACTCGACGAGCGTGCTGACCGTCTTCCTTGGTCCCTATCTGACATCGGTCGCCAAACACGCGGCGGACGCGGACGGTTTCGTCCATCCGCTGGGGATCCCGATCCGGGCCGGTTCCTTCTTCGCGTACGCAGTCTCGGCGTCCGTCATCCTGTCGATCTTCGTGATGCCGATCGCGGGCGCGGCCGCCGACCGCACGGGCCGCAAGAAGCCCCTGCTGGCGGCCGCCGCCTATCTGGGCGCCGCGGCCACCACGGGCATGTTCTTCCTGGACGGGGACCGCTATCTGCTCGGCGGCCTGCTGCTGATCGTCGCCAATGCCTCGGTGGCCGTGTCGATGGTCCTCTACAACTCCTACCTGCCGCAGATCGCCCCGCCCGAGGAGCGCGACGCCGTCTCGTCGCGAGGCTGGGCCTTCGGCTACGCGGCGGGTTCACTCGTCCTGGTCGCGAACCTGATCCTGTTCACGGCCCACGACACCTTCGGCGTCTCCGAGTCGACGGCCGTACGCATCTGTCTGGCCTCGGCGGGCGTCTGGTGGGGCGCCTTCACCCTCGTACCGCTCAAGCGGCTGCGCGACCGCCGTACGACCGCTGCCGCCTCCGCCTCCGTCCACGGCTGGCGGCAGCTGGCGGCCACCGTGCGGGACATGCGCGGCAAACCGCTCACGCTCGCCTTCCTGCTCGCGTACCTCGTCTACAACGACGGCATCCAGACCGTCATCTCGCAGGCTTCGGTGTACGGGTCCGAGGAGCTGGGGCTCAGTCAGTCGACCCTGATCGTGGCGGTGCTGCTGGTGCAGGTGCTCGCGGTCGGGGGCGCCCTGGGAATGGGGCGGCTGGCGCGCACGTACGGCGCGAAACGCACGATCCTCGGCTCGCTCGTCGCCTGGACCGTGACACTCGCCGCCGGGTACTTCCTGCCCGCCGGCGCGCCCGTCTGGTTCTTCGTCCTCGCCGCAGGCATCGGCCTGGTCCTGGGCGGCAGTCAGGCCCTGTCGCGCTCCTTGTTCTCGCATCTGGTGCCGGGCGGCAAGGAGGCCGAGTACTTCTCGGCGTACGAGATGAGCGACCGGGGCATGAGCTGGCTGGGCCCGCTTCTGTTCGGGTTGACCTACCAGCTGACGGGAAGTTATCGGGACGCGATCATCTCGCTCGTGGCCTTCTTCGTCATCGGATTCGTGCTGCTCGCGCGGGTCCCGGTGCGGCAGGCGGTGCGCGACGCGGGCAATCCCGTACCGGACAGGATTTAGCGCCCGGGGCCAAAGGCCGGTAGTGTACGCGTTTGGCCTGCCAGGCGTACCGTTACTGCGCGTCAAAGATACTGAAGCGTTGGGTGACATCTGCTGCCAGATGTGACAAACCGGGCGACGGTGGGTACAACAAGGGGCGGCTACGACGGCGACGCATGACCCGGAACGGGAATCTTTACCGCCGACCGGACGTTGACCGGATGACGACGACAGCGACACCTGTCCTGTGGGCGACAAGCCCGGGAGGCACGATTCATGAGTGAGCGAGCTCTTCGCGGCACGCGCCTCGTGGTGACCAGCTACGAGACGGACCGCGGCATCGACCTGGCCCCGCGCCAGGCCGTGGAGTACGCATGCGAGAAGGGGCACCGGTTTGAGATGCCCTTCTCGGTCGAGGCGGAGATTCCGCCGGAGTGGGAGTGCAAGGTCTGCGGGGCCCAGGCACTCCTGGTGGACGGCGACGGCCCTGAGGAAAAGAAGGCCAAGCCCGCGCGTACGCACTGGGACATGCTGATGGAGCGGCGCACCCGAGAGGAACTCGAAGAGGTCCTCGAGGAGCGCCTGGCGGTGCTGCGCTCCGGCGCGATGAACATCGCGGTACACCCGCGAGACAGCCGCAAGTCCGCGTAACCCCTCCGGGGGTTGGGCGGCATACCACGCACGCACTGACCGCGGGCGCCGTACGTTTGTGTACGGGGCTCGCGGTTCTGTGCGTTTCGGCTCCGCCAGGTGGCTGAGCGTTCGGCGCCCGCCGGGGTTCAGCGCCGGCCTGCCGACATCAATGCCAAGCCCGCGTTCAGTGCCGCCCGGTGGACATTGGTCCCGCCCGGTGGACATTCGGTGCCGCCCGGTGGGAGTTGACGGCGCTGGGGCTGCACGCCAGACCCTCTTCGCCCCGAGGGCCCGTCCGCACGTGCCGGAAGGGCTGGAAGCAGCCTCAGCGCTGCAGGGGCGGGCGCGGCCCCCGCGGGGTCTCGTCGGCTTCCTCCCTGATCACCTCGCCCTGCACCACCTTGCCGTCGGGGCGGTGGATGCGGGCCTGCTGGAAGGCGTCGCCGAAGGCACCGGGGGCGGCCTCGCGCATCTTTCGGTCGAGGGCCCGCTCCGTGTAGCGGCTGAGGGCCTTCTGGACGGGCGGGATCAGCAGAAGCAGGCCCACGGCGTCGGAGATGAGGCCGGGGATCATCAGGAGAAGGCCGCCGAGCATCATCAGCCCGTTGCCGTCGCCACCGCCGGCCCTGGGGGCCGCGGCACCGCTCTGCTGCTGTTGCAGCGTCTCGCTGAGGTTGCGGAAGGCCCGGCGTCCGGCCCGCTTGACGACCACGGAGCCGAGGACGAAACCGGCGACCAGCAGCAGGAAGACGGTGAAGCCGCTCGCCGCGCCCGCGACCACCGTCAGCAGCCAGATCTCCAGCACCAGCCAGGCGGCGATGCCGAGCGGCAGGAAGGTGCGCAGCCGCGAGCGCCGCGGGCGGGCGGGGTACGTGGGAGTCGGAGCGCCAGTCGTCATGCACCCAGTGTGCCTGGGCCCGGCTCAGTACGGGATAAGCAGATGATCAACCGCAGCTGTGGATCGAGTCGCCCGCCGGAGCCCGATCCGCCCCGCGCCAGGAGGCCGGCCTAAGAGGTGGACTTGCGCCCGGTGATCCGCGCGACCCGCTCCCCCACGCCCCACGTGGTGACCCGCCACAGGGCCTCCACGAGGATGTCGCGGCTCATCTTGGAGTCGCCGAGTTCCCGCTCGACGAAGGTGATGGGCACCTCGACGACATGGAAACCGGCCTTGACGGCGCGGCGCGCGAGGTCGACCTGGAAGCAGTACCCCTGCGAGGCGACCTCCCCGAGGCCGAGTCCTTCGAGGGTCTCGCGACGGAAGGCGCGGTAGCCGCCGGTGACGTCCCGGATCGGTACGTCGAGCAGGACGCGCGAGTACAGGCTGCCGCCGCGGGAGATGAACTCGCGGGACCTGGGCCAGTTCACGACCCGGCCGCCGGGCACCCAGCGCGAGCCGAGCACGAGGTCGGCACCCTTGAGGGCGGTCAGCAGGCGGGGCAGCTCCTCGGGCTGGTGCGAGCCGTCGGCGTCCATCTCGACGAGTACGCCGTAGTCGTGCTCCATGCCCCAGCGGAAGCCCGCGAGGTAGGCGGCGCCGAGGCCCTCCTTGCCCTTGCGGTGCAGCACCTGGACGTGGTCGTCCTCGGCGGCCAGCTCGTCGGCGAGCTTGCCCGTCCCGTCGGGACTGTTGTCGTCGGCCACCAGAACGTGCGCCTCGGGCACGGCGGCTCGCACCCGGCCCACGATCTTCTTGATGTTCTCCGCCTCGTTGTAGGTCGGGATGATCACCAAGGCCGTGCCGAGCGGGCCGAACTGCCTCCCCTGGGCTCCTGCCGCTAGGGTCCCGTCGCCGTCGTTCACTGCTGCCCCTTCGAGTCCGTACGCAGAGGTCCACCATAGTGCGCCCAACCTGCGGCGCCGCGCCGCCGCGTTAGTACCGCGGTGTCGATTCGACAAGAGCCGGGTAAGAGTGGCTGCCCGGCTCTCGGAACAAGCGTCGGAACTCCGTACTCCCGGGTCCCGGCCGCGGAGCGCGCGTGTGCTGCGGATCGGGGCCCGGCGCCCTTCGGGCCGACCAGGGACCCGCTGGCTGCGGGTCGACCAAAAGCCGTTGTCTACTGAACGTCCGGGCCCCACCCGGGTCACACCTGCCGACTTGTCGGAACGTTCACTCGTCTCGTGGCACGGGCGCTGGGCCTGGCTCCCAGTGGTGGTGCGCCGGTGCGGCACACCACCCCTGACCCAGCGGCGCTTCGAGGCCGCGCGGAAATTCCCCGGTCGGACGTCCGGTGGTGGACCCGGCCGAACCTACCGGCCCCCGGCGGCCAGCTGTCAACACTCGTTTGAGCTGCGGCTTTTCCCTCAATCTCCTGGTCAGCGCGGAGGATGCGCAGGTCGCGCGACGGGGTGGCGGGCGACGATCGGGGGCACGCCACCCCGGGACATCACTCGTTAGGCCGTACGAATACCGTCCGACCGGCCACCACGGTGCGCAGGCAGACGGGCAGGTCGTTCCCGGGGGTCAGATCCGGCAGCCCGGGGGTACCGGAGCGGGGATCGGTGGACCAGCGCGCGACCCGGTCGTCAGGGGCCTGCACGACGAGTTCGGCGGTGCGCCACACGGCGTAGTCGGCGGGCGCGCCCGGCACCAGAACCCCCGCGTCGTCCCGTCCGACCGCCCGCCAGCCGCCGCGCGTATGCGCGGTGAACGCGGCGCGCACGGACACCCGGTGGTCGGGCGTGCGGTGGAAGGCCGCGGCGCGGACGGTGCCCCACGGGTCGAGGGGCGTGACCGGGCTGTCGGACCCGAGGGCGAGCGGGACGCCGGTGCGCAGCAGGGCCGCGAAGGGGTTGAGGGTGCGGGCCCGTTCGGCGCCCAGGCGCTGGGCGTACATGCCGTCCTCGCCGCCCCACAGCGCGTCGAAGGCGGGCTGCACGGAGGCGGTGAGCCCCAGTTCGGCGAATCCGGCGATCGTTTCCGGGGTGAACATCTCGGCGTGCTCGACACGGTGCCGGGCGGCGCGGACGCGGGCCAGGCCGACCTTCTCCGCGGCGGCGCGCACGCCCTCGACCACGGAGGTCACGGCGGCGTCCCCGATGGCGTGGAAGCCCGCCTGGAGGCCCGCCTCGGTACAGGCCACCACGTGCGCGGCGACCGCGTCCGCGTCGAGGTAGGCGGTGCCGGTGTGGTCCGCGTCGGCGTAGGGCTGGTGCAGGCAGGCGGTGTGCGAGCCGAGGGAGCCGTCGACGAAGAGGTCGCCCGCGGCGCCGATCGCGCCCAGATCGCGTGCCTTCGCCACTCCCTCCTCGGCCCACTCGGCCCAGTAGCCGACGACCCGGGGCCCGGGCTCCTCGGCGGCAAGGCGCAGCAGCCCGGTGAAGTCGTCCTCGGAGGAGATGTCCGGGCCCGCGCACTCGTGCACGGAGCCGATGCCGAGCGAGGCGGCGTGGGCGAGCGCTGCGCGCTGAGCCTCGGTGCGCTGGTCCCCCGTGACGGCGCCCAGGGCGGCGGCGCGTACGGCGTGGTGGGCGTCGCGGGTCAGGGGGGCCTCGGGCGCGTACCCGGCGCGGTCGACGATCCCCGGGACCAGGTCCAGGAGCGCGGTGGTGACCACGGCGGAGTGCACGTCGATCCGGGAGAGGTAGAGCGGGCGCCCGCCGGTCGCCTCGTCGAGCTCGGCGCGCGTAGGCGGACGTCCGCCGGGCCAGCGGGCCGCGTCCCAGCCGTGCCCGAGCAGGACCCGGTCGGCGGGGCGGGCGGCGGCGAAGTCGCGTACGAGGGCGAGGGCCGCGTCCAGGGAGGGGGCGGCGGACAGGTCGAGGCCGGTGAGCGCGAGACCGGTGGAGGTGGTGTGCACGTGTGCGTCGGTGAACGCGGGGGTGACCAGGGCGCCTTCGAGATCCACGACCTCGTCGACGCCGTCCGCGAAGGCGTCGGCCGCGCCCTCGGAGCCGACCCAGGCGACGTGGCCGCGCTCGACCACCATCGCGGTGGCGAAGGGGTCGGCGGGGCTGTGGACTTCTCCACCGCGCAGCAGCACGGTGTCCGACGAGGCGGTGCTCTCACTCATGAGGACAGTCTCGCGCCTGCGCCCGCCCGAGCCGCACGCGGGGACCCCCGTCGCCCGGCGGAACGACTGCCCGCGGCGCTCGCGGCGGTCGGATTCAGATACGGGGCGGGCGCGCCTCGTACGGCGTCGACAGTACGACCGTCGTGCGCGTCGAGACGCCCGCCAGCGTGCGCAGCCTCGCGAGGAGTTCCTCGAGTTCGTGCGGGGTCGAGACGCGGACCTTGAGGATGTAGTTCTCGTCGCCCGCGACGCTGTGGCAGGCCTCGATCTCGGGGACGCCGGAGAGGCGTTCCGCGATGTCGTCGGGGGCGCTGGGGTCGAACGGCTTCACCGAGATGAAGGCGGTCAGGGGCAGTCCGACGCCCTCCGGGTCCACGACCGCGGCATAGCCGCGGATGACGCCGCGCTGTTCCAGCCGGCGCACGCGCTGGTGCACGGCGGACGTGGACAGGCCCGTGGCCTTGCCCAAGTCGGTGTAGCTCATCCGCCCGTCTGCGACGAGCAGCTGCACGATCTGTCGGTCCAGCTCCTCCATGACGCAAGAACCTACAGGGCGCTTGATCCCACCCGATACTCAGCGGCGCAGGTCATACCCGGTTTGTGATGTGGCATAGAGTCACGTGTGCGCCACCCGGGGGACCAACACGCCGGGCCGGGCACCTGCGGGCGGCATGTGACGAACGCCACATGGCTGGAACCGGGTCCGTGATGTTCTCGTGATTACCGCAGAGACGGGACGGGAAGTGCTTGCTGTGGTCGAGGCCGCAGTGCCTTGTCGGCCCACCCGAGGGGGAGAATCCCATGCAGAGTCTTAAGCGACCTGGTCGTACCGCATCCAAGCGTCAGCAGCCCGAGCCCGAGCCGGAGGGCGTCGAACCGGACGCCCTGGACGGCGAGGAGTTCGACGCGTACGACACCTTCGAGATGTACCGGGTGATCTGCCCGGACTGCGCGCAGCCCATCGCGCTGCTGGCGGACGAGGAGGTCCTGCCGGAACACGCGCTGTGCGCCTCGCCGTGGAACCCGTTCGGGCTGACGGTCTGCACCGGCACCGGCCGCGCGGCGGCCGAGGCCCCGCCCGCCGACGAGTCCGCCGAACTCCAGGAGCAGGACACGGCCCTGCTGTTGACGCTCCCTCAGGGCCTCGACTGGCGGACGCAGCCGTTCTCGCACGTCGGGGGGGCGGGCTCGCGCCCGATGCGGGTCCCGGAGATGCGCCGCGAGGCCGCCTGACCGGTCCCGGCGTCCCGATGACCGGCCCTCGCGCTCAGCGACGAACGCCCGGCCCTTCCCAGTAGCTGCCCTGCACCATGGCGCGCAGGCTGCCGTGGTGCAGGATCAGCGTGTCCGGGTCCGGGGGCACGGCGGCCTCGCCGAAGTACACCTGGCGGTAGGCGACGCGGAGCATCACGATCGCGTGCCGCAGTGCGGCGTACAGCGTGTAGAAGTCCATGTCCCGCGGTGTGTGGCCGGTGAGTTCGGCGTACCGCCGCTCCACGCGGTCGCGGCCGAGGAAGTCCGGCAGCCCACGCTGGCCGAAGCCCACGGTGAGGTCCTGGAAGAAGCGGTGCAGATAGACGGTCCAGCCGAGGTCGACCTCGCGCGGGGCCACGGCAGCCATCTCCCAGTCGAGGACGGCGGCGGGTTCGAAGCCGTCGTAGATGACGTTCCCGATGCGCGCGTCGCCCCAGTTGAGCACCGGCTCGCCCTCGGCGCCCGGCCACAGGTGGTCGAGCCGGTCGAAGGCGCTCTCGATGAGCGGCGAGCGTGACAGACCGTCAATCACCCATTCGTAGTACGCACGTTGGGCGTTGACGTGGCGGCGCAGTGGGCTGCCGTCGCCGGGCAGTGCGAGGAAGTCGGCTTCCTTCGCGGTGACTTGGTCGTGCAGTCGCGCGAGCAGTCCGATCGATGCCGCCTCCAGGTGCCCGCGCTCCTCGTCGCTCGCCGCGTGCAGCCAATTCCCCTCGTACGTATAGGGCATGACGTCCGGTGGCACCCGCCCCTCGATCCGCGCCATGACGAAGAACGGCGCCCCGAGCGGTCCGGGGTCCTCCTCCAGCCACAGCACCCGGGGCACCGGCAGGTCGGTGCGCTCGGCGACCAGGCGCATCGTGCGGTACTGCCGGGGCATGTCGTACGCGGGGAAGACGGTGTACGCCGCCGGGTCCGCGGCCAGCCTCAACGCACAGGCGTGCAGCGGGGGTTCGGGGTGCTCGATGTCGAAGAGCAGCGTTTCGCTGGACATGCCGTTGGACTCGGGCACGGTCACGTTCACCGCCTTGGCGCCGGGCAGGCGTGTGGCGAGCCAGGCGGTCAGGCGGTGCGTCAGTTCCTGCGGATCACGGGTGCTCGTACGGGGGCGCGGTGCCGTGGCCATGCCACCACTCCAATCGGGGCGTGAGCGGGGTTCCAGGCGGAACGGGGTTCAGGCCCCACTGGGGCTCAGGGTGCGACCGAGTCGAACCCGGTGAAGCCGCTCGGGTCGTGGCGGCCGAACGAGCCGTGCTCGAAGATCCCGTAGCCGACCTGCCCGTCGAGCGTGCAGCGGGCGGCGTGGTCGATCACCCCGTAGGCGGCGAGGGGGTGCGCGGCCGGGTCGGCGAGGTCGTGGACGCGCCGGTCGGTCCAGCCGCGGCCACGCCAGGTGCCGTGCTGCCAGTCCTCGGCCGGCGGATAGCCGGCGCCGACCGCGAGCGGGGAGGAGATGAGCACCTCGACGCCCAGCTCCAGGGGCTTGCGGTCCAGCGGATCCGTGAGGTGGACCACGGCGGCGGTGGGGTGGCGGGTGCCGGGGCGGTAGGTGATGTCGGCCTGGGGCCAGCCGAGTTGACGGTCGCGCTCCCCCGGGCGCACGAGCGTGGCGTCGTTGAGCGAGCGGTACCCGTCGGCGTCCTCCTGGACGATGACCATCAGGAACCGGTCCTCGAAGCGGACCGGGCACCAGATCCAGTGAAACCCCTCGGTGGGGTGCTCGTCCGCGAGCCGGCCGCCTTCCTCCCCCGGGATCGGGCGCACGCCCCAGCTTCGGTCGCGGGTGCCGGTCCACTCGTCCGCCGTCACCGGAATCTCGTCGCCGTCGACGCGGATGACCCCCTCGACGGCACCCGCCTGTACGAAGCGGCGTCCTTCCAGGGTGAGGCGGCCGCCGCGGCGCTGTATGTGGTGCGGTTCCCAGAGGGCCGGGAAGTCGGCGGTCCAGGTGAGGTCGTACGACAGGGAGTCGTCGTCCGACCGGAGGCGCAGGCGGCGCAGCGGTTCCTCGACGGTGATCCGCAGGGGTCCCACGGCCAGGTTCATCCGGTCGTCACCGAGCGCGTCCGACGCCCGTAGCGCGTGCAGGCGGTCGCCGCGGCGCAGGGTGGCGTACGCGTCGATCACTCCGACGTTCGGATAGACGCCGAGGCCCAGGATGAGCAGGGCCCGGCCCTGGTGGTCGAGGATGTGGAAGATGCAGCGGTCGTAGGCGTTCCGGTCACCGGTCGCGACGTGCTTCATGGACAGCGGCACCTGGTGCACGGGGTACTCGTCGAGGGCTACGGGGCGGTCGTCGGGCACGGCAGGCCTCCCTGGGCGCACGGCAGTTGACGTCACCCGGAGGGGTGCGGCCCCCGGCGGCGCAGTTGACGGTACGTCAGATAGTCGTCCGGGACCAGAGAGCGGGCGTCGACCGGCACCCCGTACGGGGCCGTCGCGAACTCACGCTCGAATGGGCGGGCGGGTGACCTGGGCGCCCGCCCGCGCGTTGCCCTGGTATGACCCCCACATATTCTGCGACCGGGCGTCGGCACCGGATCCTCGTCCCTGCTCCGGTCTTGGCAGAATCGGTTCGGCAGGCGCCTCCGCCGGCCCAGGATCCCCCCATCTACCGTGCCCTGATCCGCACCTGGTCCGATCGCGGACGCACCCTGCCGGGCCGCCACGACCCGGAGTGGGTCCGGCTGGTGGCACCGTCGGCTCTGTACGGGTACGGGCGGTTCAGCGCGGGGGTGGACCCCCGCGACGAGGGGCCGTTCAACCCGGGCCGGGACCCGCGAGGCGAGGGCCGGCTCAGCGCGAGCCGCGACCCGCGGGACGCCGGGCGGGACTCACGGGGCGAGGGGCGGCCCAGCGTGAGTCGGGACCCGCGCGGTGACAGGCAGGTGAGCCTGAGCCTGGACCCGCGGGACGAGGGACAGCCCAGCGTGAATCGGGACCCGCGCGGTGACAGGCAGGTCAGCCTGAGCCTGGACCCGCGGGACGAGGGACAGCCCAGCGTGAGCCGGGACCCGCGAGGCGAGGGCCGGCTCAGCACCGGCCGCGAGCCGCGAGGTGACAGGCAGGTCGGCCTGAGCCGGGATCCGCGGGACGAAGGCCAGCTCAGCGCGAGCCGGGACCCACGAGGTGAGGGGCAGTTCAGCGTGAGTCGGGACCCGCGAGGTGACGGGCGATGACCATCCGCTGGATCTGATTGGTGCCCTCGACGATCTGGAGGACCTTGGCCTCGCGCATATAGCGCTCGACCGGGAAGTCGGCGGTGTAGCCGTACCCGCCGAGCACCTGGACGGCGTCCGTGGTGACCTTCATCGCGGTGTCCGTGCACAGCAGCTTGGCCATGGCAGCCTGCTTGGAGAACGGCCGGCCCGCGTCGCGCAGCCGCGCTGCGGCCAGATAGAGCGCCCGGCCCGCCTCGATCTGCGTCGCCATGTCCGCGAGCATGAACCGCAGCCCCTGGAAGTCCGAGATCGGCCGCCCGAACTGCTGACGGTCGGTGGCGTAGGCCACGGCCTGGTCGAGGGCCGCCTGGGCGACGCCGATGGCGCAGGCCGCGATGCCGAGCCGGCCGGAGTCGAGCGCGGACAGGGCGATCGCGAAGCCCTGGCCCTCGTCACCGATGCGCCGGTCGTCCGGGACCCGCACCCCGTCGAAGTGGACCTGGGCGGTGGGCGAGCCCTTCATGCCCATCTTCTTCTCGGGCACCGCGCCGCTCAGCCCCTCGGCGTCACCGGGGACCAGGAAGGCCGTGATGCCTCGCGGGCCCTCGCCGCCGCTGCGCGCCAGCACCGTGTAGAAGTCGGCGATACCGCCGTGCGTGATCCAGGCCTTGGTGCCCGTGATCACCCACTCTCCCCCGCTCTCGGCTCCGCTCGAGCGGGAGGTGCCCCCGTCGTCCCGCACTGCCTTCGTCCGCAGAGACGCGGCGTCCGAGCCCGAGGACGGCTCGGAGAGGCAGTACGCCCCGAGCAGGCCGCCGCCGAGCATCGCGGGCAGGTGCTCGACCTGCTGCTGCTTGGTGCCGTAGTTCGCGAGGGCGTGGCAGGCGAGGGAGTGCACGCTGACGCCGAGGCCGACGGTGAGGCGGGCCGCGGCGAGCTCTTCGAGGACCTGGAGGTAGACCTCGTAGGGCTGGTCCCCGCCGCCGTACTCCGAGTCGTAGGGCAGACCGAGCAGTCCCGACTCGGACAGCAGGCTGAAGACCTCGCGCGGGAAGTGCCCGGCGTCCTCCTCCTCGGCCGCCTTCGGGGCGATCTCGCGCTGCGCGATGTCGCGAACGAGCGAGATCAGATCCCGGGCCTCGTCCGTGGGCAGTTGACGGTCCACCGGCTGCGGGGCGCGGTCGGGCATGGCGACGCTCTCCTCCCTGTCGGGCACATCGACGGTCGTCTGCCTTGGGTGGGGCAGCTCCGCCGGGTCTCACCTGGCCCAGCCGATGCTGCCGCTCCGGGTTGCGGAACCTGCTGACCAGCGACTGTGGCGCTGTGAGTATGCCCGATCGGAGGCATCCAGTCACCAGTTAACGACCGCTTACTAAAAGAAAGGGAAATTGGTCCGAACCATTGACGCACTGGTCTAGTCCTCCTACTGTGCGAGCAACGCCTTACCGCGTTCATGCCAAGCAGCGCTCAGCAGGTCCCAGCACCACGTCCCCACGCTCCCCTCCCCCACGAGGAGACATCGATGCGCAGACCGCACCGTCCCCGCGCCCTGTTCCGGACGCTTCTGTCGGCCGCCTGTTCCGCCGTTCTCGGCGCGGGGCTGCTGGCCGGCGCCGGCACCGCGACAGCCACCACGCAGGCCGGCACCGCGACAGCCACCACGCAGGCCGTCGCAGCCGGTTCCAAGGTGGTCGGCTACTTCACCGAATGGGGCGTCTACGACCGGAACTACCACGTCAAGAACGTCGAGACCTCCGGCTCGGCCGCCAAGCTGACGCACATCAACTACGCCTTCGGCAACGTCACCGGCGGCAAGTGCGCCATAGGTGACTCCTACGCGGCGACCGACAAGGCGTACACCGCCGACCAGTCCGTGGACGGCACCGCCGACACCTGGGACCAGCCGCTGCGCGGCAACTTCAACCAGCTGCGCGAGCTGAAGAAGAAGCACCCGAACCTCAAGGTCCTCTGGTCCTTCGGCGGTTGGACCTGGTCGAGCGGTTTCGGCGAGGCCGCCAAGAACCCGGCCGCCTTCGCCCAGTCCTGCTACGACCTGGTGGAGAACTCCAAGTGGGCGGACGTCTTCGACGGCATCGACATCGACTGGGAGTACCCCAACGCCTGCGGCAACACCTGTGACACCAGCGGCAGGGCGGCGTTCAAGAACCTGATGTCGGCGCTGCGTACGAAGTTCGGCTCCGGCAACCTGGTCACCGCGGCCATCACGGCCGACGCCACCGCGGGCGGCAAGATCGACGCGGCGGACTACGCGGGTGCGGCGCAGTACGTCGACTGGTACAACCCGATGACGTACGACTACTTCGGTGCCTGGGACACCACCGGTCCGACGGCCCCACACTCGCCGCTGAACTCGTACACCGGTATTCCGAAGGCGAATTACTACACCTCGGCGACGATCGCGAAGCTGAAGGGCCTCGGCATTCCGGCCTCGAAGCTGCTGCTCGGCATCGGCTTCTACGGGCGCGGCTGGACCGGCGTCACCCAGGCCGCACCGGGCGGCACGGCGACCGGCCCGGCGGCGGGAACGTACGAGCAGGGCATCGACGACTACAAGGTGCTCAAGACGAAGTGCCCGGCGACCGGCACGGTGGGCGGCACCGCGTACGCCAAGTGCGGCTCCAACTGGTGGAGTTACGACACCCCGTCGACCATCGCCACCAAGATGAGCTACAAGAACGCGCAGGGCCTGGGCGGCACCTTCTTCTGGGAGCTGAGCGGTGACACCTCGAACGGCGAGCTGATCAAGTCGATCAACTAGAGCCGCCCGTAAGGGACTTGGGGCGGAGGTCGGTCGACCTCCGCCCCTCGCTCATGCGTCGCGGTGATCGTCGCGCCCGTCGTGCACGCGCCACCGCGCCGACTCACCCGGCGTGCACGCGCCACCGCGCCGGCTCACCCGCCGGCCGCGGCCTCCGCCCCGCGTTCACGTGTCGCGTTCACGTGTCGCGGCGCGCGGCCGGCGGGGCCTGGTAGGAGGGGTCGAGCTCCTCGACGGCGCGCATGGCGCCGCCCAGCGTCTTCACCAGCAGCTCGCGCACGGTGTCGCGCGGCAGGCTCTGGTGGACGATCCAGTCGAGGGTGACGCCCTCGACGCTGTAGAGCCAGCCGAGCAGGGCCATGCGGGGCAGCGACGCGATCTCGCGCCTGCCGTACGCGCCTTCGGCGATGGTCTCGACGATCACCTCGCGCACGCCCTCCCGGACGGCCTGCACCTCGGCGTCGAAGCCGACTCCCCCGGTGATGATCGTGCGGTACGCGGCCTGGTTGTGTTCGGCGTAGCGCAGATAGCCGTCGATGGTGCGGTGCACCCGCTCGGCCGGGGGCAGTTCGAGGCCGCCGGCCGCCCGGGAGATCAGGTCCGCGACCGAGTCCTCGACGATGGCGAGGTAGTAGCCGCGCTTGGACTTGAAGTAGTAGTAGATCAGCCCTTTGGCGACATGGGCCTGCCGTGCGATGTCGTCCATGGACAGCGCGTCGTACGACGTGTCGGCGAACAACTTCCGTCCGATGGCGATGAGTTCCGCGCGGCGGGCCAGTGAGCGGTCGGTGCCGCGCGCCCGTGGGCGGTCGACGCCACGCTGTTGACTATTATTCAATTTCTGACCTGGTCTCCAACTGCCAACGGGACGCTGGCAGTATGGCAGACCGGTGCCACCTGCTCGTTCGACTCCGAACGACTGCCGGGACCGCCTTCGGGCGGCCGTTCTCGCGGGGTTCGGCGGCGGGAGTGCGGACCCGCGACTCAGACCAGGCCGAGCTGGGTGACCAGCATCGCCAGGACCACCACGAGGGCCCACCCCAGGACGTGCTCGAGGATCTTCGGGCCGTCGTCCTTGGGGCCTCCGGTGCGGGCACGGAGACGGGTGGCGGTGGCGGAGGTCGCGGTCATGGCATCTCGCTGACGTAGTGGTGCGGTGGAATCCCCCCGCCTCCCGTCGGCTCCCCACCGACTCGTCCACCTTGCCACCGAAGCGGGTTTCAGCGGTAGAGACCTTGGTCACGCCGGACACTTCGACGTGGATCGAATGCCGCGTGATTCCACAGCCTTGCGGAGACACTGTGCGTCTCATCACACGACAGTGGTCAGCCAACCGAAAGGCCCCCGATGAGCACGTTCCGGACGCCTCGCCTCAGAGTTCGCCTCGTCCTGGCGGCGGCGATCACCGTGACGGCAGCCGCCTGCACCGGGCCGGTCTCGCGAGTCCCTCTCTCGTCCCCGGAGTACCTGAACGCCGCGTCCGCGAAGGCCCCCTCCCCGGGTGCGGCGGGCCTCGGGGACCCGCTCTTCCCGCTCGACGGCAACGGCGGCTACCGGGTCGACCGCTACCTCCTCGATTTCGACTGGCAGGCGCCTCGGACGCCTTTCGAAGCCGCCACGACGATCAAGGCGACCGCCACTCAGTCCCTGTCCCGCTTCGACCTGGACTTCGCCGGCAACACCCTGCACACGGTGACCGTGGACGGGAAGACGGCAGCGACCAGGCGCGACGGCGACGAGCTGGTCATCACCCCGGCGAAGCCCCTCGCCCAGGGCAAGGCCTTCACCGTCAAGGTCACCTACACCGCCGACCCGACCCAGCTCCGCCACCGCGACGACGCCATCGAGGACTACGGCTGGATCCCCACGCCGGACGGCACGGTGCTGTATCCGCAGCCCAACGGCGCCAAGATGATCTTCCCGTCGGACGACCACCCCAGTCGGCGCGCCCCGATCACCTTCCGCATCACCACCCCGCCGGGCCTCACCGCGGTCGCCAACGGCAAGCTCACCGACCGCAGCGAGGGGGCCGACGGACGCGTGCGGTGGACGTACGACTCCGAGCAGCCGCTCGCGACGCAGCTCGCCCAGCTGGCGATCGGCAAGTTCACCCTCGTCGACAGCGAGGGCCCGCACGGGCTGCCGATCCGCGATGTGGTCCCGGACGACCTGGTGGCGCCGACCGAGGAGTACCGCAAGCTCACCGCCGACCACATCGCGTGGCTGGAGGAGCGGCTCGGCCCGTACCCCTTCAACCGGTACGGCCTCCTCGTCGGCGACACGGATCTCGGCGTGGCCCTGGAGACGAACACGATCTCGCTGATCCCGAAGGCGGACCTGCTCGGCGAACGGGTGGGCGCAGAGCGGAACCTGGTGCACGAGCTGACCCACCAGTGGACCGGCGACAGCGTCGGCATCAAGACCTGGTCCGACCTGTGGCTGAGCGAGGGCCACGCACGGTTCTACGAGCGGCTGTACTCGCAGGAGCACGGCGGCGACGACTTCGAGACCATGATGAAGGCGGCGTACGCGAACCACGACCAGTGGCGCCACGACGCGGGCGCCCCGGCCGAGCCGACCGAGCCGAACCTCTTCAAGCGGATGCGGTACGACGGCTCGGCGCTCGTGCTGTACGCGCTGCGCGAGAAGGTCGGCGAGGAGACGTTCGGGAAGATCGAGCGGGCCTGGACCACCGAGTACCGCGGGAAGATCGCCAGTACGCAGGAGTACGTCGACCTGGCGTCGAAGGTCGCGGGCGAGGACCTCGAAGGGTTCCTGCACCCGTGGCTGTACGGCGCCAAGACCCCACCGATGCCGAACCACCCGGACTGGGTGGTCAACCCCGTCCAGAGCTGAGTCGGCAAGGGCGGGCCTTCGCCGTGAGGGGCCGCCCCCGCCGCCCTCGGCTCAGCTGATGCCCACCGCCGCGAGCGCCTTGAGCTGCCGCTCCGACGGATGCGCCGGGAAGTAGAGGTAACAGACACCGCCGGTCCCGGAGACGACCTTGCCGGAGGCGTTGTACCGCTTGGTCCTGAGCCAGATGTTCTCCCACTCACGCCGCTTGTAGACCCGGCGCACCGCCTGGTCGCTCGGCGATGCCGGGTCGTTGGCGATCACGTCGCCGTCCGCCGTGAACCCGATGACGGTCATGAGGTGACCCGAGGTGCCGTAACCCGCGCCCGTCAGTTCGGACTTGAGGAACGACTGGGACGTTATGGCCGGGATGCCGGCGGCGATCAGCGTCTCCAGGTCGGTGAGCGAGCCGAGGCGGGTCACCACGCCCTGGAGGTCCTCGTACGTCGCCGCGTAGGCGGAGTTGAAGGGCCAGTTGCCGCAGCCGCCGTACTGGTAGTCGTAGGTGAAGCGGGCCGCGTGGCACACCTGCGGGTCGGCGTAGTCCGGATTGACCCAGGCGAGTTGCTCCGCCGTCGGTTTGCGGCCCCAGTACTCGATGATCATCTGCGAGGAGGTGGGGCTGCACCAGGCCTCGCCGCCGCTGTCGTACTCGGGGTACTGGCCCGCGTGGATCTCCTGCGAGTAGCGCGGGACGTCCAGTTCCTGGGCGAGGCCGGGTGTGGAGGCCGGGACGGTGAAGCGGTCGGGGATGTCGGAGCCCATCACGCCGAGCCGCCACACGGTGGGGGTGATCTTGGTGCCCGGGGTGCGGTGGAGGGTCAGGCGCAGGCGGTACGAGACGAGGCGCAGCCCCGAGGCGGCGTCGTCGATGGAGAAGGTGTCGGTCCAGATGCTGCTCTTGCCGTCGCTCTGGCCGTCCAGGGAGGTCCGCTTGATGTCCTGGTCGCCTGCCGCCCAACGGCCCATCACGTACCAGGGCGTGTCCGTGCCGTCCGAGTACGTGCCCCTCAGGTCGACCTGGAGCCAGGTGCCCGCCGGGGTGTGCGCGTTCCAGGACGCTATGGCCTCGGTGGCGGGGACGGCGAGCCGGTGCACCGGGGACGTCCAGGTCGCGTACTCCCAGGTGGCGGTCTTGCCGGTGTGCGGATCGGGGTAGTCGGCCTTGCCGGCCGGGGTGTCGATCACCAGCCCGGGCCGGACGCCCGGCACCGCCCGCGTGCCCTTCGCGCTGCCGCCGTGCCAGTCGGCGTACGAGGTCCAGGCGCGGTTGTCCACGAGCCGCGGGGCCGCTTGGGCCGACCTCGCGGGGGTGGCCGCGGCCGCGGGGCCCGCGGTGCCGGTGGCCGCCGCTGCGACGGCCACGGCCAGGATGGCTCTGCGGGACGGCTCTGAAGCTCTGGTCATGGGTGGGTGACCCCCAGTTCGTCCGGAAGCGACGGTTCAGGCGCACGGCATGGAGCGGCGGGTGCGGCCGTGGCGGGTGCACGGCTGTGGGCCAACTATGGATGCCGGATACCGGCTTCTGCCAGCACTTCGGCCCGCGTCGCGTCGACCAATATTGGTCGGGACCACTGGCATGACCTGCGCGGCATCGGCCCCGGCGCGCGGCGGTGCCGTGCGTCGGGGCCGAGGTCGTGCGCCGTCGGACGGGTAGGGGGTGGTCGCCGTCAGATGAGGGTCGCCGTCAGATGAGGTCCATCGCCGCGACCTCGTCGGGCCGTCCGTAGCTGACCGGGCCCTGGAAGCGGCGGCGCGCCGTGGCGAACCACCACACCGTGGCGATGATCAGCACCGCGGCCAGGGCGATCGACGCGTAGTTGAAGGTGTCGCCGGTGATCGGCGAGACCTGCGGCAGCATGAACAGCACGCTGCTGGCGAGGATCCAGACCACGGCCACCCAGCCGACGGCCTTGCTCCAGCGCCCCAGGTGCCAGGGGCCGGGCTGGAACTCGTCGCCGAGCCGCAGCCGCAGGAAGATCGGCACGGCGTAGGCGAGGAAGAGTCCGACGACGTTGACGCTGACGATGGCGGTGAACGCCGTGTGCGACCACCAGCCGGGCAGGACCAGGGCCAGTGAGCAGCCGACCGCGAGCCACACGGCCTTGACGGGCGTGCGGGTGCGCGGGGAGACCGAGTGCCACCAGCGGGAGCCCGGCATCGCACCGTCCCGGGAGAAGGCGAAGATCTGCCGGGTGTTGCTGGTCAGGTTCGCCAGACCGCAGAAGAGCATGGCGCCGATCACGATCAACAGGATGGTCTTTGCCATGCCCATGCCAAGCCCGTCGATGAGAATCTGCACCGGCGGCGCCGAGGAGCTCGCCACCTGGCCATAATCATGAATGCTGTATACAAGGGCGAGCATGAGGATCAGTCCGGTGATCGCCGAATAGCCGATCGCGCGCATGATCCCCTTGGGTGCGTTGACCGTGGCCCGCACCGTTTCCTCGGACATGTGGAAGCTGCCGTCGAAGCCCGTGAAGGTCCAACTGGTGACCAGCAGGCCGAGCATCCCTCCGTAAAGGCCGTTCGTGAAACCGGTGTTGTTCGCGAAATGCGTGACGAACGAGGCCGACTGGTGGTCGTCGGGCATCACGATCAGTGTGCTCACGATCACTACGAGCCCGATCAGCAGCCACCAGACCGAGATCCGGTTGAGCAGGGCGACCAGCTGCACGGTGTAGGTATTGGCCAGTCCCTGGAGCACGATGATCAGCGTGGTGATGAGGACCGTCTGCTGGGCGGTCGGCTCGTACGAGTGCCACTGCAGGGCGATGAAGGCCTGGATGAAGGTGGCGGCCGCGTATCCCGTGGCAGCCGTGCCGCCCACCTGACCCACGAAATTCAGCCAACCGGTGTACCAGGACCAGGCGCCCTTGTGGCGCTTGGCGAGCTTTCCGGCGGAGAAATAGAGCGCTCCGCTCGTCGGATAGGCGGACGCCACTTCCGCCATGGCGGCACCAATGAACAGCACCATGACCGAGACGCCGATCCAGCCGAACACGAGAATGCGCGGACCGCCGGCATTCATACCGAATCCGAAGGACGAGAAAATACCGGAGATGATGTTGATGATGGTGAAGGAGATCGCGAAATTGTCGAACGCCTGGAATCGGCGCGTGAGCTTTCGCGGATATCCCATCGCATGAAGTGTCGCGTCGTCGTCGAGCGCGACGGAACCCTCGCCGACGCCGCCTCTTGCGCGGGGGGCCGATATCCGTTCTGACACAACTGACCTTTCTCTGGGGGGGTGGACCGGAAGACTGGGGGCGGGCGGGAGACCGGTCGGGGCGGGCCGGAGGACCGGCCGGGCCGGGTCAGGCGGCTCCCGGCACGGGCAGGCCACAGGAGCGGCGGGCGCGGGAGAGCTGCTCCTCCGGGTCGCCGAACACGCTCCAGGGCATACGGCAGGCGTACGGCCCCATGGCCATGAAGACCGCGCGCGCCTCGAACTCGCGCTGGGCCATGAACAGGGCGTGCGCCAGATACGCCAGGTCGAGCACCGGCGTGAACCGGTAACCCGACACCTCGGGAAGCCAGTTCTGGTAGATCGCGAGCGCCGTGGAGCGCCACTGGGGCTGCTCCCAGGTGCGGTCGACGAGGAGCTGCGAGGGGTTGTAGCTCTCCACCAGGGCCACCAGCGGAAGGAGTCGCAGCGGTGAGGAGGCGGGGGCGCGCTGACTCAGGAAGGCGGCGACGTCCCAGGCGGCGTTCACCGAACCGCCGTGGCGCGTGAAGAAGAACGCCAGGAAGCGGTGGTGGCCCTCACGGTTCCAGGGGTCGAGACGCAGGATGTGCGAGAACAGCTGCCAGGGACCGGGCGGCTGGGTGAGCAGTCCCTGCGGCGCCGGATCGCGCAGATCGTGCAGCCGGGCCATGGCGAGTTTGGCGACCCAGGGCGTGGGGTCGGCGGGGGCCATGGCCGCGGCCCGGTCGCACGCGCCGATCGCGATGCGCTCCAGGGCCTCGGCCCGGTCGTCCTTGGCGTCCGCCGCGCGCAGCGCCCGCAGGACGGCCACCCGCGCCCACAGCAGCGCGGCCTCGGGGATCGGCTCCTCGGCCAGCCAGCGTTCGGCCAGGTCGGAGTCGGCGGCCTCGGAGGCCAGGACCAGAGCGCGGTGGGCACGGAGTCCGAAGTCGCCGCGCGTCTCGGCCAGGGCTTCATGGGCACTCAGATAGCGGCCGGCCCGGACATCCACGCAGACGCTCGCGAGTCTGCGGTCGTCGGCCGCCGGATGCCACACATACTGCCCTTCGAATACCCCCGCGGCCATCTTCCCCTGTCCATCCCCGTACGACACCGCACCTTGCGCACCAGGCACCCTACTCAGCATCAAGGGGAACCGGAACTGCGTTTCCGAAATAGCTCGTTCCGCCTCGCCCGCTTCTTATGGCGACGCCGAATGAGTTCTTGAGGATTGTTCAATGAATAGTTCAACACGACACTATTCACTACCCATGGATCCGCCGCGCATGCCGCCCGGCATAGAATGTTCCGCAGGAATATGCCGAAATCTCACCGCACCCAGGGAAGCCTCATCCGCACTCAAGGAAACCCCCTTCACGGCCTCGCCTCACGGCTGCGCGGACTGCCGCCCTCCTGCGGCCTCGTCCGCCTGATCGGCGTCGACGGACACGCGGGCTCCGGAAAGACCACCTTCGCCGGGCAGCTGGCGGCCGCGCTGGACGACGCGCCCGTGCTGCACCTCGACGACATCGCGACGCACGAGGAACTCTTCGGGTGGACGGAGCGGCTGCTGGGCCAGGTGGTCGAGCCGTTGCGGCGCGGCGAGCCGGCGCGCTACGCCCCGTACGACTGGATCGCGCGGCGCTTCGGGCCGGACCGTGAACTGCCGCCCGCGCCCGTGATCCTCCTGGAGGGCGTCGGCGCGGGCCGCACGGCACTGCGCCCCTTTCTCGCGCGACTGCTGTGGATGGAGTTGCCGCACGACGAGGCCTGGGCGCGCGGGCAGCGGCGGGACGGGGAGGCGCAGAGCGCGTTCTGGGATGGATGGGTCCGCGCCGAGCGCCAACACTTCGCCAAAGACCCCTCAAGACCGTTCGCCGATCTTTTGGTGCAGCAGTGTCCTGAGGGATACGAGGTGCTTCAGGGGCCCGTTGAGACCTCTGGAGCGGACCATACGCTCACGCACGGTGACGGACCGTCCGCAGTGTGCTGAACTTGTGAAGACCCTCGCGGGAGAAGTTGCCTGAGTCCTCCAACTCGGCTTGACCGGGGGGCCGTACAGGTCTTACGTTCTGAATGTGCGGCCATTCGAAGCCGCCCGCAGTCGCGAAGCCCCCGGTTGTTCCCCCGTGATCGGGGGCTTCGTTCTGCCCAGATCCTCCCTTTCCGGGCGCCGTGTGACGCGAGTCGTTCACCCTCGGTCACCAAGCCGAGTGCGCCCCATCTGCTCCCACCTCGTGGAACGCGGCGTGCGGCACCCTTCGGCAGGCCCCTGCACCGCAGGTACGATGCCTCTCGGTGCGACCTTCGGACGGCTGCTCTGCGCACCGGTGCAACTCCCGTCCGCGGCACGGCAGTTCGAGCACAGCTGCCGACGGGCACCGGCCCGGCGGCGAGGGGGGTGCGGTGTGGGCGGGCGCGGCCCGACCCGCAAGGCACCGCCCGACCATCGGGGGCACGGTTTGTGGGGGACGTGATGGACTTCGGCACGCAGGGCCCCGAGGCCCCGGCCGACCTCGCCTGGCTGCGAGGCGTGGACGCCTACACGATGGGCGCCTATCCGCAGGCGGAGGAGGAGTTCCGTGCCGCGGTCCGGATGGATCCGGGCATGGCGGACGGCTGGCTCGGACTGCACGCGCTGCGCGTCGACACGACGACGGCGCTGCTGCGGATGTTCCGGCACCGTGACCGCTTCGGCGAACAGCGCGCCCGGCACCGGCGCACCCTCAACTCCTGGTACTGGCTGGGGTGGTGGGTGCAGCCGGTGCTGGAGAGCCCGCGCGATCTGCTGCTCGCGCACGCCTCGCACTGGCTCGACGGACGCCATGTCCCCGAGCTGGACCGGGCGCTCGCGGGGCTGCCGCCGGTCGACGCGGATCCCCAGGTGCGGTTCCTGCACGCGTGCCGCGCCTATCTGGTCAAGGACTGGGAGCAGCTGGTCCGGCACACCGATCCGCTGATCGACGATCCGATGCTGGGCATAGAGGCCGGCCTCTTCGGCGGCATGGCGCGCGTCCGCCTGGAGATGTACGGACAGGCGGAACCCCTCCTCTCCTCCGCGCTGATGCGCTGCCGCAGCGAGCAGCCCCAGCGCAAGGAGCTGCGGTACTGGCTGGCGCGGGCCCACGAGGGGACCGGACGGTCGGCGGCCGCGCTGCCCCTCTACCGGGCGGTGCACCGGGTCGACCCCTCCTTCATGGACACCTCGGCGCGGCTCGCGGCGATCTCCGAGGGCGACGGGTACGACGATGCCGCCGCCGACCTCGCGGCGATCACGCTCGCCGGAGTCGGTCAGGACGTGATGGAGGGGCCGGACGGCGTGGACGCGCTGTTCGGCGGCGAGGGGCGTGACCTGAAGCTCTCGGAACCCGACCTCGCGGTACCGGGGTCGCTGCCTCCCGAGACCGACGCGGTGCGCGAGAAGGCCGTGGTGCCGGTGCAGCCGCCGCCCACCGGGCCGACCGACCCCGCGTTGCTCGAGGAGGCGCTCTCCGAGCTGGAGCGCATGGTGGGCCTGGAGCCCGTGAAACGCCAAGTCAAGGCGCTGTCTGCGCAGTTGAACATGGCGAGGCTGCGCGCCGGGCAGGGCCTCCCGGTTCAGCCGCCGAAGCGGCACTTCGTCTTCTCCGGCCCCTCCGGGACCGGCAAGACCACGGTCGCCCGTATCCTCGGCCGGGTCTTCTACGCGCTCGGGCTGCTCGGCGGCGACCACCTGGTGGAGGCGCAGCGGGCGGACCTGGTCGGCGAGTACCTCGGCCAGACGGCCGTCAAGGCCAACGAGTTGATCGACTCCGCCATCGGCGGCGTCCTCTTCGTGGACGAGGCGTACTCGCTGTCCAACTCCGGGTACGGCAAGGGGGACGCGTACGGCGACGAGGCCCTGCAGGTGCTGCTGAAGCGGGCCGAGGACAACCGCGACCACCTCGTCGTCATCCTCGCCGGCTATCCGGAGGGCATGGACCGGCTCCTCGCCGCCAACCCCGGCCTGTCCTCCCGCTTCACCACCCGCGTCGACTTTCCCTCCTACCGGCCTCTCGAACTCACCTCCATCGGGGAGGTGTTGGCCGCGGACAACGGGGACGTGTGGGACGAGGAGGCGTTGGACGAGCTGCGCTCGATCGCCGGGCACGTCGTGGACCAGGGATGGATCGACGAGCTCGGGAACGGTCGTTTCCTGCGGACGTTGTACGAGAAGAGCTGCGCGTACCGTGATCTGCGGCTGTCGATGTACCCGGGGGCGCTGTCCCGGGACGACCTTTCCACGCTGCGGTTGCCGGACCTGATGCAGGCGTACGGGGAGGTGCTGTCGGGGCGGGGGCCACAGGACCCGTCGACGATGTGACCGCCGGGAGGTTTTCGCCCCCGCCGCCGCCCCCGCCGCCCCTGCCCTCCCCCAAGCTCTCGGCTTCGCTCGAGCAGGGGGACCCCCCTCGTCACCTGGGGGCTGCCGCCCTCAGACCCCCGCCAAAAGACCGCGTAGTTCCCCGCGCCCCTGGACAGGGGCGCGGGGAACTACGCGAACGGGAGGCGTTGCGCTCAGCTCGCCAGGGCCTCCTCCGGGGCCTCGCTGGGGCGGGGGTCCGGGGCTGCGCGTACCGGCGTCGGAGTCACCCGGTGGGCCGGGTCGCGTACCTCGCCGACCAACAGCTCCAGTACGTCTTCCAGGGCCACGAGACCGAGGACCTTGCCCGACGCGTCGGCGACCTGGGCGAGGTGGGTGGCGGCGCGCCGCATCACCGTCAGCGCGTCGTCGAGCGGCAGCTCCGCCCGCAGGGTCGTCATCGGCCGCCAGATCTGCTGCGGCACGGCCCGCTCGGACTCCTCCAGGTCGAGCACGTCCTTCACGTGCAGGTAGCAGCTCATGAAGGCGCCGTTCTCGGCGACCACCGGGAACCGGGAGTACCCGGTGCGCGCGGTGAGCGCGACGATCTGGCCCGGGGTGACGGAGGGTGGGACCGTCACCAGCGAGTCGCGGTCCAGGAGGACGTCGGTGACCGGGCGGGAGCCCAGTTCCAGGGCGTCCTCGAGGCGCTCCTGCTCCTCGGGGTCCAACAGGCCCGCCTGGCCAGAGTCCTCGACCAGGCGGTTGAGCTGCTCGCTGGTGAAGACCGCCTCGACCTCGTCCTTGGGCTCCACTCCGAACAGCCGCAGGATCAGGCGGGCGCAGGCGCCGAGGGCGACCGTGACCGGCCGGCACAGGCGCGCGAAGGCGACCAGGCCGGGGCTGAGCCACAGCGCCGTCTTCTCGGGCGCGGCCATCGCCAGGTTCTTCGGCACCATCTCGCCGATGACGAGATGGAAGAAGACGACGAAGGCGAGCGCGATGACGTATCCGAGGGGGTGGATCACCCCGTCCGGCAGGTGGATCGCCTCGAAGAGCGGTTCCAGCAGCTTGGCGACGGTCGGCTCGGCGACCGCGCCGAGGGTCAGCGAGCAGACGGTGATGCCGAACTGCGCCGCGGCCATCATCTGCGGCAACCGCTCCAGGCCGTACAGGACCTGTCGGGCCCGCGCGGTTCCCAGGGGTTCGATCTGGCTGCGCCGCACGGAGACGAGCGCGAACTCGGCGCCGACGAAGAAGCCGTTGGCGAGCACCAGGAGTGCGGCGAACAGGAGTTGGAGCAGGCTCATCGCACGGCCTCCACGACGGGCGCGGCGTCCGCGGTCCTGACCAGTCGTACGCGCTCCGCGCGGTAGTGCCCGACCTGGCGCACGGACAGGCGCCAGCCGGGCAGTTCGGCCTTGTCGCCGGGGGCCGGGATGCGGCCGAGCAGATCGGCGACGAGGCCGGCGACGGTCTCGTACGGTCCCTCGGGCACATCGAGGCCTATGCGTTGCAGGACGTCCACGCGGCAGCTGCCGTCGGCGTCCCACGCGGGCCGCCCGTCCTCGGCCGGCGCCGCCGCGAGTTCGGGAAGGTCCTGGCCGTCGTGCTCGTCACGGACCTCGCCGACGAGTTCCTCGACGATGTCCTCCAGGGTGACGACGCCCGCCGTACCGCCGTATTCGTCGACGACGACGGCGATCGGCTGCTCGCTGCGCAGCTGCTCCAGGAGCGGCTGCACGGGCAGCGTCTCGGGCACCAGCAGCGGGGCCTGGGCGATCCGGCCGACCGGCGTGCGCAGCCGGTCGTGCGAGGGGATCGCGAGGGCGTCCTTGAGGTGCACCATGCCGACGATCTCGTCGATCCGCTCCCGGTAGACGGGGAAGCGGGACAGGCCGGTGGCGCGGGTGAGGTTGACCACGTCCTCGGCGGTCGCGGACGACTGGAGGGCGCTGACCTTCACGCGCGGGGTCATGACGTGCTGCGCGGTCAGGTCGGCGAGCGAGATGGTCCGTACGAAGAGATCCGCGGTGTCCTGCTCCAGGGCGCCGGCCTGCGCCGAATGGCGGGCCAGGGAGACGAGTTCGCCCGGGGTGCGGGCGGACGCCAGCTCCTCGGCGGGCTCGACACCGAGCGCCCGTACGAGCCGGTTCGCGACCGCGTTGAGCGCGGCGATCACCGGCCGGAACGTGCGCGAGAAGACATGCTGCGGGCCCGCGACGAAGCGGGCGACCTGGAGGGGCTTGGAGACCGCCCAGTTCTTGGGCACGAGTTCGCCGATGACCATCTGCACGGCCGAGGCGAGCAGCATGCCGACGACCACGGCGACACCGGACACGGCGCCATCGGGGATCCCGATCGCGGTGAACGGGCCGTGCAGCAGCTCGGCGAGCGCCGGTTCGGCGAGCATGCCGACGACGAGCGAGGTGATGGTGATGCCGAGCTGGGTGCCCGAGAGCTGGAAGGACAGCTCCTTGAGGGACTCGACGACCGTACGGGCCCGTCGGTCACCGTCGGCGGCGGCCTTCTCGGCGTCGGGGCGCTCGACCGTGACGAGGCCGAACTCGGCCGCGACGAAGAAGCCGTTGGCGAGAATCAGCAGGAACGCCGCCCCAAGGAGCAGCAGGGGGATGGTCATGCCGCCGCCTCGGTATGTCGGGAAGGGGCGGCGCAGGTACTACAGGACGATCCGTCCATCGCTGGAGGGAGTCACTCCTCGGGTAGCAGGGGGCCTCTGAACGCCGGGTGGCACATCAGAGACGGAGGCGCAACGAAAACGCCTCCGCCAACAGATTAATCAAGACAGGGGCCCACAGGGCAGGGTGGAAGGCCGAGAGTCAGCCGTGATGTTCGTCGTGCTGTCCGTTCGGCTCGCCGATGGAGCGGACCTCGGCGAGTGCGCGCAGGGCGCGGGCGTCCTCGATCGCGCGCTGCTTGGCGATGCCCGGCTGGATGCCGAGCGCGGGCAGGCTGGTGCCGTCACTGAGGTCGAGGAACACCCAGGGGTCGCCCGGACGGAGGTTGACCTGGAGGATCTCCGCCCACTCCAGATGCCGCCTGCTGGCGATGTTGACGACGGTGACCCCGCTCTCGTCGGCGACGACCTTGGGCCGGGAGAGCATCAGGAGCACGCCGAACAGCAGTGCGGCGGTGAAGAGGAAGCTGGCGCGCTCCCCCGGGCTGAGCTGCTCCAGAAGCATCGCGACGGTGGTGATGACCACGAAGATCGCGGCGCCCGCGGTGAGCAGCACGGCCCGGGTGCGGGACGGCCGGAAGGTGACGGGAAGGGGGGGAAGGTCCGACATGTCCGATGGTCCTGTCAGAGCCGGCAGGCGTGGATGGCCGTGGTCAGGATGGCCCGCGCGCCGAGCGCGTACAGGTCGTCCATGATCCGCTGGGCCTCCTTGGCAGGGACCATGGCGCGGACGGCGACCCAGCCCTCGTTGTGCAGCGGCGAAATGGTCGGCGACTCCAGGCCGGGAGTGAGCGCGACGGCCTTCTCCAGGTGCTCGGCGCGGCAGTCGTAGTCCATCATCACGTACGTCCGGGCCACCAGGACGCCCTGGAGGCGGCGCAGGAACTGCTGGACCTTGGGCTCGGCGTCCTCGGCGGTGCCGGCTCCGACCCGGCGGATGACGACGGCCTCGGACTTCATGATCGGGTCGCCGAAGACCTCCAGGCCCGCGTTGCGCAGTGAGGTGCCGGTCTCGACGACGTCGGCGATGACCTCGGCGACGCCGAGCTCGATCGCGGTCTCGACCGCGCCGTCGAGGTGGACGACGGAGGCGTCGATGCCGTGGTCGGCGAGGTGCTTGGCGACGATGCCCTCGTACGAGGTGGCGACCGTCATGCCGGAGAGGTCCGCGATACCGGCCGCCGTGCCCGGCTTGGTGGCGAAGCGGAAGGTGGAGCGGGCGAAGCCGAGCGGGAGGATCTCCTCCGCGTTGGCGCCCGAGTCGATGAGCAGGTCGCGTCCGGTGATGCCGATGTCGAGGCGGCCGGAGGAGACGTAGATCGCGATGTCACGGGGGCGGAGGTAGAAGAACTCGACCTCGTTCTCCGGGTCGACGATCCGCAGCTCCTTGGACTCGCGGCGCTGCTGGTAGCCGGCCTCATGCAGCATGTCCGCCGCAGGGCCTGACAGGGAACCCTTGTTGGGGACGGCGATGCGCAGCATGAGGTCGGCTTCCTTTGTGTGAAGGGGTTGGGGGACTGGCGGGATTTACAGGTGGGCGTACACGTCGTCGAGGGAGATCCCGCGCGCCACCATCATCACCTGGACGTGGTAGAGCAGCTGCGAGATCTCCTCGGCGGCGGCGTCCTTGCCCTCGTACTCGGCGGCCATCCAGACCTCGGCGGCCTCTTCGACGACCTTCTTGCCGATGGCATGGACGCCCTTGCCGACCAGCTCGGCGGTGCGCGAAGTGGTGGGGTCGCCCGTGGCGGCCTTGTGCTGGAGCTCGGTGAAGAGCTCCTCGAACGTCTTCTTGGACATGGTGCTGCCTACCCTACGCGCAAGGGCCGGTACCTCAGCGCCAGGGTTCAGATACTGAGCGGAGCGTGGCCGCCGTCGCCACGGCGGCCGTCACCGCCTCGTGTCCCTTGTCCTCGTTGGAGCCCTCGATGCCGGCCCGGTCCAGGGCCTGTTCCTCGGTGTCGCAGGTGAGCACGCCGAAGCCGACGGGTACGCCGGTGTCGATGGAGACCTGGGTCAGGCCCTGTGTGACGCCCTGGCACACGTACTCGAAGTGCGGGGTCCCGCCGCGGATGACGACGCCGAGGGCGACGATCGCGTCGTAGCCGCGGCCCGCGAGGACCTTGGCGACGACCGGCAGCTCGAAGCTGCCGGGGACCCGGAGCAGGGTCGGCTCGTCGATTCCCAGCTCGTGCAACGCGCGCAGCGCGCCGTCGACGAGGCCGTCCATCACCTTTTCGTGCCACTGTGCCGCGATGACCGCGACGCGCAGGTCGCCGCAGTTGCGTACGGACAGTTCAGGTGCACCCTTGCCGCTCACGTCTCTCCTAAGTGACTTGCTTACTGGTTGCCGCAGGCCGACACGGTGGCCGTGTCCAGCCAGGGCAGGTCGTGCCCCATCCGGTCCCGCTTGGTGCGCAGGTAGCGGAGGTTGTGCTCGCCCGCCTGTACGGGCATCGGCTCCCGCTCGGTGACCTTGAGGCCGTGCCGGACGAGTGCGTCGGTCTTGTCGGGGTTGTTGGTCATCAGGCGCAGGCTGTGGACGCCGAGGTCCTCCAGGATCTGCGCGCTCGCGCCGTAGTCACGGGCATCGGCGGGCAGGCCGAGCTCCAGGTTGGCGTCGAGGGTGTCCCGGCCGCGCTCCTGGAGCTCGTACGCCCGGAGCTTGGACAGCAGGCCGATGCCACGGCCCTCGTGCCCGCGCAGGTAGACCACGATGCCCCGCCCCTCAGCCTGGATGCGCTCCATGGCCGTCTGGAGCTGGGGGCCGCAGTCGCAGCGCAGCGAGCCGAAGACGTCGCCGGTCAGGCACTCGGAGTGGACGCGGACCAGGACGTCCTCGCCGGCGCCGATCTCGCCGTGCACGAGGGCGACGTGCTCGACCCCGTCAACGGTGGAGCGGTAGCCGTACGCCGTGAACTCGCCGAAGGCGGTGGGCAGGTGGACCTCGGCCTCGCGGCGGACCGTCGGCTCGGCGGTGCGGCGGTAGGCGATCAGGTCCTCGATGGAGATGATCGTCAGGCCGTGCTTGCGGGCGAAGGGGATCAGCTCGGGCAGGCGGAGCATCCGGCCGTCCTCGCCCGCGATCTCCACGATCGCGCCCGCGGGGCGCAGGCCCGCGAGGCGGGCGAGGTCGACGGCGGCCTCGGTGTGGCCGTTGCGGACCAGGACGCCGCCGGGCCTGGCACGCAGCGGGAAGATGTGGCCGGGCCGCACGAAGTCGTCCGCCTGGGCGGCGCCGTCGGCGAGCAGCTGGAGCGTGGTGGCACGGTCGGATGCCGAGATGCCGGTGGTCACACCGTGAACGGCGGAGGCGTCCACGGACACGGTGAACGCGGTCTTCATCGACTCGGTGTTGTCGTCGACCATCTGCGGGAGCCGGAGCCGGTCCAGCTCCTCGCCCTCCATGGGCGCGCAGATCAGGCCGCGGCACTCGCTCATCATGAACGCGACAATCTCGGGGGTCGCCTTCTCGGCGGCGATGACGAGGTCGCCCTCGTTCTCCCGGTCCTCGTCGTCGACGACCACGACCGGGCGGCCGGCCGCGATGTCGGCGATGGCCTTCTCGACGGGGTCGAGCGCGAAGTCCTCGATGTTGTCGGTGCTGTACCAGACGGGGGCGGCGGTCATGCCGGTGCTCCTTCCAGGACGGGCTGCCCGGCCTCGCGGGAGCGCAGCCACCAGTCGCGCATGCCCCACAGGACGAGCGCGCCGTACAGGACGTAGACGAAACCGGAGAAGGCGAAGCCGGCTGCGAAGTTGAGCGGCACGCCCACCAGGTCGACGAGCAGCCAGGCGAACCAGAACTCGACCATGCCGCGCGCCTGGGCGTACATGGCGACGACCGTGCCGACGAAGATGTACGCGTCCGGCCAGGGGTCCCAGGACAGGGACGGGTAGGCGAGGAAGAGACCGGCGACCGCGACGGTGCCGAGGGCGGCGGCCCCGGCCAGCGCGGCGCGCTCGCGCCAGGTGGCGAACCGCACCGCGATGGAGCCGTCCTGGCCCTTCCCGCGGTTCCACTGCCACCAGCCGTACACCGCGACGACCATCACGACGACCTGCTTGCCGGCGCTGCCGGAGAGGTGGGCGGTGGCGAAGGCGGCGAAGAGGATGACGCCGGAGAGGAACTGGACGGGCCAGCTCCATATGGAGCGCCGCCAGCCGAAGGCCAGGCCGATCAGACCGATCACGTTGCCGATCATGTCGGACCACTTGATGTGCTGGCCGAGCAGCGTGAAGGCCTCGGAGTTCAGCCAGTTCACTGCGCGCTCCCCAGGGTGTCCGGCAGCGCGACCGGCTGCTCGCCCCGCGCGCCGAGCAGCCGCTCGACGTACTTGGCGATGACGTCGACCTCGAGGTTGACCGGGTCGCCGGCCTGCTTGAGGCCGAGCGTGGTCAGCGCGAGGGTGGTCGGGATGAGGCTGACGGTGAAGTAGTCGGAGCCCGCCTCGACCACGGTCAGGCTGATGCCGTCGACGGTGATGGAGCCCTTCTCGACCACGTAGCGGGAGAGGTCCGCGGGGAGCGAGATCTTCACGATCTCCCAGTTCTCGGACGGCTCGCGCCCGATGACCGTGCCCGTGCCGTCGACATGTCCCTGCACGATGTGCCCGCCGAGGCGCTCGCCCACGGCCATCGGCCGTTCCAGGTTGACGCGGGAGCCCACGGCCAGCGCGCCGAGGCTGGAGCGGTCCAAGGTCTCCGCCATGACGTCGGCGGTGAATTCGTCGCCCTCGTGGTCGACCACGGTGAGACAGACGCCGTTGACGGCGATGGAGTCGCCGTGCTGCGCGCCCTGTGTGACGACGGGGCCACGCAGGCGGAAACGCGAGGCGTCGTCGAGGTTCTCGACGGCGGTGACCTCACCCAGCTCTTCGACGATTCCGGTGAACACTTCCCGGGTCCTCCTGCCTCATAGGGCACGGACTCCGGGGCCTGTCGATGACGACAGCATGAGCGGACGACGACACCGGGAGCGACGCCGAGAGGGACTCGTCCCGTCAGGACAAGCCACAACAAACGGCAGCGCGCACGAATGCCCGCCCGCCGCGCACTGCCTCCCATCCGGACTTTAACCGTCGGTCCAGGAATTTCACCTGGTCAACCGGCCGCTGGAAGCGACCGGGTCGCGGACTGTAACCGCCGGTTCGGAATTTCACCGACCCCGGAGTGCGCTGCTTCTGGTACAGGGCCAGTGTGCCACGCCTGATCGACAGCCATGCGGGCGAATGTCTGTGGGGTGGCTCACAGACCATCGGGGTGGACTTCTCCGGCAGTGCCCGGTTGCCCAACTCCCGCCTCGCCAGGAGCCCTTACTGTTGGTCCATACCTATTGACGCTATGGTCTAGTCCTCTTAGGGTCGGCGATCACCGCCTCACTTCGTTGAGCCCGCCCCCAGAGCGGCTCCATGAATCCGCCCCCAGAGCGACTCATCGAGTCCGCCCCCAGATCGGCCCGGCGGCGGTGACGGAGGGCCCTTGCCCCGCCGCCGGGTCCCACCACGGCTTCCGCGAGCGGCAGCCCCAGGGACGATGGCGGTCCCCCTGCTCGAGCGAAGCCGAGAGCTTGGGGAGGGCAGGGGCGGCGGGGGCCGAGCGGGCCGAGGGGTCCGTGGGGGCCGAGGGGGCGAAACCTTCGGGGCCGCACCCCACGGGGCTACCGCGACGGCGGTGCGAAGAGTTCGTCCTGCGCCCCGTCCCGCGCCGTCAGCAGTGCGCCGCGCAGTACCGCGCCCCCGCCCAGGGTGCTCGCGCGCACCTCGGTCGGCAGGGGCGACATCCGGACGAGCCGTTCCGCGACCCGCGCGGCGAGTACGTCGCCGCCCGCCCGACCGACTTCGCCGCCCAGGACGACACAGCCGGGGTCGAGCACCGCGATGACGGACGCGGCGCCGATCGCCAGGCGGTCGGCGAGGGCGTCGAGGAAGCGGACCGAGCCGGGGTCGTCGGGGGCCGCTGCCGCCGATCTGACCAGCGCCGCGGCATGCGGTTCGTGCGGGACGGGCTCCGACACGACGCCGTACCGCCCCGCGAGCCCGGCGACAGCCGCCGCCCCCGCCAGCGAGTGGAACCCGCCCTCGCAGTCCGTCGCCGAGGGGAGGGTGGAGGTGCCCGGCACGGGCAGGAAGCCGATCTCGCCGGTGCCGCCGGAGGCCCCGCGCCGGAGCCGCCCGTCGAGGACCACGGCGGCGCCGGTCCCGTGCCCCAGCCACAGCAGCACGAACGTGTCGCGGTCGCGCGCGGCGCCGTCGCGCTGTTCGGCCAGGGCGGCGAGGTTCGTCTCGTTCTCGACCAGCACACGGGCGGGCAGACGTTCCTGGAGGGCGGCGACCAGCCGGCGGTGCCACTCGGGCAGGCCCGAGGAGTCGCGGAGTTCGCCGGTGGCCGGGTCGATGAGGCCGGGGGCCCCGATGCCGACGGTGTGCAGTCGCTCCGCCCCCGCCTCCTTGGCCGTCCGTTCCACCAGGGTGACCGCCTGCTCGACGGCGGACCCCGTCCCGGTGTCGTCCGCGATGGGCACCGACGCCCGCGCGAGCTCCGCGCCGAGCAGGTCGGCGACGACGACGGAGACGCTCTCGGTGCGCACGTCGAGGGCGGCCAGCTGGGCCCGGTCGGCGACGATCCCGTACAACCGCGCGTTCGGGCCGCGCCGCTGCTCCCCCGACTCCCCCACCACCGCGATCAGACCGGCGGCCGTGAGGCGTTCGACGAGGTCGGCGACCGTGGGCCGGGACAGGCCGGTGAGCTGCTTCAACTGCCCGGCCGTCAACGGGCCTTCCTGCTGGAGCAGGCGCAGGGCGAGCCGGTCGTTGATGGCCCGGGCGGTGCTCGGTGATGCGGGCATGCCGGGATCCTCCCAGATCAGCAGGGGCGATCGGCCCTCGGTGTCCCGGCCTCAATTCCGCTATTTATCAGGCAGGGTTCCTGATAGTTTACGGCGGCAGTACGGGCAGGGACGTCCGGGAGGGGAAACGGCACCATGGGTGAAGTGGTCTACGACATGCGCGGATTGAGGCGCGCACGGTACGCCGTGGCCGCCGTGTTCGCGGTGCACGGCGCGGTCACCGGGTCCTTCGCGACCCGCGTGCCCTGGATCCAGGACCACGCGTCGGTGGGGGCGGGGCAGCTCGGTATCGCGCTCGCGTTCCCGGCGATCGGCGCGTCCGTCGCGATGCCGCTCGCGGGCCGGATCAGCCACACCTTCGGCGCCCGCACGGCGCTGCGCGGTCTGATGTCGCTGTGGACCCTGGCCCTGATCCTGCCGTCGCTGGCGCCCAACCTGTACACGCTGTGCCTGGCGCTCTTCACCTACGGCGCCACGGCGGGCATGGCGGACGTGGCGATGAACGCCCTGGGTGTGGAGGTGGAGAACCGCCTCGACAAGTCGATCATGTCGGGGCTGCACGGCATGTGGAGCGCGGGCGCGCTGATCGGCTCGGCGGCCGGCACCCTCGCCGCGCATCTGGGCTCGGACGCCCGCCTGCACCACGCGCTGGCGGCGGCGGTGCTGACCGTCCTCGGTCTGGTCGCCTGCCAGTGGGTGCTGGACATCAGGCCGACCGAGGACGAGGAGCCGCCGCCGCGCTTCACCCTGCCGCCACGGTCGGCGCTGCTCATCGGCGCGGTCGGGTTCTGCGCGGTGTTCGCGGAGGGCGCGAGCCTGGACTGGTCCGCGGTCTATCTGCGCGACCGGCTGACCGCGTCGGCGGGTCTCGCGGCGGCGTGCACGACGGGCTTCACGCTCACCATGGCCCTCGCGCGGATCGCGGGCGACCGGATCGTGGACCGCTTCGGCGCCGTACGCACCGTACGCGTCGGCGGCTTCTGCGCGGCGCTCGGCGGACTGCTCGTGGTGGTGGCCGGGAACGCGGCGACGGCCATGGGCGGGTTCGCGCTGATGGGGCTCGGCATCGCGGTCGTCGTGCCGCTCTGCTTCGCCGCCGCCGGCCGCAGCGGCCCCAACCCGAGTCAGGCGATCGCGGGCGTCGCCACCATCACGTACACCTCGGGTCTGGTCGCGCCGGGCGCGATCGGCACACTGGCCCAGGCGACGAGTCTGATGGTGTCGTTCGGCCTTGTCACGGTCCTGGCGTGCGGGCTGGTCGCGTTCGCCGGCGTGCTGCGCGCGGGTGACCGCAACCGGCCGAAGGTCAGCCCCGCGAACGCAGCAGTTCCCGACCCAAGGCCCTGAACCCCTCGCTCCACGGCGTGGGGCGCAGTGTCCCGGCGTCGAGCCGGACCAGCACCCGGGTGCCGTGCGCGTACGTCACGAGGCCATCGGCCGAGCAGAAGCGGAAGCCGTACGTCAGTCCGGTGTTCCCGAGCCGCTCCAGCCAGAGGTGGACGGCGTACGCGCCCGGGCGGTCGACCGGAGCCTCGTAGCTGATCCGCAGCTCCTTCACGGCGTTGCAGAAGTCGCCGGCCGCCTCCCAGTCGCCCTCGAAGCCGCCGAAGCCGCGCTCGTTCCACAGTGCGGTCCAGGCGCGCTCGACCATCACGGGGTAGCGGGCGTTGTGCAGCAGCCCGAGGGCGTCCAGGTCGTCGAAATGGACGGTGACGGGGATGAGCTGCCGTAGGTGGGGACGGGGGCGGCGGGTGGCGCTTCGGCGGTCACGGGCGGGGCTCCTGAGGTGCCGGAGGGGACGGTGGGGTCATCCCATCCTAAGCGGTCGCTCAGGAGCCCCTGTCTGTGCGGGCCCGCGGGCCTGGCGCTTCCCCGCGTCTCCGGGGCAGGTCAGCCGGCGATCGAGTCCAGCTGCTCGGCGGCGGGCCGCAGGACCCACAGGTCACCGCCCGGCGGCGTTTCGAGCTTCGGCACCGCCGCCTGCGCCGCCTTGTCCCCCGCGTCGGCCGCCGCGTGCACGACGTCGCTCGCCGCGAACCGGTGGAACTCCAGCTCCGGGTGGTTCCACGGCTCGGCGCCCGTCGCCGCGGGCAGCAGATAGTCGACCGCCTTGAACAGGCTCTGCCCGTCCGGCCCCTGGTACGACCAGAGGTTCACGCCGACGTGCCGGCCGATGGCCGCGAGGCGGGTGTACGCGACGAGGTCGAAGGTCGAGTAGTGCCAGCTGCGGGTGCGGGCCAGCTCCTGGGGCTGGCTGCCGTCGGCGGCGATCTGCGGGTCGATGCGCAGGGACCGGGCGTTCAGCACGGTCCGCCGGGCGAGGTCCTGGTCGCCGGTCGCGTACGCCAGGGCGGCGAGCTGCATGTCGTAGAAGGTGCCGTGGTTGTTCTTGGCGGCCCCCTCCTCCTTGCCGAAGTCGCTGTTCACCAGCCAGTCGCGGAAGTCGGTGTTCCAGGCGCGCATCGCGGTGCGGTCGCTCTTGGACCAGCCGGGGGCGCCCGTATCGAGGATCGCGATGGCGTCCAGGACGCTGGTGTAGGACTGCGAGAAGTCGATGATGCCGATGGCACGGCCGTCGTACTTGCAGGGGATGAACTGCCCGTGGTCCAGATTCGGGTTCATCCGGGTGTCCGGGGCGAGGAACCAGGCGCGCAGGACGGAGGCGGCCTTCTGCGCGTACTGCTTCTTGCCGGTGTAGTACCAGGCGAGCGAGAGGTCGTAGGTCGAGTCGAAGACCTTCTCGACGTCCTGACGGTCGGTGCCGGTGTCCACCTCGGGATTGCGCTGGCCGTCGCGCTGGACGTAGGGGCAGCCCCATGGGTTGTCGGCGGTCCTGGGCTGTGAGGGCCACCAGTACGGGGCCTGGCTGAGGTAGTCGTGGACGTCGCCGCCGGGGGCCGGCTTCGGCTTGTCGACGACCGTCCAGGGGCCCTGGTCCAGCCAGTTGTCGGCGCGGGCCGTCACGTTCGCGACCGCCCTGGCGAGTTGGGGATCGCCGCGATCGAGGCGGAGCTTGGTCTGCTGCATCCGGACGCCGTCGAGGACCGCGGTTCTGGGGACTTTCGGCGCGGCATGAGCGGCGGCGGAGGGAACGACGGCGGCCGCGAGGGCGACCACGGCCGCCAGGAGCACGCCCAGACGGGGTCGTGCACTCATAGAGCACTCCGATCAGGAATATGAACGCAGTTCATGAGTAGGACCGTGTGAGCGTAGGGCGGCTGGTTACCCCTGACAATGGTCCGGACAGATTCACGTACAGAGAAAGTGAAGTCGCACCATGGACCTCGGCGTGCGCTGGAAACTGCACGGCGACGGGCACACGCCCGCCCCCGGAGCGGTCGTCCGCCCCGATGAACGCCTCTCCTGGCCCCGCACCATCGGGCTCGGGGCGCAGCACGTGGTGGCCATGTTCGGGGCGTCCTTCGTCGCGCCCGTCCTCATGGGCCTCGACCCCAACCTCGCGATCATGATGTCCGGCGTCGCGACGGTCATCTTCCTGCTCGCGACGCGCGGCCGGGTGCCCAGCTACCTGGGCTGCTCGCTCTCCTTCGTGGGCGTCGCGGCCGTGATCCGGGCGCAGGGCGGCACCAGCGCGACCGTGACCGGCGCGGTCTTCGTGGTCGGCGTCGCGCTGTTCCTGGTGGGGCTCGCCGTGCAGCGGTTCGGGGCGCGAATCATCCACGCCGCGATGCCGCCGATCGTGACCGGCGCGGTCGTCATGCTGATCGGCTTCAATCTCGCCCCGGTGACCGCGTCCACATACTGGCCGCAGGACCAGTGGACGGCGCTGCTGGTGATGGCGTTCACCGGTCTGGCCCTGGTCTGCCTGCGCGGTTTCTGGTCACGGATCGCGATCTTCCTGGGGCTGGTCTTCGGGTACGGGATCTCCTGGGCCGCCGACCGGATCTTCGGCAAGATCCACTCGGTGGACGCGAGCGGCAAGCTCACCGACCACTGGCGGCTGGATCTCTCCGGCGTCGGCAAGGCCGACTGGGTCGGTCTGCCGTCCTTCCACGGGCCGTCCTTCCAGTGGTCGGCGATCCTCGTCGCGCTGCCGGTCGTGATCGCGCTGGTCGCCGAGAACGCCGGGCACGTCAAGGCCGTCGGCGAGATGACCGGCGATCCGCTGGACGACAAGCTGGGCACCGCGATCTCGGCGGACGGCGTCGCCTCGATGCTGTCCACGGCGGTCGGCGGCCCGCCCAACACGACGTACTCCGAGAACATCGGCGTGATGGCCGCGACCCGCGTCTACTCGACCGCCGCCTACTGGGCCGCCGCCGGTTTCGCGCTGCTCTTCGGCCTCTGTCCCAAGTTCGGCGCGATCGTCGCCGCGATCCCGGGCGGCGTGCTCGGCGGCATCACCGTCATCCTCTACGGGATGATCGGCCTGCTCGGCGCCCAGATCTGGCTCAACGCCCGGGTCGACCTGCGCAACCCGCTGAACCTGGTACCGGCCGCCGCGGGCATCATCATCGGCGTCGGCGGTGTCACGCTGAAGTTCACGGACACGTTCTCGCTGAACGGCATCGCCCTCGGCACCCTCGTCGTGATCATCGGATACCACGCGCTGCGGGCGATGGCCCCCGCCCACCTCAAGACGCAGCAGCCGCTGCTCGACGAGGGCACCTCCTCGTACGACGAGGACTCTCAGCGCGCCAGCTCATAGGCGTACTCGGGCGAGAAGGTCCCCGGTGTGCCCTTGCAGCCGTCCGACTCGCCCGGCAGCTTCACCCACAGATAGGCGTCGATCCCGGCCTCTCCGGTGCTCAGGGTCGGCGCCTGTCCGATCTTCCGGCCCGCCGGATCGCACCACTCGCCGTCGGCCGGGGCGCCGTTGCCGTTCCGGCTGGTGTCGATGACGGCGCCCAGGCTCGCGGGGCCGCGGAGCGCGGACAGCACCCGCCGGGCGTAGCCGATCTCGTCGCTCGTACGGTGGAAATTGGACACGTTGGTGAAGATGCCGTCGGAGGAGGCGGGTGAGGCGGCGCCCGCCTGGTCGAGCAGCGAGGCCTGTTTGGCCACCGGGTTCCAGTCGGAGTGGCCGGCGTCGTAGTAGACCCGCGCCCTGGGGTTCGCGGCCTTGAGAACGCGGCCCGCCCGGGCCAGGGAGGCGAAGCGATCGGCCTGTTGGCCCTCGGTGAGACAGTCGGACTGGGCGATCGCGTCGGGCTCCAGGATGACGATGACCTCACCGGCGCCGAGCCCCGCCGCGAAGCGGTCGATCCAGCCGTCGTACGCGGCGAGGCCGGGCGCCCCGCCGTCCGAGGCGCCGCCGCAGTCGCGCTGCGGAATGGCGTACGGCACGACGACCGGGACCCGGCCCTCGGCGGCGGCGGCCGAGGTCACCGCCCTGACCCGTGCGGTGATGGTGGACGGCGTGAAGTCCCCGAACCAGACGGCGGCCGGGCGGTCGGCTATCCGGGACTCGATGACCTCACGCCGAAAGTCGCCGGGATGGGCCTGGACCCAGTCGAGGACCTGGGAGTCGGGGTGGCGGTACAGGGCGGGGGCGGCCACGGCCTCCGGCTTCCTCCTTCCGCTCACGGAGGGCTTCGGACGCGACTTCGAGGAGGCGGACTGCGCGGCGGACGGCGGGGCGGAGGTCGCCGAGGACGTGGGCAGGGCCGGCAGCGGCTGGAGCGTCGGCGAGCGGGTCACCAGCGGTTTGGCGTCGTCGGCGGGGCGCCCGTCGTCGAGCGCGGACATCATCCCGGTCACCGTGCCGACGACGACCACGACCGATGCCGCCGCGAGCATGGCGCCGCGCCGGACCGCCCGCCTGCGGTCGGCCCTGCGCGCGGCCAGCCGCTGGGCACGTAAGCCTGACACGTACTGCCCCCACTCCCGCCACGCTGGCGTTCCCCCGTTCTGGGGAAGCGTCCGGCCCGGCGGCCCTCCGGCCAGCCTAGGACTGGGACCCTGCCCCCATGGCGCAGTTGGCACAGATCCTCACACCCGTGGACACGGTCGTCTCCCGTATGCGCACCCTGGACGCGACCCTGCCCGAACGGGACGGTGTCGCGGTCTTCAACCGTGTCTACCTCGCCGTCACCGAGGAGGTCGACCGGTGCCTGGACGCCGGGGCGTTCCCGGACCCCGAGGCCGCGATCACGCTGGACGTGCGGTTCGCGGAGCGCTACCTGGCGGTGGCCGAGGAGGGGTGGGGGCCTGCCTGCTGGCGCCCTCTGCTGCAGTTCCGCCGCCATCCGGGTGTACGTCCGCTGCAGTTCGCGCTCGCGGGCATCAACGCGCACATCGGGCACGATCTGGCGCTGGCCGTCGTGGACAGTTGTCGTACGCTCCGCTGCGAACCGGCCGATCTGGAGGACGAGTTCGACCGCGTGGGCGACCTCCTCGTGTCGATGGAGGAGCGCATCCGCGAAGATCTGATGCCGGGTCCCGATGTGCTCCAGATCGCCGATCCGCTCACCCATCTGCTCGGTTCCTGGAGCCTGGAGCGGGCGCGCGACGCGACCTGGTCGGCGGCGCGGGCCCTGTGGGCTCTGCGCGGACTCCCCGACCTGGCGGAGGAGTTCGCGCACCGCCTCGACGCGGCGGTGGGCTTCGCCGGCCGGATGCTGCTCACGCCGTTGCCGGACTGATCCGGTCACGCCTCGCGGTCCCACAGGAGATCCGGCCACACCTCGCGGTCGTCGACGGATCCGGTCACGCCTCGCGGTCCCACAGGAGTTCCGGCCACACCTCGCGGTCGTCGACGGATCCGGCCACGCCTCGCGGTCGTCGACGGAACTCCTGTGGGATCGCTGTACGTTGATCGATGAGCACACCCGGATGCGAAGGAGCAAACAGGTATGGCGACACGCCTCGGCCTCGGCCTCCCCCAGATGAAGCAGTACGACCTCGGACGGGACGTGCCCGACGTGGCCCGCGCGGCCGAGCGGACCGGGTACGAAAGCCTGTGGGTCTTCGAGCGCGCCCTGTTCCCGGACCCCGCGACGCAGGGTCTGTACGGCATCGAGGGACTGCCCTGGCCCGAGTCGTACCGCGGGGTCGCCGAGCCTCTCGTGACCCTGACCCTCGCGGCGGCGGCCACCGAGCGGGCCCGGCTCGGCAGCAGCGTGCTGATCGCCCCGCTGCATGTGCCCTTCCAGCTCGCCAAGACCCTCGCCACGCTCGACGCGGCTAGCGGCGGCCGCGTCGTCGCGGGCCTGGGCACCGGCTGGTCGTTCGACGAGTTCGCGGCGGCGGCGGTGCGGCCCTTCGAGGAGCGCGGCCAGGTCCTGGACGAGGTGATCGAGGTGTGCCGAGCGGTCTGGGGCCCCGACCCGGTGGTGTACGACGGCAGGCTCACCAAGATCGCGTCGGCCGCGGTCGGCCCCAAGCCCGCCCGGCCGATCCCGATCCTGCTGGCGGCGAGCACCCCGAAGGCCCGGCGGCGGCTCGTCGACAAGGCCGACGGCTGGCTGCCGGTGGGCCTGGGCGCCGAACAACTGGCGGCGCAGTGGCGCGAGTTGCAGGACTTCGCGGCGGAGCGCGGTCGCACGGATCCGCTCCAGACGGTGCTGCGGACCAACGCGCAGTACTCGCCGAAGGCCTACGACGGCGCGGACCGCCGCCCGTTCCAGGGCGACGTCACCCAGATCGTGGAGGACCTCGCGGCCCACGCCGAGGTCGGCCTCGACGAGATCCTCCTCGACCTGCAGAGCTCCGTGCGGGACGCGGAGGAGCTCAAGGACGTGGCCGCCGAGGTGTACACGGCGGCGCGGGCGGCCGGGGTCTGAACCCCGAGGGAGACCCGACCCGGCCTCAGTCCTCGGGCAGCTCCACCGGCGCGATCTCGTCGTAGACGTCGCCGGGCCCGGGGTTGGTCGGGTCGGTCTCCCCGCCCAGCTGGTGCATGACGCCCCAGACCGCGTTCAGCGCGGTCTGCACGGCGCCCTCGGCCCACCCGGCCGTCCAGGAGATGTCGTCGCCCGCGAGGAAGATGGCCCGCTTGTCCTCGGGCAGCGCGTCCTGCATGAAGTGGGTGAACAGGCGCCGCTGGTAGCGGTAGTGACCCGGCAGGTTGGCCTTGAACGCGCCCATGAAGTAGGGCTCGTTCTCCCAGGACACGGTCACCGGGTTGCCGATGATGTGCTTCCTGATGTCGACCTTCGGGTAGATCTCGCCGAGCGACTTCAGCATGACCTCCATCCGCTCGTTCGCGGACAGTGGCAGCCACTTCAGGCTGTCGTCGCACCAGGTGTAGGAGAGGCAGATGACGGCGGGCTTGTCCGGTCCGTCGTCCAGGAGATAGGTGCCGCGGGTCATCCGGTCGGTGAGCGTCATCGACATGACGTCACGGCCCGTCTCCTCGTCCTTGTCCAGCCAGAAAGGCCGGTCGACGGGAACGAAGAGCTTGGAGCTCTCCATGTAGTGGGTCCGCTCGATGGCGGTCCAGTGGTCGATCGGGAAGAGCGAGTCGTCGCAGGCGATCTTCGAGAGCAGCATCCAGGACTGGGCGGTGAAGATGGCCGCCTTGAAGGTACGGATGTCGCCGTTCGCGTCGGTGACCGTGATCTGGTTGCCGGCGGTGCGGTGCAGCCGGGTCACGGCCGGGCGCGGGGCACCGTCGTGCAGCTTCGCGAGCGAGGTGCCGTACGCCCAGTGCACGATCTTCTCCGGCTCGCGCTCCCACAGGCGCAGCGGGAGCTGCTGGGAGCCGCCGACGATGCCGCGGTGGTGGTCGTCGGCCTCGGTGTAGACGACGCGCAGGATCTCCAGGATGGAGTTCGGGAAGTCGGTGTCCCAGCCGCCGGTGCCGAAGCCGACCTGGCCGAAGATCTCGCGGTGCCGGAAGGACTTGAAGGACTCCGAGTCGCAGAGGAAGCCGTAGAAGGTCTGGTTGTCGAGCTTCTCGACGAGCTTCGCCCAGATCTCGCGGATGCGCGGGACATCGCGCTCGCGCATGGCCTGGTTCATGTCCGAGAAGTCGGCGCCCTCTTCGAGGCAGGCGTTCCACGCGTTCATCACGTCGCGGTAGACCTGCGGCAGGTCGTCGACGGTGGTCGCGTAGTGCGACTCGCCCTTGAGGTCGACGACCGTCGAGGGCGTCGACTCGGCGAGCGGGTTCGGGAACGGCCGGGTCTCCAGTCCCACCAGGTCGATGTAGTGCTGGAGGGCGGTGGAGGAGGGCGGGAAGCGCATGGCGCCCATCTCGGCGGTGAGGGACGGGTCGCACCCCTCGAAGCCCACGGTCCGCAGGCGGCCACCGATCTCGTCGGCCTCGTAGACGACGGGCTTGAGGCCCATCTTCATCAGCTCGTAGGCGGCCACGATGCCGGACAGGCCGCCGCCGATGACCGCGACCTCGGTGCCGTGCTCGGTCGCGGGTATCTGGCCGAGGCCCGCGGGGTGCGCGAGGAAGTCGTCGTACGCGTAGGGGAAGTCCGGCCCGAACATGGTGATCGGCGGCTGCTGCACGTCGGCGTGCTGGACGGCGTTGGGCACCGTGGACGTCATGGGGTACGGACTCCTTGCGCGGAAAGACTGCGGAAAGACAGGGGGAGGTCTGAGAGGGGTTCAGATGAGGGACCCGTAGAGGCCGGGGCGGCGGTCCTTCAGATACGGGTTCGCCTCGCGCGAGGCCGCGAGGAAGGCGGGGTCGGCGTCGGCGAGGACCAGGTCCTCACCGCGGCCCGCACGGGCCCGCGCGACCCCGTCGGGTCCGGCCAGCGTGGAGAGCCCGACGAACTCGAACTCCCCTTCCTGACCGACCCGGTTGACGTACGCGACGTACATCTGGTTCTCGAAGGCGCGCACCGGGACGACGGACTCGGCGACGAACTGGAACGGGTGCATCTGCGCGGTCGGCACGACGAGGAGGTCGGTGCCGGCGACGGCGTGCGCGCGGACGTTCTCCGGGAACTCGACGTCGTAGCAGATCATGAGGCCGACCCGCAGTCCGCCGAGCTCGGCCTGGACGACCGGCTGCTCGCCGGGGGTGAAGTGGTCGCGCTCGAAGCAGCCGAAGAGGTGGGTCTTGCGGTAGTTCGCAAGGCGCGTGCCGTCGGCGTCGATCAGCTGGGCCGAGTTGTAGACCTGCTCGCCCGCGCGCTCGGGGTAGCCGTAGGCGACGGCGACACCGTGCCGGGCGGCGATCTCGGCGATCGCGTCGGCGGAGTCACCGTCGGCCGGCTCGGCGAGCCGGGCGATGTCGTCGCCGATCGCGTACCCGGTCAGGAACATCTCCGGCGCCACGAGCAGCCCGGCACCCGCGGCGGCGGCACGGCCCGCGGCCTCGTCGAGCACCTTCAGGTTCTCGACGACCGAGCCGGGGCGGCCGGAGCTCTGGAGCAGGGCTGTGCGCATGCGTGTTCCTCACCGGTACGGAGGGGTTTGAGGGGCCAGTTAGACGGTACGGGCGACGGGCTCGGCCGGACAAGAAGAACCCGTTGCGTGCCACTGAACGAATCGTTGCGTGCCCCCGGGTCCCGGCGGCGATTCGTTGCGCACCCTCAGACGTAGCCCCGGTCCCCCTTGAGGCGCAGGTCACAGGCGTGGTCCCCGCCGGACGGCGGAGGGCGGTGACGCCCCCGGCACGATGTGCCCGCGGGGCGCCGGCGGAACAGTGGTGACTGTCCGTTTCACCTGGAGAAAGGGCCCTCATGAGCCGCCTCAACCGTCGTACGAAGGTCCTCGCGCTCGGCGCCGCCGTGCTGCTCTGTGCCGGGGCGGCCGGATCCGCCGCCGCGTACGGCACCGGGCAACAGGAGAGGCGGGAGGCCGCCGCGCTCACCGGCACCGCCAAGCTGTACCGATCCGCCGGGGACGACATCACCTTCTCCTTCGACGCCCACCTGGCGGCGCGGGACAACGACGACCCGCAGAAGGCGACCGGCACCTTCGAGTGGAGCCACTACGCCCATGGCGACGGGGCCTGGGCGAAGGCCACGGTCGACTGCCTGGTCACCGGTGGCAGGGTCGCCGTCGTGTCCGGCGTGGTCACCGACTCCGACCTGCCGGGCGCGAAGGGCAAAAGGGTCGGGATCACGGTCCACGACCTCGGGCACCACGACCGGCTGGGCTACAGCTGGGCCTCGACGGGCAACCCCGTCGAGACCAAGGACCTGCCCAAGTGCGTGAGCTCGGCCCCCTTCGAGAAGGTGAAACAGGGCACGGGCGACTTCACGGTGCTGCCCTGGCAGCCCGCCTTCTAGTGCGCGCGGCCTGATGTGCGCGGCTCGGGGGCGGGCGCGGCTCGGGGGCGGGCGGCCGGTGCGCAAGGCTCGGATGCGGGCGGCTCGGGTGCGCGCGGCTCGGAGTCGCACGGCCGGTGCGCGTGGCCGGTGCGCGGCTCGGGTGCCGCGTCCTCACAGCTCGCGCAGGCGCTCCACGATCTCGCGCAGCAGCTCCGGGTCGGCCGCCGGTCCGCCCGGCGCCGTCCGCCGTGGAGTGTCGATGCGCACCAGACCGGCCTCGGCCAGGTCGCCGAGCAGCACCCGGACGACGGTCAGGGGCAGGTCGGCGTCCGCGGCGAGCTCCACGACCGGCCGGGGTCCGCGACGCACCGAGTCGAGCAGGGCAGCCCGGGCGTGATCCACGCCCGGGCGCCGCTCACGGTCCGTCTCCAGGGCCGTGACCTGCGACATCAGATCGATCGTGTGCCGGTCCGAGGGGCGGGTCCGGCCCCCTGTCACGGTGTAGGGCCGCACCATCGACCCGGTCTCGTCCTCGTACCAGTGGTCGTCGGGCACGGGCGGATCAGGGGCCCGCGGGGTCGGCGGCCGACCGTACGGCCGCGGCCATGTGGCGGCCGACGCGGCGGACGAGCAGGGCCATCTCGTGGGCGAGCTGTCCGACGTCTGTCTGCACCTCGCTCAGGACGGCCAGCCGACTGCCGTGGCCTGCCGGGGTGATGAAGAGATAGCCGTCGTCGAGCATCACCATGGTCTGGCGCACCTTGCCCGCGTCGAAGCGCTCACCGGCCGAACGGGCGAGGCTGTGGAAGCCGGAGCAGACGGCCGCGAGGTGCTCGATGTCCGCTCTCCGCATGCCGTCCGAGCAGCTCAGCGCAAGCCCGTCGGCGGTGAGGAGCACGGCCTGGCAGACGTGGTCGGTTCTGGCCACGAGGTCGTCGAGCAGCCAGCCGAGCTCCGTGCCGGGCGGTTCGTCGGTGGTGCCCGGCGGTTCGGCAGTGGCGCCGGACGGTTCGGCGGTGGTGCCCGGCGTCTCGGAGTCCTGGGCGGGGTGCTCGCGGTCCTGGTCAGGGCGCATCGTCGGCGTCCCTCCCTTCCTCGGTATCGGTTCTCTGCGCGGCGCCGGCTTCCGCGGACAGGCCCCTACGACCCCTGTCGAGGCCGCGCTGAAAGGCGGCGAAGACCGCGCCGACCTCCTCGGGGGTGAGCTCGCGCTCCGGTGTCTCATCGGCGGCCGGGCTCTCGGTGCGCAGTTCGGGGGTGAGGGAGGCCTGGCGGACGCGGGTGGGCAGGGCGGGCGAACCCGAAGCCGGGCCGCCTTCCGGCGTGGGGTTCGCGCCCCGCTCCTGCTCCGGCTCCTGTTCCCGGCCCCGTTCCCGGTCCTGTTCCCGCTCCAGCTCCCTCTGGTCCGTCCGCCTCTCCTGGAGGACCGCTGTCCCCCTCCGGGAGGGCCGCGCACGCCGGTCGGTGTCCGCCACGGCTTCCGCCGTCGGCTCCGGCCGCTCGGGCTCCACCGGCGCGAGGACCGCCTCCGGCAGCAGCACCACCGCCGTCGTACCGCCGTACGGCGACCCGCACAGCGTGACCTCGATGCCGTGCCGTGCGGCGAGCCGCCCCACCACGTACAGCCCCAGCCGGTCGTGCCGGGTGGGGTCGAAGTCGTCCGGACTGGTGAGGGTGCGGTGTGCTTCCTCGATCTGCTCGGGCCCGAGCCCGAGCCCCCGGTCGTCGATCTCCAGGACGAACCCGCCCCCGGCCCGCCCGGTGCGCAGGGTGACCTGGGTGTGCGGCGGCGAGAACACGGTGGCGTTCTCGACGAGTTCGGCGATCAGATGGGCGACGTCGGCGACGGCGTCCGCCGCGACGCCCACCTGAGGCAGCGGCGGGATCTCGACGCGCGCGTACTCCTCGATCTCGCTCACCGCGGAGGACACCACGTCGGCGAGGGGCACGGGCCGTCGCCATCGGCGGCCGGGCGCCGCGCCGGAGAGGATGATCAGGCTCTCCGCGTGGCGCCGCATACGGGTGGTGAGGTGGTCGATCCGGAACAGGTCGTCCAGGACGTCCGGGTCGCTGGTGCGCCGCTCCAGCGTGTCGACGAGCTTGAGCTGGCGGTGCACGAGGGCCTGGTTGCGGCGGGCGATGTTGAGGAGGACGGCGAACAGCCCGCGACGCAGGGTGGCCTGTCGGACGGCGGCCTCGACGGCCGCGAGGCGGGCGGCGTTGAAGGACCTGCCGACCTGGCCGATCTCGTCGGCGCCCGCCTCCCCGTCGGCCAGGGGTGGTGCCTCGGTGACGGCGTCCACCTCCTCGCCCGCGCTCAACCGTCGCATGACGTCCGGTAGTTGGCGGCTGCTCAGCAGGTCGGCGGCGTCCCGCAGCGTCTCCAGACGGCGCGAGATACGCCGGGCACCGCGCACGGCGAACCACAGGGACAGCGCCACGGCGGCGAGTCCGAGCACTCCGACGATCGCGGCCTTGGCCAACTCCCGGTAGGCGAACGTCCGCCCGCGCTCGGCGGAGTTGACGGCCGCCCGTGTGCACAGCCGCATGTAGCGCTGGACGGCCCGGTCGGTGGTGGTGCGCCAGGAGCGGGCCGCGACGGCCTCGCCCGCACGCTGCGCGCCGGCCCGCAGCAGAGCGTCCTCGCCCCGGGTCAGCTCCCGGTAGGTGTCGCCGCGTTGGAACTCCTCGAAGAGTGCGCGCGAGTCGGCGGGGAGGTCGGGCACATACGTCCGCTCGAAGATCCGGCGGTCCTCGATCGTCGCGGTGAGTGTGTCGTACTGGCGGTCGGTGAGCGATCCGGCGGCCCGCGCCCCGGCGACGAGGGCGTCCTCGCGCGACACGAACTCCCGCACCCGCACCAGCTCGATGACGACCTGGGCCTCGCGCGCCAGCTGTCCGGCCTGGAGCGCGGTGAGCGCGGACTGGACGTCGAAGCCCGGTTCCACGAGGGCGCTGTACTCGCCGACGGCCCGGTCCCAGGAGATGTGGCGGGACAGCACGCGCTCCCGCAGCCCCTCAAGGCCGTCGACGGAGTGGACCATGGCGTCGAGCACCTGCCGCTGCCGATCGGAGAGCCGGCCGCGGTCCCCGTCCCGGACGGCGTCCCGCAGGGCGGTCACGGCGCGGTCGGTGCGGCGCTGCTGCTCCATCAGGTCGAGGGCGGCCGCCGTACCGTGGTCCGCCCCCAAGTAGGCTGCCGCGAGCCGCCGTTCGATCTGGATCTGGCCGACCGCCGTGTCGACCGGTGTGCCGAAGTCGTCGTACACCCCTTGGACCCGGACCAGCGCGCGCAGTTCACCGGTGACGGACACCATGGCGAAGCTCCACAGCGCCATGAGGGCGATCACCGGAGCGAGGGCGAGCGCCACGATGCGCGTACGGATCGTGGCGGGACGGCCGAAGGGCCAGCGCATGGGTCTCCCCAGGACGGCAGGACGGTCGGGTGGCCGGGTGACGTGTGGTTACCCATCGGCGTTACTCGCTGGTAGCGAGCGCGGATCAACCTACGGGATGGCACACCCGGACCGCAATGACTTCCTGTACTGACTCTCGGTTCAATATGTGGGAGAGCCCCCCTCCGCGGACGTGCCCGGTCAGTCGGCGTGGGGCACGGTGAAGGTGGTGACGACCGCGGCGTGGTCCGAGGGCCAGTCGTTGCCGGCGACATCGGGCCAGGGGCGCGGGGTGCCGCTGACGAATGTGCGGGACTCGGCCACACGGAGGCCCCGGTGCAGGACGAAGTCGATCCGGTCCTGGGGCTCGGGCCGCCCGCTGCCGTCCTCGTGCTCCGCGTGGACCGGCGACCAGGTGTGCCCTGGATCGCGTACGGGGTCGGGGTGGGCCTCCCGGTAGGAGTCGCGCAGCCCCGCGTCCTCGGCGGCCTTGGTCACGGGCCACTCGACGTCGGGCCGGTCCAGGTGCGAGGGAGCGTTGAAGTCCCCGACGAGCACGACGGGAGTGGCTTCGGCGGCGGACTCGGCGATCCGCCGGAGGATCTCCCGCATCTGTTCCAGCCGTACGGCCTCGTGGGCGATCAGCTCGTCCGCCGGGAGCCGGTCGAAGGCGGCCTCGTACGGGCCGTACGGCGTGTAGTCGAGGTGGGCGCTCCAGACGTCCACCTCCTGGCCGCTGTCGAGCCGGATCCGTACGCCGGTCCCCCCGTAGAAGCCGACGTCCGGGTCGCCGAACCGGGCGGTGATCGGGTAGCGGCTGATGACGCCGAGGTTCTCGCCCGCCCGGTGGTGGTGCCAGCCGAGCGCTTCGGCGAGCTCCTGTGCCGAGGTCCCGTATGTCTCCTGGAGGCCGACCACGTCCGCGCCCGTCTCCGCGATGACCTTGAGCTGCTTCTCCCGGTGGTCGTCGACCTTGGTGCCGCCGTACCAGAGGTTCCAGCTCATCACCCGCAGCCGGCGGGGCGCGACCATGGCCCGCAGCCGGGCCGTGGTCACCTCCTCCAGGCTGGCGAGGACGGTACGGCCGGCCGCGGGGGCGATCGGCGCGAGGGAGGGCACCGCGAGGACGGCGCAGCCCGCCGCCTCGGCGGAGCTGACACCGGTCTGGGTGTCCTCGACGGCGACGCACGCGGCGGGCTCCACGCCGAGCGCGCGACTGGCGGCGAGGTAGGGGTCGGGGGCGGGCTTGGTGCGGGCGGTGTCGTCGGCGGTGACGGAGACGGCGAAGTGCTCGGCGCCGAGGGCCTCCAGGACGGTGTCGGCGACCGCGCGCGGCGATGCGGTGACGAGGGCGGTGGGGACGCCCTCGCGTGCCAGCTCCTGGAGGAGTCGCAGCGCTCCCGGGCGAGGCACGACGCCGGTGCGGACGCGTGCCGCGAACTCCCGGTGCAGCTCGGCGGCGATCTCCTCGGCCGGGCCGCCCGCGATCCCGCTCAGCCATGCGGCGGTGTACTCGACGGGCCGCCCGAGCACCTCCGGCTGGTCGGCCCCGGTCAGCCGGCGCCCGAGCCCGTCGGCCACCTGCTCCACCGCCTCCCACCACAGCCGCTCGGTGTCCACGAGGGTGCCGTCCATGTCGAACAGGACGGCCTGGAGGGAGAGTTGGCGGGTGGGGGTGCGGTGGGTCACGGCACTCTCTTTCGTCAGTGGGGGTGTGTCCGGTGCGCGCTCGCCGGCAGGGGCCGGTGCGCACGCTCGGCTGGGGGCAAGCGCACGCGCTCGACCGCGGGGCCGGTGCGCACGCCCGGCTGAGGGCAGCGCACGCGCTCGACGGCGCGGGTCGGCACGCACGCTTGGCGGAGGTCGACGCGCACGCTCGGCAGAGGTCGGCTCGCACGCTCGGCACAGGGCAGCGCACGCGCTCGACCGCCCGGGCCGGCCCATGTGCCCGACAGCAGGAGCCGGCCACGGCGTCGACGGCGGGGGCCCGTTCACGCGCTCGACGGCGGGTCAGCGCAGGCGCCCGACGGCAAGGGCCGGCTCACGCGCCCGACGGCGAAGGTCAGCTCACGCGCCCGACGGCGAGGGTCAGCTCACGCGCTCGGCAACCAGCACCGGCCGCTCCGGCAGGCTCACCGTCACGGCGGCACCCGATCCGAGCGTCGCGGCCTCGTGTGTGGGCAGGTCGGCCTTGACCTCGGTGCCGTCGGGGAGCCGTACGGTGACCCGGGTCGCCGCCCCGAGGAACGCGGTGGCCACGACGCGCGCGTCACCGGCGTCGTCCGAACGCACCCGCACCGCCTCGGGCCGTACGAGCACATCCACCTCCCTCACGGCGGGCGCGTCGCCGTCCACCGGCAGCCGCTGACCGAGCACCTCGACCACATCGGAGTCCAGTTGTCCTGGAATCCGGCTCATCGTGCCGACGAACTCGGCGACGAAGGCGGTGGCGGGCCGCCCGTACAACTCGGCGGGAGCGGCGCACTGTTCGAGCCGTCCGGCCCGCATGACCGCGACCCGGTCCGCCATGGACAGCGCCTCCTCCTGATCGTGCGTCACGAACAGGGTGGTGATGCCGAGTTCCTGCTGGAGGCGGCGGATCTCCTCGCGGAGGGTGAGCCGCACCTTGGCGTCGAGCGCGGAGAGCGGTTCGTCGAGGAGCAGTACGCGCGGCCGCAGGGCGAGGGCGCGAGCGAGCGCGATGCGCTGCTGCTGGCCGCCGGAGAGCTGGTGCGGGAAGCGCTCGCCCTTGTCTGCCAGTCCCACGAGGTCGAGCAACTCGGCGGCCCGGGAGCGCCGTTCGGCCGTCCGCACCTTGCGCATCCGCAGTCCGAAGGCGACGTTGTCGAGGGCGCTGAGGTGCGGGAAGAGGCTGTAGGACTGGAAGACCATCCCGGCGTCGCGGCGGTGCGCCGGGACGCGCGTGACGTCCTCGCCGTCGACCAGCACCTCGCCGGAGTCGGGGTGTTCGAACCCGGCGAGCATGCGCAGCGCGGTGGTCTTGCCGCAGCCGGACGGGCCGAGCAGGGCCAGCAGTTCGCCGGGCCGGACGGTCAGGTCCAGCCCGTCGAGGGCGACGGTCGGGCCGAACTCCCGGCGCAGTCCCCGGAATTCAACGGTGGCGGCCTTGGCGTCAGTGGCCTTCTCGAGCGTGGTGACGGTCATGTGTTCATCCCCGGGGAGCGGTACGGGAGCGCCCGCCGAGCCCGGCGAGCGAGAGGAGCAGTGCCCAGGTGACGAGCAGGCTGAGCACGGAGACGGCGACGGAGAGCTGGGCCTGCGAGCCGCCGACGCTGTAGATCCACACGGCGAACGGCTGGAAGCCCAGCAGCTGGGCGACGGTGAACTCGCCGAGGACCAGGGCGAGTGTGAGGAAGGAGGCGTTGAGCAGCGCGCCGCGCAGATTGGGCAGGACGACCCGGACCAGCGCCTGCGGCCAGCCCGCGCCGCAGCTGCGGGCGGCCTCGACGAGGGTGCGTACGTCGACGGCGCGCAGCCCCGCGTCCAGCGCCCGGTACACGAACGGCAGCGCCATCACGACGTAGGCGAGGACGAGCACGAACGGGAAGTCGGGGTTCTGGATGGCCACGAACGTCTGGAACAGGGGGGTGCGCGAGAGGTGTTCGGGGCCCCACTTCAGCACGGTGGCGATTCCGGCGACGAACGCGATCGGCGGGACGACCAGGGGCAGCGAGCAGACCACCTCGACCACCGGCCGCAGTTTGGGCGCGCTCAGCCGCAGGGCGACCATCGCGGGCACCATCAGCAGCAGCACCACGGCGATGGTGGCGGCGGCGAGTTCCAGCGAGAGCAGCAGGCTGGAGACGAAGCCGTCGGTGGAGACGATCTGGCTGTACGCATCGAACGTGACGCCCTGGCCGGGCACGTCGACCGTGAAGATCACGGACGCGGCGAGCGGGACCAGGAAGTACAGCGCGGCGCAGCCGAGGACGACCCAGCGCCACAGGTTCAGGCGAGCCATCGCGCACTCCGTCGTTGCAGGGGCAGGTACACGGCCATGACCAGGCCCGCGATGAGGACCATGTCGAGGCTGAGGGCGAGCGCCACGTTCTCCTGGCCGACCAGCACGTTGCCGGAGATGGCGTCGGCGATCTGCAGGGTGACCAGCGGGACCGCGCTGCCCACCATGGCCGCCGCGGTGGCGTACGCGGCGAAGGAGCTGCCGAAGAGCAGCACGAGCCCGCCGAGCAGCGAGGGCGCGAGGACGGGGAGGGCGACGTGCCGCCAGTACTGGACCCCGGTGGCGCCGTTGTTCTGCGCGGCCTCGCGCCACTGGGAGCGCAGGCCCTCCAGGGCGGGCGTGATGGTGAGGACCATCAGCGGGATCAGGAAGTACAGGTAGACGATGACCAGACCCCAGAAGCTGTAGAGGTTCCAGCCGGCGTCCTTCAGTCCCAGGTGCTGGGTGAGGACACCGGAGTTTCCGAGGGTGGCGACGAAGGCGAACGCCAGGGGGACGCCACCGAAGTTGGCGAGGACGCCGGACGCGGTGAGCACGGCCTCGCGCAGCGCGCGGAAGCGGGAGGTCACCACCACCTGGGCGAGCGGCAGTCCGAGGACGGTCGCGATGCCGGCGGAGACGGCGGAGAGCTTGACGCTGCCGATCAGGGCGGTGAGGTACGCGCCCTTCAGCGAGCCGGTCAGATTGGCCGTGGTGTACGAAGTGGCGCCGGTCGCCGGGTCCTTGACGGTGAAGGCGCCGTTCAGCATGGCGAGGGCGGGGATCCCGAAGGCGACGGCCACGAAGGCGAGCAGCGGGACGACGGCGAGCCAGCCGGGGGCGCGGCGGCGCCGCCGCTGCGGTGAAGCAGCGGCGGGCGCCACGTCGGCCGGGGCCTCGGTGAGGACGCTGGTCATCCGGAGACGGCCTTGCCCCAGCCCTGGGCGAGGACGCCCTTGGCCTTGCTCTGCTGGGCCTCGGTCGGGAAGCTCGGCGTGCCCGAGACCGCGGGGAGCTTGGCGGCGGCGGTCTTGTCGAGCGTGCCGGCCTTCTCCATCGCGGTCATCAGGGCCGGGCGGGCGTACCCCTTGAGCCAGAGGTTCTGGCCCTCGGCGCTGTAGAGGTACTCCTGCCACAGGCGGGCCGCCGCCGGGTGCGGGGCGTCCTTGTTGATGGCCTGGGAGTAGTACTGGGAGAACTGACCGTCGGCCGGGACGGTGACCTTCCAGTCGACGCCCTTGGACTTGAACTCGTCGGCGTAACCGGCGTTCAGGTAGTCCCAGTCGATGCTGATCGGCGTCTCGCCCTTCTCGACGGTGGCCGGGGTCGACTCGACGGGCGTGTAGTTGCCGTTCTTCTTCAGCTTGGCGAAGAAGTCGAGGCCGGGCTGGATGTCGTCGAAGGAACCGCCGCTCGCGAGGGAGGCCGCGTAGACGCCGCCGAAGGCCGAACCGGACTTGGTGGGGTTGCCGTTGAGCGCGACCTGGCCCTTGTACTCCGGCTTGAGCAGGTCCTTGAAGGTCGTCGGACACTCCTTGACCTTCTTGGCGTCGCAGCCGATGGAGATGTAGCCGCCGTAGTCGTTGAACCAGCGGCCCTGCGGGTCCTTCTGCCCCTCCGGGATGTCGCCGAATCCGGCCACCTTGTACGGCGCGAGCAGCCCCTGCTGGGCGGCGCTCAGCGCGAAGGAGCTGCCGAGGTCGAGGACGTCCGGAGTGCGGGACTGGCCCTTCCGCGACGTCACGGCGTTGATCTCGTCCTGGCTGGAGCCGTCCGGGTTCTCGACGTCGACCTTGATGCCGTACTTCTTGGTGAAGCCGTCGATCAGGGCGCCGTAGTTGGCCCAGTCGCGGGGCAGCGCGATGGCGTGCAGCGTGCCTTCCTTCTTGGCGGCCTTGGCCAGGGCGTCGAGGCCGCCGAAGTCCGCGGCCGAGGTCGCGGTGGCCGCGCTCTTGCCGTTGGCGGTGGTCGCCTTGTCGTCGGGGGCGGCGCCACAGGCGCTGAGGGCGAGCGCGGCGGCGACGGCGAGGCCGCCGGTGAGGACGGCGGTCCTCGGCAGGAACACGGTCACGGTCTCTCCAGGAGTACGCACGAGGGTGTGGCGGGACGGAGAACTTGTCTGAACAAGTTGGCCCCAGTAGGCCCGCCGATGGTGTCGTATTCGTAAACATTGGCGAAACCGTGACCCGCGATTCCCTGCACAATTCCGGCTCGCGCCGATCGCCGTCGGCTCTCGATTAGGCTGGTCACGCTGTGCACAGTGGTCGAATCAGAGGGGAAGCATGCCGGCGCGACACGAGGAGATCGCCGACGAGCTGCGGCGGGCGATCGACCGCGAGGAGTACACGGTCGGCAGTCTGCTGCCCGCGGAGACGGATCTCGCGGCGCACTACGGCGTCTCGCGCGGCACCGTCCGCCAGGCCGTCGCCGCTTTGACCACGGAGGGGCTGATCGGCTCGCGCCAGGGCGCGCGCCGGGTGATCCTGGCCAGCCGCCGCAGTCAGAGCTTCGCCGAACTGCGCAGCTTCGCCCAGTGGGCCCGCGCGATGGGCCGCGAGGCGACGGGTCACGTGGTGGAACAGGAGTACCGTCCGGCGACGGCGGAGGACACCGTACGACTCCAACTGCGCGAAAGAACCCCGGTGTTGCACGTCCTGCGCGTCCGCGGCCTGGACGGCGAGCCGGTCCTGCTGGAGCGGACCGTGTACGCGGACTGGATCTCCCCCGCCGTCGAGGCCATCGAGCCGGAGTGCCCCTCGGTCACCCAGCGGCTCTTCGAGGACACCGGCCTGGTCTTCGCGTACGGCGAGCACGTCATCGACGCGGTGGCGGCGGGCGCCCAGGACGCCGACCTGCTGGAGGTCCGCCGCACCAGCCCGCTGCTCCGGGTCCGGCGGGTCACCACCACCCGTGAGGGCCGCCCGGTGGAGTGGTCGGACGACCGCTACCGCTCGGACGCCGTGAGCTTCAGCGTGCACAACTCGATCGGGAACAACGCGCTGTCCCGCAAGACGGCGGAGTGAGCGGGAGCGCCCCAAGGGGCGCGAGGCTGTGCCGCCGAGCGGCTCCGCGGTACGGTCGCGACCAGCCACATACAGTCGGCGGCCGCGAAGGAATCCCAGAGCCGCCTACGTGGGCGACCCGGACGAAAACCTCCGCAGGAGCGGCGAGAGGACGAGCACCGACTTCGTCCGTTCCACGAACGGCTCCCCCGCGATCCGCTCGAGCACCCGCTCGAAGTGCCGCATGTCCGAGGCGAATACCTGTACGACCGCATCCGCCTCCCCGGTGACGGTGGAGGCGGCCACGACCTCCTGATACCGCTCGAGACCCCGCTGGATCGTCTCCGGCGAGGTGTTGCGACGGCAGTAGATCTCGACGAACCCCTCGGTCTCCCATCCGAGCGCCGCCGGGTCCACCCGCACGGTGAATCCGGTGATGGCGCCGGTCGCCCGCAACCGGTCCACCCGGCGCTTCACGGCCGGCGCGGACAGGCCGACCAGTTGGCCGATGTCGGCGTAGGAACGGCGGGCGTCCTCGGCGAGGGCGTGCACGATGCGTTCGTCGAGATCGTTCAGCACTGCGGATGGTTCACTTTTCTGCGCGGGGTCCTGCGAGGGGTTCTCCGGATGTCTCTGCCGTCGCGGTCGCCATACGGGACCGGCGATAGCCGTAACTGAAGTAGAACACGAGCCCGACGGCCATCCAGACCCCGAAGACCACCCAGGTGACGGCGGAGAGGCTGCCCATCATCCACACGCACAGGGCGAAGCCGATCGCGGGCAGCACCGGCGACAGCGGGACCCGGAAAGTGCGCCGCATCTCCGGGCGCGTCCGGCGCAACACCACGACGGCGACATTGACCAGCGCGAAGGCGAAGAGCGTACCGATGCTGGTGGCGTCGGCGAGCTGGCCGAGCGGGATCGCGGCGGCGAGCACACCGCAGAACAGCGAGACGATCACCGTGTTGGCGCGGGGGGAGCCGCTCTTCGGATCGACCCGCGCGAAGACCTTGGGCACCAGGCCGTCACGGGACATCGCGAAGAGGATGCGCGTCTGGCCGTACAGCACGGTCAGGACGACACTCGCGATGGCGATGACGGCGCAGGCGGCCAGCAGCGTGCCCCAGAAGGTCTGACCGGTGACGTCCTTCATGATCGCGGCGAGCGCGGCCTCCGAGTCGTTGAACCGCTGCCAGGGCTTCGCGCCCACGGCGACGGCCGCGACCACGACGTACAGCGCCGTCACGATGACCAGCGAGAGCATGATCGCGCGCGGCAGGTCCCGCTGCGCGTTCTTGGCCTCCTCACCGGCGGTGGAGGCGGCGTCGAAGCCGATGTAGGAGAAGAAGAGCGTGGCACCGGCGGCGCTGACGCCCGCCATGCCGAGCGGCATGAAGTGCTCGTAGTTGCCGGAGCGGAAGCCCTGGATGCCGATCGCGCAGAACAGCACCAGCGCGGCGATCTTCACACACACCATGATCGTGTTGGCGCGTGCGGACTCCTTCGCGCCACCGAGCAGGAAGGCCATGGCGAGCAGCACGACGATCAGTGCGGGCAGGTTGAAGATGCCGCCGTCGCCGGGCGGCGCGGAGAGCGCGTCCGGGATGGTGACGCCGATGGTCCCGTCGAGCAGCTCGTTGAGGTACTCGCCCCAGCCGACCGCGACGGCGGCGACCGAGACGCCGTACTCCAGGACCAGACACCAGCCGCAGATCCAGGCGATCAGCTCGCCGAGCGTTGCGTACGCATACGAGTACGAGGAGCCGGAGACCGGGATGGTGCCCGCCAGCTCGGCGTACGAGAGGGCGGAGAAGAGCGCCGTGAGACCGGCGATCACGAAGGACAGGGTGACCGCGGGCCCGGCCTTGGGAACGGCCTCGCCGAGGACGACGAAGATGCCGGTGCCGAGCGTGGCACCGATGCTGATCATGGTCAGCTGCCAGAGGCCGAGGGAGCGCCGCAGGGTGCCTCCCTCGCCCTGGCCACCCTCGGCGACCAGGCGTTCCACAGGCTTGCGGCGCATGAGACGCGCGCCGACCCCAGGGGACGGTGGGGCGGATGTGGTGCGGGACTGCGGGGGTGCGCCTTGGTCGAGCACGCGCTGGCTCCTTCATCGCTGCCGGGTTCGGGACGGCGGGAACCGGCGGCACCCCTGCGAGCAGGAACCCACCGAGCGGGGTCCCCGCCACGCCTATGTACAGCGCTTGACCCTATGAGCCCGGCCTTCACGGGCGTAATGCAGCAACCTTGCGCATATCCGCAAGATCGTTGCGTTCATCGCAGCTCGGCGCATGTTCGTTGCGCGGAGCCTTTCGATGGTTGCGCGAGGCTCCTTTCAGGGCCCTTTTCCCGCGTGGCGTGGGCGGTGGAAGCATCCCTTCCGAGAGGCCTCGTGCCACCCCGCTCCGGGGGCGGAGGTGCGTGACCGGGATGCCGGGCGGGGCGCACGGCGCGTACGGGCCGCCGCGCTCCTACGGGGTGCGTCATGGCGGCCGCACGACGGCACGACGGCGCTTGAACTCCCCAGCGCCGCAGCGCGAGTTGAGGGCCACCCTGGACGGTGCCACGCGAACGCGGCACCCGGCGGACCCACCCATACCGTTCAACTGCCGCCATACGTAGCCGACTTGACCGCAGCACCGCCGCCTTCGGCGCCAACCGACCGGCACGGAGCCCGCGTTACGGTGGGTTCAGCCCTCGTCGGGTTCCCCCGCGATCCCCCGCGCCTCGGCGCGGCCCCTCGTCGAACCCCATCCGCCCCGCCGCCCGTACGCCGCCTTGCGGACGACCGCGTCGGGCCGGGTGACGTCAAGAAGGCTGACTCGCCCGGCCGAGCCCAGCGAGCGCCGCACGCACGTACGGCCCCTTTTCCCGGCGGCGGGAACAGGGGCCGTACGTCAGGAGGGGGCCGTAGGAGCCGGGAGAGCGCGTCAGCTCCAGCTGGCGTGCAGCGGCTTGCCCTCGGCGTAGCCGGCCGCGCTCTGGATGCCGACGATCGCGTTCTCGGCGAACTCCGCCAGGGAGTTGGCGCCCGCGTAGGTGCAGGACGAACGGACGCCCGCGATGATCGAGTCGATCAGGTCCTCGACGCCCGGACGGGTCGGGTCGAGGAACATGCGCGAGGTGGAGATGCCCTCCTCGAACAGCGCCTTGCGGGCGCGGTCGTACGCCGACTCCTCGCTGGTGCGGTTGCGCACCGCGCGCGCGGACGCCATGCCGAAGGACTCCTTGTAGAGCCGCCCGTTCGCGTCCTGCTGGAGGTCGCCCGGGGACTCGTAGGTACCGGCGAACCAGGAGCCGATCATGACGTTGGACGCACCCGCGGCCAGCGCCATGGCGACGTCGCGCGGGTGACGGACACCGCCGTCGGCCCACACGTGCTTGCCGTACTTCTTCGCCTCGGCGGCACACTCCATGACGGCAGAGAACTGCGGCCGGCCGACGCCGGTCATCATCCGGGTGGTGCACATGGCGCCGGGGCCGACGCCGACCTTGATGATGTCCGCGCCCGCCTCGATGAGGTCCTTCACACCCTCGGCGGCGACGATGTTGCCCGCGACGATCGGCACCTGAGGGTCGAGCGCCCGCACGGTCCTGACCGCGCTGATCATCGACTCCTGGTGACCGTGCGCCGTGTCGATGACGAGCGTGTCGACGCCCGCGTCGAGGAGCTGCTTGGCCTTGCCCGCGACGTCGCCGTTGATGCCCACGGCGGCGGCGATGCGCAGCTTGCCGTCCGCGTCGGTGGCGGGGGTGTAGAGCGTGGCGCGCAGGGCGCCCTTGCGGGTCAGGATGCCGGCGAGCTTGCCGTTCGCGTCCACCGCGGGGGCGTAGCGGCGGTTGGCGTGGTCGAGCTTGTTGAACGCGTCGCGCGGGTCGATGTCCGCGTCGAGCAGCAGCAGGTCCCGGGACATGACCTCGGACAGCTGTGTGAAGCGGTCCACGCCGGTCAGGTCGGTGTCGGTGACCACGCCGACCGGGCGGCCGTCCTCGTCCACGACGACGCCCGCGTTGTGGGCGCGCTTGTTCAGCAGCGCCAGCGCGTCGGCGACGGTCTGGTGGGGGGCCAGGACGATCGGGGTGTCGAGCACCAGGTGGCGTCCCTTGACCCAGGAGATGACCTCGGTGATGACCTCGATCGGGATGTCCTGCGGGATGACCACGAGGCCACCGCGGCGGGCGACGGTCTCGGCCATCCTGCGGCCCGCGATGGCGGTCATGTTGGCGACGACGAGCGGGATGGTGGTGCCCGTGCCGTCCGGAGAGCTGAGGTCCACGCCCTGACGCGAGCCCACCGCGGAGCGGCTGGGCACCATGAAGACGTCGTCGTACGTCAGGTCGTACGGGGGCTGGATGTCGTTGAGGAAACGCACGTGCTGCACATCCCAGTCGTTCAGAGGTGGCCCCCGGACAGGTCTGCCAGGGGGAAGAGCACGTACTTCATTGTCCCATGTCGGCCGGTATGCGGTGCCCGGACAGATCATCCAGGCTGGTCGGAGGGCAGTTGGTCGGATCCTCCAAGGGAAAGGACCACGGACAGGGTCGCGTCGTGCTCCTGGTAGTGCCCGGCGGCCGCCGCCAGCACCTCCTGGGCGATCTCCCACTCGTCGGGCCGTCCCAGGGCGTAGGGCCGCCAGCCGGTCACCACGAGCAGTCTGCCCGGAGTCGCGGGCCCGAAGTCCGGGTCCCCCAGGACGTCCGCGAGCGCGTCCCAGTTCCGGCCGAACCAGTCGGGCAGGTCGAGGGCGCGGGCACAGCGCTCCATGAAGCCGCGCTTGTCCCTGACCCCGGTGAGATCGAGTTCGGTGACCTGCCATCCCGCCGCGCGACAGACGTCCGCGAAGGGCCCGTGAGTCATCTCAGCACCGCCCTGAACGACTTGTAGTGATCATCGCTGTAGTAGATCTCGCCACCCTGCCCGGTGACAATGCGCCGGGCCCCGCGATCGCGCTCGCCGGGTGTTTTGACCGTGTACTCGTGGTAATAGCCGCGCGGTTGCCGCGGCAGCAGCCGCTCGAAGTTCCCGAAGACGACGCCGTCCCTGGCGTACGGGAAGGGGCCGCCCTTGTCGATGAGGGCGAGGGTGGCACGGGCCTCGGCGGGGAGCCGGGACGCGGGGACGGTACGCATGGCGCCGGCCCAGGACGGGGCCGAGACGGCCGGCGACGCGGCCGACGACGTACTGGTGTCCGTGGCCGAGCAGCCCGTCAGCAGCACTCCGAGGCACAGGAAAAGCCCCACGAACACCCGGGGGACGGACCGCGGCAGCATGACGTCGATGCTGACACGACCGCCCCCTGAAGGCGCGTCGTACGAAGGAAGCGCGCCGTAAGAAGAAGCGCTCCCCATGAAGCCCTCAGGGCCCGTCCGGGTCCGCCCGGTTGAGGGCCGGGCGGGGTGTCGGTCCCGCCGTCATCAGATAGTCCGCGGCCGAGGTGTCGGTCACCAGGCTGGTGACGAGCCCGGAGCGCAGCACCGCGTCGATGGCGGCCGCCTTCCGCTGTCCGCCCGCGATGGCGACGACCTCGGGGATCCGCCGCAGCCGGTCGGCCTCGACGGTGATGCAGCGCTCGCCGAGGTCACGGCCGACCCGGCGGCCCTCGGTGTCGAAGAGGTGCGCCGACATCTCGGCGGCGACGCCGAGCGAGGCGTAGTGGGCGCGCTCCTCGTCGCTGAGCATGTCGTGCACCGTGGAGATGCCCGGCTCCCAGGAGCCGATGGAGACACAGGCGACCGTCACCTTGTCGAAGTACTCGAAGGCGCGGGCGATCCCGGTCTGGTTGCGCAGCGCGGCCGCGGTGGCCGCGTCGGGCAGCAGCATCGGCGCGTAGATGGGGTGGGCGTCCCCGCCCGACACCTGGGCGGCGCGCCGCACCGCCTCGACCGAGCCGCGCTCGGCGGTCCCGGCGTCGTACACGCCCGTCAGCTGCACCACCGTGCAGGGCGGCAGCCGGTCGAGGGCGGCCGCCATGTGGATGGTGGAGCGGCCCCAGGCGAGGCCGAGGACATCGCCCTCGTTGACGAGCTCGCCGAGCAGGTCGGCGGCCACTTCTCCGAGGTTCTCGGGGTCGGGCGACTCCTCGGCATCGGCCGGGGACTCCACCACGACGGCGTGCCTGAGGCCGTAGCGGGCGCGCAGCGCGTCGGAGCGCTCCGCGTCCAGCTCGGCCGGCACCCGGATCTCGATGCGTACGAGATCCCGTTCGAGGGCGGTTTCCAGGACCCGGGCCACCTTGAAGCGGCTGACGCCGAACTCCTCCGCGATCTGGATCTTGGACTTGCCCTCGAGGTAGAAGCGGCGGGCCATGGCCGCCGCCTGCACCAGCTCAGCGGGTCCCATCCGCATGGCTGACCGGCCCGCCGACATACCCGACACGGCGATCTCCTCACTGCTGTTCACACTCTGGATTCGCCGTTCATCCTTGCAGATCCGGCGCACTTGATCCGCCCTGATGGGCGGCGTTCACGTTCCCTTGGCTCAGTGGTCGCACGCCCATGCCGCCTGGGCCGTCGCCCCCTGAGCCTGGGTGCGCAATGCACGTACCGCCTGGGCCGGGTCCGAGGCCCCGTACACCGCCGAACCCGCGACGAAGACGTCGGCTCCCGCCTCCGCGCAGCGCTCGATGGTGGAGGCCGACACTCCGCCGTCGACCTGGAGCCACAGTTCGAGGCCGTGCTTGCTGATCAGCTCACGGGTGCGGCGGATCTTGGGGAGCATGATGTCGAGAAACGCCTGGCCGCCGAAGCCGGGCTCGACCGTCATGATCAGCAGCATGTCGAGTTCGGGGAGCAGGTCCTCGTACGGCTCGATGGGGGTCGCGGGCTTGAGCGCCATGGAGGCGCGGGCGCCCTGGGACCGGATCTCGCGGGCGAGCCGCACCGGTGCCGCGGCCGCCTCGACGTGGAAGGTGACGGAACCGGCACCCGCTTCCACGTACTGGGGAGCCCACCGATCGGGGTCCTCGATCATCAGATGGCAGTCCAGCGGCGTGTCCGTCGCGCGGGCCAGCGACTCTACGACCGGCACACCGAGCGTGAGGTTCGGGACGAAATGGTTGTCCATGACATCGACATGGAGCCAGTCGGCCCCTTCCACCGCCTTTGCCTCCTCGGCAAGACGGGCGAAGTCGGCGGACAGGATGCTGGGGTTGATCTGCACGGCCATGCCCCAAGACTGCCATGCCTCGGGCCGGTTGCTCGCCTCGGTCCAGACCTGGGCCGTTCCGCGGATGCCGCGCACCGCCCCGACACGCCATACCGGGCCACCGACCGGCTCCGGAGACGGCTACGAGGGCGGCCATGACGGACGGGAATCTGCGCCCCGGGGCCAGGGCGCTACAGCAGGCTCGCGCGGTCAAATCTGCGCCCTGGGGACCAGGGCGTTACAGCAGGCTCGCGCGGTCACAGAGTGAGCAGTCGGACGAGCAACACGACCGACGTGCCCGCTGTGAGCACCGACCCCACCACGGTGAACACCAGGTCAACCGCCGCTCCGTCCCAGCCCTGGATCGCAAACCGGCGGGGATCTTCCGGGTCGTATCGGACCATGACGAAGGTCCCCACGCCGAACTCGCCTCCGACGGACCCGCGGCCGAACCTGGACGAGTACTCGCAGTCACGGCCGTCCCGGGTCGTCCAGGCTGCGACCGGGTGGTAAAACGTGGTGCCTTCGTTGTCCCGCCTGACAGCGTGGCGGACGATCCGCCCCTCAGCGGTGACACCTGTGCGACGGAGCGCGCCGGCGCGACGGAGTCCGTACACGCCGAAGCTGAGGAAGACCACGCCGATCGTCAGCGGGATGAGCGAGAAGAGCCATTCACGTTCCATGTGGTGTGCGACGCGTGCGTGGGGGTGTCGGTTGCGAGTGGGGCGGCTGTGCCAGCCTGCCTGCCAGAAAGCTCTTTATCGAGCCGCTCGGTTCCGGTTCGCACCGCCGGCCGGCAGCCACGGCCGACCAGCGTCATGAGCGAGCCGCTGAACGGCCCCATCGACAGGGGGCGTGGTCAGACGCCGGCCGATCGCCATGTGAATCGGCCACACGTTGTGAGCACCCACCCGACCGGAGAGGTCACGCGGTGCGCCGGATCAACGCCAGGTACATCGCGTCCGTCCCGTGGAGATGCGGCCACAGCTGTACGTCGGGGCCGTCGCCCAGGGCCGGTACGCCCGGCAGGAGCGGGCGGGCGTCGAGCAGCTCGGCGGAGCCGCCGTCGTAGTGCTTGAGGACGTCGTCGACGACCGCGCGGGTCTCGGCGAGGTGCGGAGAGCAGGTCGCGTACCCGACGACGCCGCCGACGCGCACCGAGTCGAGCGCCGTGCGCAGCAGCCCGCGCTGGAGCGGCGCGAAGCCGTCCAGGTCGTCGGGGCGGCGCCGCCAGCGGGCCTCGGGACGGCGCCGCAGTGCGCCCAGACCCGTGCAGGGCACGTCCATGAGCACGCGGTCGAAGGTGCCGGGACGCCAGGGGGGACGGGTTCCGTCGGCGGCGATGACCTGGTAGGGCCCGGGGTTCCCGGCGAGCGCCTTCGCGACGAGCCCCGCCCGGTGCGGCTGCTTCTCGGAGGCGAGCAGCACGGCACCGCGTTCGGCGGCCAGCCCGGCCAGCATGGCTGCCTTGCCGCCGGGCCCGGCACAGCCGTCCAGCCAGGCCCTGTCGGGCCCGTCGAGCGGCGCGTTCGCCAGGGCGAGCGCGACCAGCTGGCTGCCCTCGTCCTGAACGCCCGCACGCCCCTCCCGTACGGCGTCGATGGCGCCCGGCTCACCGCCCTCGGTGAGCCGCACGGCATAAGGCGACCAGCGCCCCGGCAGCGCGGACTCGTCACCGAGCACGTCGAGGAGCTCATCGGCGGTGGAGCGGCCTGGCCGGGCCACCAGGGTCACCTCGGGCCGCTCGTTGTCGGCTTCGAGCAGATCCTCGATCCCGGCACGGCCGCCGCCCAGCGAGTCCCACAGCGCGGAGACGACCCAGCGCGGGTGCGAGTGCACGACGGCGAGATGGTCCTCGGGGTCCTCGTCGTAGGGCGGCGCGACCTGCTCAAGCCATCCGTCGAGATCCTGCTGCGCGACCTTGCGCAGCACGGCGTTGACGAACTTGGCCCGCCCGTCGCCGAGCACGACACGCGCGAGCTCGACGGTGGCGGAGACGGCGGCATGCGTGGGGATCCGCGTCCCGAGCAGCTGATGCGCACCCAGGCTGAGCACATCCAGCACGGGCGGATCGACTTCCCGGAGCGGCCGGTCGACACAGGCCGCGATGACGGCGTCGTACGTCCCCTGCCGGCGCAGCGTCCCGTAGACCAGCTCGGTCGCCAGCGCCGCGTCCCGCCCGTCGAAGTCGCCCTTCTCCCGCGCCTTGCGCAACAGCGGCGGCAGAACGAGGTTCGCGTACGCGTCCCGCTCGTCCACGGCCCGCAACGCCTCGAAGGCCAGCATGCGGACCGGGTCCTTCTGAGGACGTCGATAGGGCTTGCCGGGCTTACCCGCCCGACGAGACTGCTCACTCACGAAAAAGGTGCTCCGGATTCTGGATGATGCGACCCGTCAAGCGTACGACCGGACGGACCTACGGGGCGCCGCGGGCCGGGCTGACCAGCGGGGCGCGGCGGGGGCATCGCAGGACGGGCCGACCAGCGGGCGCGGCGAGGGCGTCGCAGGACGGGCCGACCAGCGCAGCACGGCGAGGGCGTCGCCGGCTGGGCCGACCAGCGCAGCACGGCGAGGGCACCGCAGGACGGGCCGACCAGCGCAGCACGGCGAGGGCACCGCAGGACGGGCCGACCAGCGGGGCGCGGCGAGGGCGTCGCAGGACGGGCTGACCAGCGCAGCGCGGCGGGGCCATCGCGGACCGGGTCGGTCCACGGGCGCCCGGGTTTCGCGGACCGGAGCCATCCACCGACGCCCGGGCTTCCCGGACGGGCCGGGTCGGGTCGGCCCGTCGGCACCGGCGGCCTCGCGGGTCGGATCGGTGCGCGACTCGCGGGTGGCTTCGCGGGCGGGTGGGTCGGCGACTCGCGGGCGGCTTCGCGGGCCGGGTCGGTCCGCGACTCGTGAGCTGCGCGGGTTCGCGAGGGGGCTGGGGTGCCGGGGTGCCGGGGGGCCGGGGGGCCGGGGGGGGCCGGGGTGCCGGGGGGCAGTCGGCCCGTGGGCCGACTGCACCCGCCGTCCGCTGGGCACGGCTGACCTCTCGGCCGCGGCTCAGACAGCCACACAGGCCTCGACGGCCCTCTGGGCGTGAGCGACGGCCTTGCACACCATCCCGGCCCCCCTGGGCCTGGGCGACGGCCTTGCACACCATCCCGGCCCCCTGGGCCTGGGCAGCGACCCCGCACCACGTCCCGGCGCGCTGAGTGGGCGCGGGCCTCGCGGGCACGGCGCCCCGTTGGGCGGGCGCCCGCTCCCGAGCGGCAGCGTCGGTCAGGTGCCGAGGCGCTCTCCGGCGCGGGCCTCGCGGGCACGGCGCCCCGTTGGGCGGGCGCCCGCTCCCGAGCGGCTGCGTCGGTCAGGTGCCGAGGTGCTCTCCGGAGGGGATCCGGACGCCACGGGCCCAGTCGGCGGCGCGCATCGGCTTCTTGCCCTGGGCCTGGACCCAGAGCAGTTCGACGGCGTACGAACCGGTCCCGACGTACACGTTGTTCTTGCCGACGGACAGCTCGCCCGGGGTGAGGTCCGTGCGGTCGGGCACGGACGCGACCTGGATGAGCTTGAGCCGCTCGCCGCGGAAGACGGTCCACACACCGGGGGCGGGTGTGCAGCCCCGCACGACGCGATCGACGCGCAGCGCCGGGGCGGCCCAGTCGATGTGGGCGTCCTCGACGGTGATCTTCGGCGCCAGGCTGATGCCCTCGGCAGGCTGCGGCACCGCCTTGAGAGTGCCGTCCTCGATCCCGTCCATCGTCGCGGCGAGCAGCCCGGACCCGGCGAAGGCGAGCCGGGTGAGCAGGTCCCCGCTGGTGTCGGTGGGCCGGATCTCCTCCGTGACGGTCCCGTACACCGGCCCCGAGTCGAGCCCCTCCTCGATGAGGAAGGTGGACGCACCGGTGATCTCGTCGCCTGCCATGATCGCGTGCTGCACGGGCGCGGCGCCGCGCCAGGCGGGCAGCAGCGAGAAGTGCAGATTGACCCAGCCGTGGACGGGGATGTCGAGGGCGACCCGGGGCAGCAGCGCGCCGTAGGCGACGACAGGACAGCAGTCCGGCGCGATCTCCCGGAGCCGCGCCAGGAACTGCTCGTCCCGCGGCTTCACCGGCTTCAGCACCTCGATCCCGGCCTCCTCCGCCCGCTCGGCGACCGGACTCGCGACAAGCCGACGCCCCCGCCCAGCCGGCGCGTCGGGTCGCGTGACGACGGCGGCCACCTCGTGCCGCCCGGAGGCGATCAGGGCGTCCAGAGCGGGAACGGCGACCTCGGGGGTACCTGCGAAGACGAGCTTCATGGGTGGCGGTTGGCCTCTCGGACGGGAGTTCATGGGGCAGCACACCAGTCTATGAGCCCGGCGGCGGCCCACGGCGATGAACCCCCACCGCCCGGGTGCGTCCCACGGCACGGCACCCCGTCGACGCCCCCGATGCAGGGGCGTACGTCGAGGTGCGCGCCCCGTGCATATGCCCTTACGCCCCCGCAGCGTGACCACTCACCCCCGAAGCGCGTTGGTCAAGAGAGAGTTGACCACAACGGGCCGCGATCGCGGCCCGATCCTTTTCAACGCCGGTTCGAGAGGCTTGTTCATGGCCGACCACGCAACCCACGACGCCCAGGCTCGGGCCAGCCTGCACTTGCTGGTGCGGGACATCGAGCGGGTCCGCCGGCAGGTGGACGCACTGCGCACGCTCACCGCCCAACTGGGCAACGTCTACCGCCCGCGCCGCTCCGGTCCCTCCACGGGCTTCGTCGTCTACGGACGCGCCCCCGCCCCGACCGTCCGCCTCGCCCAGGAGCTGCGGGACAGCGTCGAGACCCTGGTGACGGCCGCCGTGGACTTCGACCGCTCACTCGGTTTCTCGTGGGACGCGGTGGGTTCGGCCCTCGGGGTCACCAAGCAGGCGGTGCACCGACGTTACGGCGCCCGCCGCGCCGCCGCCCAGGCCGCCGCCGAGGCCGAGCGCGCCACGGAGACGTCGGGCCCCCGCACGGTGGCCGTCAACACCGGCATCCCCGCCACCATCCCGACTGTCCCCGCGGCCCGCTCGATGCCGACACAGCCGACGGCGGGCAGCCCCACCCTCCGGGAGGCGGGCAATCCCAGTCTCCGGGAGACGGGCAACCCCAGCCTGCGAGAGGCGGGCAGCCGCGCCCTGGGCGATGCGAACAGCCCGGCGCTGCGCGACGATCCCAGGCCCACGGCGTTCCCGGGCCCGCGCAACGGCTGATCCCCTCCCCCACTCCTCCCCACCTCTCTCTACCTCTTCCCCGTCCCTTTCCCGTCTGCCTCCCGGCGCCGACAGGCCCGGGAGGCAGATTCACCTCACGCCGCTGCCCCCGAAGGGCCCCGAGTCCCGCAAATCCCCAGACTCCCCGAGGCGCCACCAAAACCCCCTCAGCCGATGTCCGGCGGATCGATCCGAATCCGTACGGGCTCGGTCCCCCCACGCGCCATGCGCGCCGCCTGCGCGGTCTTCAGCGCGGCCGCCAGCGCGGCACCGCTCCCGGGCGGCACCCGGACGAGCGCGCGCTCCCAGTGCTCTCCGGGGGGCGGCCCCCCGACCCGCCGCGGCCGCCCCGCCTCGGTGACGGGCAGCGGCACCGGCCCCAACACCTCGGCGTCACGGGGCAGTTCGACAGCGGCGAGGAACGCGGCCAGCGCCTCCGGCGCACCGGAGACGGCCGCCATCCGCGAGACGGGCGGAAACCCCAGCTCGGCCCGCTCGGCGAGTTCACGCACCGCGTGCCCGACGGGATCCCACCGTACGAGCGCCTGCACAGGCCGCAGGGTCGGCTCGGCGACGACCACCACCGTGCCTCCGTCCCCCTGGGGACGTACCAGCGCCGCCGCCGCCATCCACCGACGCAACGCGTCCTCGCCGGCGCGCAGATCGGGCCGCCCGAGCATGGCCCAGCCGTCGAGCAGCAGCGCGGCGGCGTACCCGCCTTCGGCGACCGGTTCGGCTCCCGGCGTACTGACGACGAGGGCGGGCGCCGCGGAGACCGTGTCGAGCACCTGTTCGCGTCCGGAGGTGCGCACCGGCACGGCCGGGAACGCCCGCCCCAACTCCTCGGCGGTGCGCCGGGCGCCCACGATCTGGGCCCGCAGCCGGAGCCCTCCGCATTCCGGGCAGTGCCAGGCCGCCTCGTCCCGCCCGCACCACGTACACCGCAGCGCCCCCGCGTGCTGCGCCTCCAACGGCCCGGCGCAGTGCCGACACCGCGCGGGCGCCCGGCATTGGGCACACGCCATCCGCGGCACGTACCCCCGCCGGGGGACCTGCACGAGCACGGGGCCGTGCCGGAGCCCCTCCCTGACGACCTGCCAGGCCAGCGTGGGCAGCCGCGCGGCCCGAGCGGCCTCGTCCCGGGCTAGATCGCTGTCCCCCACGGTCCGCACGAGCGGCGCGGTCGCCCGCACCTGCTCCCGCTCCGCGACCAGCGGCAGCGCCCAGCCACTCTCGACGAGCTGCGCGGCCTCGACCGTGCAGCCCCAACTCCCCAGCAGAAAGGCGCACTTGTCATGGGCGGCCCGCAGCAGCAGTACTTCCCGGGCATGCGGCTGGGGCGCGTGCGGTTCGCTGTGGCTGCCGTCCCCGTCGTCCCAGATGACGACGAGCCCCAGATCCCGGACGGGCGCGAACATCGCGGCGCGGGTCCCCACGACGGCCCGCACGGACCCACGCCGGACCGCCAGCCACTCCCGATACCGCTTCTCGGGCCCGGCCTCGGCGGTGAGCACCGCATGCCGCCCCTCCCCCAGCACCGAGGTCAGCGCGGCGTCGACCCGGGACACGGCCCTGCCGTCCGGTACGACGACGAGCGCGCCGCGCCCCGAGGCGAGCGTCGCGCCCACGGCTCGGGCGATCTCCTCGGCCCAGCCGGGCCCCGGCAGCGCGTTCCACACGGCGCGCGGCGCCCCGCCCGCCGCGAGGGATTCGAGAAAGGCGGCCCCGCGCCCGTACCGCGTCCAGGACCCGGGCTCGGGCGCTCCGGGAGCCGGCAGCGGGGCGGCCGAGGGCTTCCCCTCGGCCCGCGCGTTCCGCGGCGGCACGGCCAGCTGCAGCACATCCGCGAGGCTCCCCGCATACCGATCGGCGACGGCCCGCGCGAGCCCCAGCAGCTCGGGTCCGAGCACGGGCTCGGGAGACACCACCTGGGCCAGCGCGGCGAGCGGCCCTGCGTAGTCCGACTCGGGGAGCCGCTCGACGAGGAACCCGTCGATCAGGCCACCGCCCTCGCGTCGCCCGCCCCGCACCCGATGCCGCCCGGCCCCGAACCGGACCCGGACCCGCACCCCGGGCTGAGCGTCGGCGTCGAGCTCTTCCGGCACGGCGTAGTCGAAGTACCGATCGAGATGCAGCACGCCCTTGTCGACGAGCACGCGTGCGACGGGCAGCTCCTGGGCGAGCGCGGCCCCCCGCCAGGTCCGCGGCTTCGCCTTGGGCTCCCTGGCCTTCCGCACGCCCTCCCGGATCAACGCAAGCTGCTCGGGCGGCGCACCCTCCCCGCCACCCTCACCCCGCCCATCCGCGCTGCTCACAGCAATATTCCTACCAGACCCCACCGACAGCGCCGCGCGCCCGAGATCAAGCCGCCCACGGATCGCCAAGGCCCTGTGCGCGCAGCTGCCACGCGGCGGCAGCGGCAGCGGCAGCGGCAGCGGCAGCGGCAGCGGCAGCGGCAGCGGCAGCGGCAGCGGCAGCGGCAGCGGCAGCGGCAGCGGCAGCGGCCCATGATCCAGTTTCACCGCGTGCCCTGGGCTCACTCCACCGAAGCAGGCGGAGCCATGGCGCCGGGCGGGGGGCTCCACTGCGGGCGGGGGCTCCACTGCGGGCGGGGGACTCCACTGCGTGCGGGACCACACCACCGGGCTCCACGACACCCGCCACGGGTCGCTGAGATCCGTGGCGAACCCTGAAACACCGAGGCCCGGCGCCCCCCAAGGGGCACCGGGCCTCGCAGCACAACGGGAGAACTACAGACCGACGGCCTTGCGCAGCTGCTCCACCCGGTCCGTCCGCTCCCACGTGAAGTCCGGCAGGGCGCGGCCGAAGTGGCCGTACGCGGCGGTCTGGGAGTAGATCGGGCGCAGCAGGTCGAGGTCGCGGATGATGGCCGCCGGGCGGAGGTCGAAGACCTCGGCGATGGCGGTCTCGATCTTCTCCGCGTCGACCTTCGCGGTGCCGAAGGTCTCGACGAAGAGTCCGACGGGCTCGGCCTTGCCGATCGCGTAGGCGACCTGGACCTCGCAGCGGGAGGCGAGACCCGCGGCGACGACGTTCTTGGCGACCCAGCGCATCGCGTACGCGGCCGAGCGGTCGACCTTGGACGGGTCCTTGCCGGAGAAGGCGCCGCCGCCGTGGCGGGCCATGCCGCCGTACGTGTCGATGATGATCTTGCGGCCGGTCAGGCCGGCGTCGCCCATCGGGCCGCCGATCTCGAAGCGGCCGGTCGGGTTCACCAGGAGGCGGTAGCCCTCGGTGTCCAGCTTGATGCCGTCGTCGAGGAGGGCCTTGAGCTCCGGCTCGACCACGAACTCGCGGATGTCGGGCGCCAGGAGCGAGTCCAGGTCGATGTCCGACGCGTGCTGCGAGGAGACGACGACCGTGTCCAGGCGGACCGCCTTGTCACCGTCGTACTCGATGGTGACCTGGGTCTTTCCGTCGGGACGGAGGTAGGGGATCGTGCCGTTCTTGCGCACCTCGGAGAGGCGGCGGGAGAGGCGGTGCGCGAGGTGGATCGGGAGCGGCATCAGCTCCGGGGTCTCGTCCGTCGCGTAACCGAACATCAGGCCCTGGTCGCCCGCGCCCTGCCGGTCCAGCTCGTCGTCGTCGCCCTCGACCCGGTTCTCGTACGCCGTGTCGACGCCCTGCGCGATGTCCGGCGACTGCGAGCCGATGGACACGGAGACGCCACAGGACGCGCCGTCGAAGCCCTTCTTCGACGAGTCGTAGCCGATCTCCAGGATCTTGTCTCGCACGAGCTGGGCGATCGGCGCGTACGCCTTGGTCGTGACCTCGCCGGCCACATGCACCAGGCCGGTCGTGATGAGCGTCTCCACGGCGACCCGGGACGTCGGGTCCTCCCGCAGAAGCGCGTCGAGAATGGTGTCGCTGATCTGGTCAGCGATCTTGTCGGGGTGACCCTCGGTCACGGACTCCGAGGTGAACAGGCGACGGGACACAACGCTCCCTGTGGTTGCAGCGGCTGCTGGCTGATCATGGGCGGACGGGCGAGAGCTGCGCTCGGCGTCGTCCGAGAACAGTTTATCGGTCGCGCTCGCCGACAGGCCCCTCTGTCTCGCTTCTCGGAAGCGCTGTGACCTGCGGCACGGGCATTCTGTGCCATGACGATCCGGGTCCGCCAGGGCCGCCACGCCCGTTTTCACTCGCTTTGCTGCGTCTGTTGAGGCGAATGAGACATTCACCCCAGTCGGCGCGTCACCAGATCCCACACGGTATCGGCCAGCGCCTCCTTCGGTCCGTACGGCACCGGGATCTCACTTCCGTCGGCTCCGAGCACGACGGCCTCGTTCTCCTCGGAACCGAAGGTCTTGCGCTCCCCCACCTCGTTCACGACGAGGAGGTCGCAGCCCTTGCGCTCCAGCTTCGTACGACCGTTGGCGAGTACGTCGTCCGTCTCGGCGGCGAAGCCGACCACGATCTGGTCGGGGCGTGCGCGGTCTGCCGAGATCTCCGCGAGGATGTCCGGGTTGCGCACCAGAACGACCGGCTCCGGTTCCTGGCCGTCCTTCTTCTTGATCTTTCCGGCGGCGTAGGCCGCGGGACGGAAGTCCGCCACCGCCGCCGCCATCACCACGGCGTCGGCGTCCGAGGCCGCCTTCAGCACCGCCTCGCGCAGCTGCACGGCGGTCCCGACCTGGACGACGTCCACCCCGGCCGGATCCGGCAAGCCGGTGTTCGCGGCGATCAGGGTCACCCGGGCGCCCCGCGCGGCGGCGGTGCGCGCGAGGGCGTAGCCCTGCTTGCCGGAGGAGCGGTTGCCGAGGAAGCGGACCGGGTCGAGAGGCTCGCGCGTGCCGCCCGCGCTGACGACGACATGCCGGCCGGCGAGATCCGGCTCGGCCACGCCCCGCGCGAGCACCCGGCGACAGACCTCGAAGATCTCTCCGGGCTCGGGCAGCCGCCCCTTGCCGGTGTCGACGCCCGTCAGGCGCCCCACCGCGGGCTCGATGACGACGGCTCCCCTGCGGCGCAGCGTCGCCACGTTCTCCTGGGTGGCCGGGTGCTCCCACATCTCGGTGTGCATGGCGGGCGCGAAGACGACCGGACAGCGGGCGGTGAGCAGGGTGTTCGTCAGGAGGTCGTCGGCGAGGCCGTGGGCGGCCTTGGCCAGCATGTCGGCCGTCGCGGGAGCCACGACGACCAGGTCGGCGTGCTGCCCGATCCGGACGTGCGGGACCTCGTGGACGTCCGACCAGACCTCCGTCGAGACGGGGTGGCCGGAGAGCGCGGACCAGGTCGCGGCGCCGACGAAGTGCAGCGCCGACTCGGTGGGGACGACTCGTACGTCATGACCGGACTCGGTCAGACGACGCAACAGCTCACAGGCCTTGTACGCGGCGATGCCACCGCTGACCCCCAGCACGACCTTCGGCTTGTCCACCGTCTCTCCCCGAGCTCGGAAAACGTACGACTCCAGTACGACTCCATGACACACCACAGGCCCGGCAGTCGCGCCGCCGGGCCTGGGATGAGCGAAGGAACGACTACTGCGCGGGGCCCTCGACGGCCTCGGACGTCAGCAGACCCGCGTTGATCTCACGCAGGGCGATGGAGAGCGGCTTCTCGTGGACGTGGGTGTCGACGAGCGGACCGACGTACTCGAGGAGGCCCTCGCCGAGCTGCGAGTAGTACGCGTTGATCTGACGGGCGCGCTTGGCCGCGTAGATCACGAGGCTGTACTTCGAGTCGGTGGCCTCGAGGAGCTCGTCGATCGGAGGGTTGATGATGCCCTCGGGAGCGGTGATGGAAGAGGACACGCTCTGCCTTCCGAAAGGTGGAAAATGACCAGAAAGATCAAACAACTTCCATCAAGGCTAGCAGCTCACGCGCTACATCCTCGACGGAGGTGTTGACCAGGGTGACATCGAACTCCGGCTCGGCCGCCAGCTCGATCTTGGCGGCCTCCAGACGGCGCTCGATGACCTCGGGCGGTTCGGTGCCCCGCCCGGTGAGCCTGCGCACCAGCTCCTCCCAGGAGGGAGGGGCCAGGAACACGAGCAGGGCCTCCGACATGGACTCGCGGACCTGTCGGGCGCCCTGGAGGTCGATCTCCAGGAGGACCGGCACACCCGCTTCCAAGTGCTCCAGGACGGCCGCGCGGGGCGTCCCGTAGCGATTGCCGGCGAATTCGGCCCACTCCAGGAGCTCGCCGTTGGCGATCAGCTTGTCCATCTCCTCGTCGGAGACGAAAAAGTAGTGGACCCCGTGCTTCTCCCCGGGGCGCGGCTTGCGGGTCGTCGCCGACACCGAGAGCCAGACCTCGGGGTGTTCCTTGCGCATATGAGCGACGACCGTGCTCTTGCCAACCCCTGAGGGGCCGGAGAGCACGGTCAGCCGCGGACGTTCACTCATGCAGCGATTATTCCAGCAATCCCGGTATGCCCAGGACTCAGGCTCCGGAGCCGCCGAACTCACGCTCCAGAGAAGCGATCTGGTTCGAGCCGAGGCCGCGCACGCGGCGGCTCTCGGAGATCCCGAGTCGCTCCATGATCTGCTTGGCGCGGACCTTGCCCACGCCCGGCAGGGACTCCAGCAGAGCGGAGACCTTCATCTTGCCGATGACGTCGTTCTCCTGGCCCTGCTTGATGACCTCGTGAAGGGAGGCGCCGGAGTGCTTGAGTCGATTCTTGACCTCGGCCCGCTCCCGGCGAGCCGCGGCGGCCTTTTCGAGCGCGGCTGCGCGCTGTTCAGGGGTAAGGGGCGGAAGAGCCACGCCTACGTCACCTCGGATGTCGAACTGTCGGATACGGACCGGTGAGGAACCTAGTCGCCCCACACCTGGGAGCTACGAGCAACACGCTTGCCCGTTCTCCCCCACTACCTAGAGGGCGTGGGAGGTGCCCCACTCGACGGAGACTAGCGGGCAAGTCCGCCAGAGTCAGCGAGAACAGCGGAAAAGTCCTGGTCAGCCTCCCTGGAGCCGGACATTTCCGACATACTGCCCCGGATTTGAGAATGTATTCAGACTCGAGCCGCTCCAAAGACACTCATCGGAGGACTGTCGAGCGGCTCTCGGAGGACTCAGACGGCCGCCAGGGCCGCCCTGATCTCCTCCGCGAAGCGCTCGGCGGACTCGCGCAGCGCGACCACGTCGGGACCGTGACGCAGAACACCCCGGCTCACGTTCGGGACGACATTGCGCACCGCCGGGCCGAAGACCCCCGCAAGGTCGGCCGCCGTCGCCCCCTGGGCGCCGATACCGGGCGCGAGGAGCGGCCCGTTGATGTCCAGGTCGTACGAGGAGAGATCGCCCAGCGTGGCCCCGACGACGGCGCCGAAGGAGCCGAGCGTTTTCTCCCCCGCGTTCTCGGCGGCCAGGTGCCCGAGCATGGTCGCTCCGACGTTCCGGCCGTCCGCCCGGACCGCGTGCTGCACCTCGCCGCCCTCCGGGTTGGAGGTGAGCGCGAGCACGAAGAGCCCGGCCCCGCTCTCGCGCGCCAGCTCCACCGCGGGCTTCAGCGATCCGTAGCCCAGATACGGCGACACGGTCAGCGCGTCCGAGAACAGCGGCGCGTCCTTGCGCAGGAAGGTCTCCGCGTACGCGGCCATGGTCGAGCCGATGTCGCCGCGCTTGGCGTCCATCACGACCAGCGCCCCGGCCGCCCGCGCCTCCTCGACGGACTTCTCCAGGACGGCGACCCCGCGCGACCCGAAGCGCTCGAAGAACGCGCTCTGCGGCTTGAGGACGGCGACCCGGTCGGCCAGCGCCTCGACGACGGTGCGGCTGAAGCGCTCCAGGCCCGCGATGTCGTCGCCGAGGCCCCAGTCCGCGAGCAGGGACGCGTGCGGGTCGATGCCCACGCACAGGGGGCCGCGCTCGTCCATGGCGCGGCGCAGTCGGGCGCCGAACGGTTCCAGAGCACTCATGCCGTCTTCCTCACGTCGGCGCCGACCGCGTCGGCGAGGGTGGCGTACGGGCTCGTACGCAGGCGTGCCGCGAGCCCCTTGTGGATGGCGCGGCCCCAGAACGGGCCCTCGTAGATGAAGGCGCTGTAGCCCTGGACCAGCGTGGCGCCGGCCAGGATGCGCTGCCAGGCGTCCTCGGCGTTCTCGATGCCGCCGACGCCCACCAGGGTGATCCGGTCGCCCACGCGCGCGTAGAGGCGGCGCAGCACCTCCAGGGAGCGTGCTTTCAGCGGCGCACCGGAGAGCCCGCCGGTCTCCTTGACGAGCGTGGGTCCGGACGTCAGACCGAGTCCCTCACGCGCGATGGTGGTGTTCGTGGCGATGATCCCGTCCAGGCCGAGTTCGACGGCGAGGTCGGCGACCGCGTCGATGTCCTCGTCGGCGAGGTCGGGAGCGATCTTGACGAGCAGCGGCACGCGCCGGTCGGTGACCGCGCGGTCGGCAGCCTCGCGTACCGCGGTCAGCAGCGGTCGCAGCGACTCGGTGGCCTGGAGGTTGCGCAGACCGGGGGTGTTCGGGGAGCTGACGTTGACCACGAGGTAGTCGGCGTGCGCGGCGAGGCGCTCGGTCGACTTCACGTAGTCGGCGGCGGCCTCGGCCTCCGGTACCACCTTGGTCTTGCCGATGTTGACGCCCACGACGGTCCGGAAGACCGGCGTACGGGCCGCCAGGCGCTCGCTGACGGCCGCGGAGCCCTCGTTGTTGAACCCCATGCGGTTGATCAGCGCGCGGTCCGGCACAAGGCGGAACAGGCGCTTCTTGGGGTTGCCGGGCTGCGGCTCCCCCGTGACCGTGCCGATCTCGATGTGGTCGAAGCCGAGCATCGACATGCCGTCGATGGCGACGGCGTTCTTGTCGAAGCCCGCGGCGAGTCCGAACGGGCCGTGCATCCGGAGCCCGAAGGCCTCGGTGCGCAGTTCCTTGTGGCGGGGCGCGAGCGCGGCGGCGACGAAGGTCCGCAGGACGGGGACGCGGGCGGCGAGCCGGATCCAGCGGAAGGCGAGGTGGTGCGCCTGCTCCGGGTCCATGCGCTTGAAGACGAGGTTGAAGAAAAGCTTGTACATGTCTCAGTGTCCTCTTGAAGCCTCATGAGCCTCATGAAGAGGGGGACACCGTTTCCGATGTCCCCCTCGGGGCTGCTAGTCGCGGGCCGCGGTCAGATGCTCCGCGTGTTCCTGGAGTGAACGCACGCCCACGTCACCGTGGTTGAGCGCGTCGATGCCCTGGACGGCGGCGGCGAGCGCCTGGACCGTCGTGAGGCACGGGACGGACCGGGCCACGGCCGCCGTACGGATGTCGTAACCGTCGAGGCGGCCACCGGTGCCGTACGGCGTGTTGACGATGAGGTCGACCTCGCCCTCGTGGATGAGCTGGACGATGGTCTTCTCGCCGTTCGGGCCCTCGCCCTCGCTCTGCTTGCGTACGACCGTGGCGTTGATGCCGTTGCGCTTGAGCACCTCGGCCGTGCCGGACGTGGCGAGCAACTCGAAGCCGTGCGCGACGAGCTCACGCGCCGGGAAGATCATCGAGCGCTTGTCGCGATTGGCGACGGAGATGAAGGCGCGGCCCTTCGTCGGCAGCGGGCCGTACGCGCCCGCCTGCGACTTGGCGTACGCCGTACCGAACACCGAGTCGATGCCCATGACTTCACCCGTGGAGCGCATCTCCGGGCCGAGCACCGTGTCGACGCCGCGCCCGTGGATGTCGCGGAAGCGCGACCACGGCATGACGGCCTCCTTGACGGAGATCGGCGCGTCGAGCGGCAGCGTGCCGCCGTCGCCGTTGGCCGGGAGCAGTCCCTCCGCCCGCAGTTCGGCGACGGTCGCGCCCAGCGAGATACGGGCGGCGGCCTTCGCCAGCGGCACCGCGGTCGCCTTCGAGGTGAAGGGGACCGTACGCGAGGCACGCGGGTTGGCTTCGAGGACGTACAGGATGTCGCCCGCCATCGCGAACTGGATGTTGATCAGTCCGCGCACCCCGACACCCTTGGCGATGGCCTCGGTGGAAGCCCGCAGGCGCTTGATGTCGAACCCGCCGAGAGTGATCGGCGGCAGTGCGCACGCCGAGTCGCCGGAGTGGATGCCGGCCTCCTCGATGTGCTCCATGACGCCGCCGAGGTAGAGCTCCTCACCGTCGTACAGGGCGTCGACGTCGATCTCGATCGCGTCGTCGAGGAACCGGTCGACCAGGACGGGCCGGGAGGGGCTGATCTCGGTCGACTCGGCGATGTACGAGGACAGCCGCGTCTCGTCGTACACGATCTCCATCCCGCGCCCGCCGAGCACGTACGACGGCCGGACGAGGACGGGGTAGCCGATCTCGTCCGCGATGGCCTTGGCCCCGGCGAAGGTCGTGGCGGTGCCGTGCTTGGGCGCCGGCAGTCCGGCGTCCGCCAGCACCTGCCCGAAGGCGCCGCGGTCCTCGGCGGCGTGGATCGCCTCGGGCGACGTGCCCACCACCGGAACGCCGTTGTCCTTGAGCGCCTGCGCCAGACCCAGTGGCGTCTGACCGCCGAGCTGCACGATCACGCCCGCGACCGGACCGGCCAGCGTCTCCGCGTGCACGATCTCCAGCACGTCCTCGAGCGTGAGCGGCTCGAAGTACAGGCGGTCGGAGGTGTCGTAGTCGGTCGAGACCGTCTCCGGGTTGCAGTTGACCATCACGGTCTCGTAGCCCGCGTCGCTCAGCGCGAAGGAGGCGTGGACGCAGGAGTAGTCGAACTCGATGCCCTGGCCGATGCGGTTCGGGCCGGAGCCCAGGATGATGACGGCCGGCTTCTCGCGCGGGGCGACCTCCGTCTCCTCGTCGTACGAGGAGTAGAAGTACGGCGTCCTGGCCGCGAACTCGGCGGCGCAGGTGTCGACCGTCTTGTACACCGGGCGCACGCCGAGCGCGTGCCGCACCTCGCGCACGACGTCCTCGCGCAGCCCGCGGATCCCGGCGATCTGAACGTCGGAGAAGCCGTGCCGCTTGGCCTCCGCCAGCAGCTCGGGGTCGAGCTTGTCCGCGGCGGCCAGCTCGTCCGCGATCTCCTTGATCAGGAAGAGCTGGTCGACGAACCACGGGTCGATCTTCGTCGACTCGAAGACCTCCTCGGGCGTGGCGCCCGCGCGGATGGCCTGCATGACGGAGTTGATGCGCCCGTCGGTCGGACGTGCGGCCTCTTCGAGCAGCAGCTTCTTGTCGCCGGGCTCGCCCACGAACGTGAACTGCGAGCCCTTCTTCTCCAGCGACCGCAGCGCCTTCTGCAGCGCCTCGGTGAAGTTGCGGCCGATCGCCATGGCCTCGCCGACCGACTTCATGGTGGTCGTCAGGGTCGAGTCCGCCGAGGGGAACTTCTCGAAGGCGAACCGCGGGGCCTTGACGACGACGTAGTCGAGCGTCGGCTCGAAGGAGGCCGGGGTCTTCTCCGTGATGTCGTTCGGGATCTCGTCGAGCGTGTAGCCGACGGCGAGCTTGGCCGCGATCTTGGCGATCGGGAAGCCGGTGGCCTTGGAGGCGAGCGCCGAGGACCGCGAGACGCGCGGGTTCATCTCGATGACGATGATGCGGCCGTCGACGGGGTTGACCGCGAACTGGATGTTGCAGCCGCCGGTGTCGACGCCGACCTCGCGGATGATCGCGATGCCGATGTCGCGCAGTCGCTGGTACTCACGGTCGGTCAGCGTCATCGCCGGGGCAACGGTGATGGAGTCCCCGGTGTGGACGCCCATGGGATCGAAGTTCTCGATGGAGCAGACGACCACGACGTTGTCGTTCTTGTCGCGCATCAGCTCCAGCTCGTACTCCTTCCAGCCGAGGATGGACTCCTCCAGGAGCACCTCGGTGGTCGGGGAGAGCGTGAGGCCCTGACCGGCGATCCGGCGCAGCTCCTCCTCGTCGTGGGCGAAGCCGGAGCCGGCGCCGCCCATGGTGAAGGAGGGGCGGACGACGACGGGGTAGCCGCCGAGCGTCTCGACGCCCGCGAGCACGTCGTCCATGGAGTGGCAGATCACGGACCGGGCGGACTCGCCGTGCCCGATCTTCGCGCGGACGGCCTCGACGACGCCCTTGAAGAGGTCGCGGTCCTCACCCTTGTTGATCGCCTCGACGTTGGCGCCGATCAGCTCGACGCCGTACTTCTCCAGCACACCCTGCTCGTGCATGGAGATCGCGGTGTTGAGGGCCGTCTGGCCGCCGAGCGTCGGCAGCAGGACGTCCGGGCGCTCCTTGGCGATGATCTTCTCGACGAACTCCGGGGTGATCGGCTCGACGTAGGTGGCGTCGGCGATCTCCGGGTCGGTCATGATCGTCGCCGGGTTGGAGTTGACGAGGATGACCCTGAGGCCCTCGGCGCGCAGGATGCGGCACGCCTGGGTGCCGGAGTAGTCGAACTCGGCGGCCTGACCGATGACGATCGGGCCGGAGCCGATGACCAGGACGGACTGGATATCGGTGCGCTTAGGCACGCTGGCCCTCCATCAGGGATACGAAGCGGTCGAACAGGTAGGCGGCGTCGTGCGGGCCCGCTGCCGCTTCGGGGTGGTACTGGACGCTGAAGGCCGGCTGGTCGAGCAGCTGGAGGCCCTCCACCACGTCGTCGTTCAGGCAGACGTGGGAGACCTCGGCGCGGCCGTAGGGGGTGTCGGACACCTTGTCGAGCGGGGCGTCGACGGCGAAGCCGTGGTTGTGCGCGGTGACCTCGACCTTGCCGGTCGTACGGTCCTGCACCGGCTGGTTGATACCGCGGTGGCCGTACTTGAGCTTGTACGTGCCGAAGCCGAGCGCGCGGCCCAGGATCTGGTTGCCGAAGCAGATGCCGAAGAGCGGCGTCCTGCGCGCCAGCACGTCCCGCATCACCGCGACCGGACCGTCGGCGGTCGCCGGGTCACCGGGACCGTTGGAGAAGAACACGCCGTCGGGATCGACCGCGTACACGTCCTCGGTCGTGGCCGTCGCGGGCAGCACGTGCACCTCGATGCCGCGCTCGGCCATCCGGTGCGGGGTCATGCCCTTGATGCCCAGGTCGACAGCGGCGACGGTGAAGCGCTTCGTGCCGATCGCGGGGACGACATACGTCTCCTTCGTGGCGACCTCGGCGGCCAGGTTCGCGCCCTTCATCTCGGGCGCCTGGCGGACCTCGGCGAGCATCGTGCCCTCGTCGGGCAGCGCGTTCCCGGAGAAGATGCCGACCCGCATGGCACCGCGCTCACGCAGGTGACGGGTGAGCGCGCGGGTGTCGATGCCGGAGATCCCGACGACACCCTGCGTGCGCAGCTCCTCGTCCAGCGAGCGCCGGGAGCGCCAGTTGGAGGGCACGCGCGCGGGGTCCCGTACGACATAGCCCGCGACCCAGATCCGCTGCGACTCGGGGTCCTCGTCGTTGACGCCGGTGTTGCCGACGTGCGGGGCGGTCATCACGACGACCTGGCGGTGGTACGACGGGTCGGTGAGGGTCTCCTGGTAGCCGGTCATGCCGGTGGAGAACACCGCTTCGCCGAAGGTCTCCCCCACGGCCCCGTAGGCACGGCCGTGGAAGATCCGGCCGTCCTCCAGGACGAGTACGGCGGGAGACGCCTTTTTCCTCTGCGAGGCGTTCCCCTGGGTGGAGGTCGTCATCGTGCGCCTTCCGTGTCGATGCTCTTGCTGATCATGCTGTTCAGGGTGTCGACCCACTCGTTGTGCTCGGCCGCGCGGTCCGAGCGGAAGCCGGAGTCGAGCAGCTTGTCGCCGTGTGCCCAGGTGACGACGAGGAGTCCGCCCTCGGTGAGGACCTTGCCGGCGATGCCCTTGTCGAGCCGGGCCTCGCGCAGCGCCTCGGCCGGGACGAAGAAGTCGGCCGCTCCCGGGCGTACGACATCCAGGCCCGCCTCCGTCAGGGTCAGCTCGACCCGGCTGCGGGTGCCCAGGCCGTGCGCCACGATGCGGTCGAGCCACTGCCCCGCGGTGGTGGAGCCGTGGTAGCGACCGCTCATCGTCAGTTTCGCCGGACCGGGCTCGGACGGCGCGGTGGGCAGCTGAGGCAGATCACCCTGGAGGGTGCCGCGCCACTTCCAGCCCTCGCGCATCAGCCAGTAGACGAGCGCGACGAAGAGGGCGAGGCCGACGAGCCAGCCGACCCGGGCGGCCCAGTCGGTCACTGCCGCCGACTTCTGTTCGGCCGCCAGGGATTCGGCGGCCATCGAGATGAGAGGTGTCACGCGAGCTTCCCGTCGACGAGGGTGGCCTTGCCCCGCAGCCAGGTGTGCGTGACCCGGCCCGGCAGCTCACGGCCCTCATAGGGGGTGTTGCGGCTGCGCGAGGCGAAGCCCGCGGGGTCCACGGCCCCACGGTATGCCGTGTCGACGAGCGTGAGGTTGGCGGGCTCACCTGCCGAGACGGGACGGCCGTGGCCCGCGGCCCGGCCGATCTGCGCGGGCTTGACGGACATGCGGTCGGCGACGCCGGCCCAGTCGAGCAGTCCGGTCTCGACCATCGTCTGCTGGACGACGGACAGCGCGGTCTCCAGGCCCACCATGCCCATGGCGGCGGCGGCCCACTCGCAGTCCTTGTCCTCGTGCGGGTGCGGCGCGTGGTCGGTTGCGACGATGTCGATCGTGCCGTCGGCGAGCGCCTCGCGCAGGGCCATCACGTCCCGCTCGGTGCGCAGCGGCGGGTTGACCTTGTAGACCGGGTTGTAGGTGCGCACCAGTTCGTCGGTGAGGAGCAGGTGGTGCGGGGTGACCTCGGCGGTGACGTCGATGCCGCGGGACTTGGCCCAGCGCACGATCTCGACGCTGCCGGCGGTCGACAGGTGGCAGATGTGCACGCGCGAGCCGACGTGCTCGGCGAGCAGGACGTCCCGGGCGATGATCGATTCCTCGGCCACCGCCGGCCAGCCACCGAGCCCCAGCTCCGCGGAGACGACACCCTCGTTCATCTGGGCGCCTTCGGTGAGCCGCGGCTCCTGCGCGTGCTGCGCGACGACGCCGCCGAAGGCCTTCACGTACTCCAGCGCGCGGCGCATGATCACCGCGTCGTCGACGCACTTGCCGTCGTCCGAGAAGACCGTGACGCCGGCCGCGGAGTCGTGCATCGCGCCCAGCTCGGCGAGCTTCTTGCCCTCCAGGCCGACGGTGACGGCGCCGATGGGCTGCACGTCGCAGTAGCCGTGCTCCTGGCCCAGCCGGTAGACCTGCTCGACGACACCGGCGGTGTCGGCGACGGGGAAGGTGTTGGCCATGGCGAACACGGCGGTATAGCCACCACCGGCCGCCGCCCGGGTGCCGGTCAGGACGGTCTCGGAGTCCTCGCGACCGGGCTCACGCAGATGCGTGTGCAGGTCGACGAGCCCCGGCAGCAGCACCTTGCCCTCGGCCTCGACGACCTCGGCGCCCTCGGCGCTGAGACCCACGCCCACCTCGGCGATGGTCCGACCGTCGATCAGGACGTCCTGCGGCTCGCCCCCGAGCACCTTCGCACCACGGATCAGGATCTTGCTCATGGACTTACTTCTCCTCGGTACGGGTGTGGGTGACGGCGGGCTCGTTGCCGCCAAGGAGCAGGTAGAGCACGGCCATCCGGATCGAGACGCCGTTGGCGACCTGCTCGACGACGGTGCAGCGCTCGGAGTCGGCGACCTCGGCGGTGATCTCCATGCCGCGGACCATCGGGCCGGGGTGCATCACGATGGCGTGCTCGGGCATTTTCGCCATGCGTTCGCCGTCGAGGCCGTAGCGGCGCGAGTACTCGCGCTCGGTCGGGAAGAACGCCGCGTTCATCCGCTCGCGCTGCACGCGCAGCATCATCACCGCGTCGGACTTCGAGAGCGTGCTGTCGAGGTCGTACGAGATCTCGCAGGGCCAGGTCTGCACGCCGACCGGCACCAGGGTGGGCGGGGCGACGAGGGTGACCTCGGCGCCGAGGGTGTGCAGCAGGTCGACGTTGGAGCGGGCGACGCGGCTGTGCAGGATGTCGCCGACGATCGTGATGCGCTTGCCGGACAGGTCCTGGCCGATCCCGGCGTCCCGGCCGACGAGGCGGCGGCGCATGGTGAAGGCGTCGAGCAGGGCCTGGGTGGGGTGCTGGTGAGTGCCGTCACCGGCGTTGATGACGGCGGCGTCGATCCAGCCGGAGGTGGCGAGCCGGTAGGGGGCACCGGAGGCGCCGTGCCGGATGACGACGGCGTCGACGCCCATGGCTTCCAGGGTCTGGGCGGTGTCCTTCAGGGACTCGCCCTTCGACACCGAGGAGCCCTTGGCGGTGAAGTTGATGACGTCGGCGGAGAGGCGCTTCTCTGCGGCCTCGAAGGAGATCCGGGTCCGGGTCGAGTCCTCGAAGAAGAGGTTGACGACGGTGCGGCCGCGCAAGGTCGGCAGCTTCTTGATCGGCCGGTCGGCGACCCGGGCCATCTCCTCGGCGGTGTCGAGGATCAGGACGGCGTCGTCGCGGGTGAGGTCGGCGGCCGAGATGAGATGACGCTGCATCTGTCAGGCTCCGTAAGGCAGTTCAGGTCGGGAGGATTCGGGCATACGGGCGCGTGGAGGAGCACTCGGGGGCGTACGACTGTGACGTACGCCGGAGGGCTACTGCTGTGCGTCCGGGGAGGTCCGCTTCGCACCGAGCAGCACGGTGTCGCGACCGTCCTCCTCGGCGAGCTGGACCTTGACCGTCTCCCGCAACGACGTGGGGAGGTTCTTGCCGACGTAGTCGGCGCGGATGGGCAGTTCGCGGTGGCCGCGGTCGACGAGGACCGCGAGCTGCACGGCGCGGGGACGCCCGATGTCGTTCAGGGCGTCGAGGGCGGCGCGGATGGTGCGGCCGGAGAAGAGCACGTCGTCGACGAGGACGACCAGGCGGCCGTCGATGCCGTCACCGGGAATCTCGGTGCGGGCCAGCGCACGCGGCGGGTGCATGCGCAGGTCGTCGCGGTACATGGTGATGTCGAGGGAGCCGACCGGGGTCTTGCGACCGGTGATCTCTTCGAGCTTGTCGGCCAGTCTGCGGCCCAGGAAGACGCCTCGGGTCGGAATGCCGAGAAGTACCACGTCGTCGGCGCCCTTGGCGCGCTCGACGATCTCGTGGGCGATGCGGGTCAGCACCCGCGCGATGTCGGGGGCTTCGAGAACGGCCCGGGCACCGGCTTCGTACTGCTGCTTGTCCTGCTCTGTGTCCATACGAAACGGACCTCCTTCTCCGCCTCACGGGACGGATCATTAAAGGACGTCGGAATTGCGCCATCCACGGTACCAGCCCGGCAACGCACCTGATCACCACCCTTCGAGCCACGTCGGGTGACTCCCACGGAAGGGCCGGCCGGGACCGTTCGGCTTGACGGGGAAGAGTAACGCTGCGTAACCTCACTGTGAGTCACAAGAGTCACCAGCCGCGCGGCGGAGCCGCACGTTGATACAGCGTCCGGGGAGCTATATGTCCAGCGAATACGCCAAGCAGCTCGGGGCCAAGCTCCGGGCCATCCGCACCCAGCAGGGCCTTTCCCTCCACGGCGTCGAGGAGAAGTCCCAGGGACGCTGGAAGGCGGTCGTGGTCGGTTCGTACGAGCGCGGCGACCGCGCCGTCACCGTGCAGCGCCTCGCGGAGCTGGCGGACTTCTACGGGGTTCCGGTGCAGGAGCTGCTTCCGGGCACCACGCCGGGCGGGGCCGCCGAGCCGCCGCCCAAGCTGGTTCTCGACCTTGAGCGCCTTGCCCATGTGCCGGCCGAGAAGGCGGGCCCCCTGCAGCGCTACGCGGCGACGATCCAGTCCCAGCGCGGCGACTACAACGGCAAGGTGCTGTCGATCCGCCAGGACGACCTGCGCACCCTCGCCGTCATCTACGACCAGTCGCCCTCGGTCCTCACCGAGCAGCTGATCAGCTGGGGCGTCCTGGACGCGGACGCGCGCCGCGCGGTCTCCCACGACGAGGGCTGACCCCTTCGGACAGCTGAGCAGAAACGTGCCGCCGGGGTGGCCGGAACCAGAGCGTTCCGG
>NZ_JBHVWZ010000018.1:0-150969 GCF_042881985.1 Streptomyces sp. NPDC058246 | reverse complement strand
CCGAGGTCCCGCCCACGCCGCCACGCTGTGCCCGGCCCGGCGGCATTGGCCGCAGCGCACGACACCGGCGCACGACACCGGTGCGGTGATGCGCGCGTCCGCGGTGCCGCGGGCCGGGCGGCGACGGTCTTCGTGCGGCCGCTACGGGGGCGGGCCGGTTCGCGGGCCCTTGTTGCGGACACGCGGGGGCCGCGGCGCGCTCGTCCGCGCCGGGCGGGCCTCCGGGCGGGGACGCCTGCCGGGCGGGCCTCCGGGCGGGGGCGGGCCTTCAGGACGGCGTGTCGCGGCCGATCGGTTCGTTGGCCGGGCCCTGGTGCGGACGCGCCCGAACGCCCGGTGGGACGCGTGCGAAACAGCGCGGGTCCGTGCGTTTGGGTGCCCTGGCCTGGGGGACGCGGAAAGTCTCCCAGGACGCACGAGCGACACCGCCGGAGGCGAACCGTGGGTCGACCCCGCATTCCGATCGTCGCTGCCGGCTTCGCCGGGTGTCGGACGGCACGCACCCCGACGCGGCTCACCCGGCACCGGGCCGACATCACCCTTCCGCATCCGGCCGACTACTTTCTGCATCTGCCTCTGCCGTCTCGGGCCAGTCCGCCCCTGCTGTCCCGGGCCGATCTCCCTCTGCCTCCCCAGGGCGCCGCCGAAGTCCTGGAGTCACGCCGTGTCACCGTCACGGTCACGGTCACCGCCCCGCTCTCGGGCGCTCTGCCCCGCGTCCGACCGATGCCCGTCGAGGCCGACGGCCCCGATCCGGCCGCACGCACCGTGCACCTGGGCCGCACCGTCGGCCTCGGCGGCGCCAAGGCCGCCGCCCATCCGGCCGGAATCCCGCTGTCGGGGTCGGCCGCCGAAGCCGTCACCCGCGGCTACCACCTCGCCGCTGTGCCCGGAAACCGTATCCGTGTCGCGGCCGACCGGCCGCGGGACGCCGTACTGCCGCGCCAGACCGCGCAGTTGGGTCTGGTCCGCTCCTGGCCCGTGCCCCGGGACACCGCGTTCCCGGAGCCGGCGCGGGGCGCCGGCGCCCCCGGCAAGCCCGAAAGCCGCCCGTAAGGAGAATCATGAATACCCGTCAGCTCATCGACCTGGCCCAGCAGTTGCGCGTGGACAGCGTCCGCGCCTCCGCCGCCGCGGGATCCGGGCACCCGACGTCCTCGATGTCCGCCGCGGACCTGATGGCAGTCCTGTTCGCACACCATCTGCGCTACGACTTCGACCGCCCCCAGCACCCCGGCAACGACCGCTTCGTGCTCTCCAAGGGGCATGCCTCGCCGCTGCTGTACGCCGCGTACAAGGCGGCCGGAGCCATCAGCGAGGCCGAACTGCTCACCTTCCGCAAGCTGGGCAGCCGGCTCGAAGGGCATCCGACACCGCAGCGGCTGCCGTGGGTCGAGACGGCCACCGGCTCGCTCGGGCAGGGGCTGCCCGTCGGGGTCGGCATCGCGCTGGCCGGGAAGCGGCTGGACCGTACCGGATACCGCGTCTGGGTCGTGTGCGGCGACAGCGAACTCGCCGAGGGCTCGATCTGGGAGGCCGCCGAGCACGCCGGATTCGAGCACCTCGACAACCTCACCGTGATCGTCGACGTCAACCGACTCGGCCAGCGCGGCCCCACCCGGCACGGACACGACCTGGACGCCTACGCCCGCCGCTTCCAGGCCTTCGGCTGGCACACCGTCGAGATCGACGGGCACGACGTCGAAGCCATCGACCGCGCGTACGCCGAGGCCGAGTCCACCGGCGGACAGCCGACCGCGATCATCGCACGCACCCTCAAGGGCAAGGGCGTCGCAGCCGTCGAGGACCGCGAGGGGCTGCACGGCAAGCCGCTGCCGGACGCCGACGAGGCGATCGCCGAACTCGGCGGCGTACACGACCGGCGGGTGGCGGTCCAGCCGCCGCCCGCCGCGCGGATCCTGCACGCCGTGCAGTCCGGGCACGCGGATCTGCCCCGCTACGAGACGGGTGAGAAGGCCGCCACCCGCGACGCCTTCGGCCAGGCGCTCGCCGCGCTCGGCACCGCCCGGGGCGACGTGGTGGCCCTGGACGGCGAGGTCGGCGACTCGACGCGCACCGAGTTCTTCGCCAAGGAGCACCCCGAGCGCTTCTTCGAGTGCTACATCGCCGAGCAGCAACTGGTCGCGTCCGCGGTCGGGATGGCCGCGCGCGGCTGGGTGCCGTACGCCTCGACCTTCGCGGCCTTCTTCGCGCGTGCCTACGACTTCGTCCGGATGGCCGCGATCAGCGGCTCCGGCATCAACCTCGTCGGTTCGCACGCGGGCGTCTCCATCGGGCAGGACGGGCCTTCGCAGATGGGCCTGGAGGACCTGGCGATGTTCCGGTCGGTGCACGGCTCGACCGTGCTGTACCCGTGCGACGCCAACCAGACGGCGAAGCTCGTCTGCGAGATGGCGGGTCTGGACGGCATCCGCTATCTGCGCACCTCGCGTGGGGACACGCCCGTCATCTACGGCCCCAACGAGGAGTTCCCGGTCGGCGGCAGCAAGGTGCTGCGCGCCTCCGGCGACGACCGGCTGACCCTCGTCGCGGCGGGCGTCACCGTCCACGAGGCGCTGGCCGCCGCGGAGGCGCTCGACCGCGACGGCATCCAGGCCCGGGTCATCGACCTCTACTCGGTCAAGCCCGTCGACCGCCGCACCCTGCGCGAGGCCGCCGAGGACACGGGGTGTCTGCTCACGGTCGAGGACCACCACGAGGAGGGCGGCATCGGGGACGCGGTCCTCGACGCCTTCCTCGACGGCCGCCCCGTGCCGCGACTCGTGCGCCTCGCCGTACGGACGATGCCGGGCTCGGCCACCCCCGCCGAGCAGCTGCACGCCGCGGGCATCGACGCCGAGTCGATCGCGGCCGCGGCACGACTGCTGGTGGAGACGGCCATCGTGCGCTGACCGGACGGGCGTCACGTACATCCGAAGGTTTGGCCAACGAACGGCGGGCCACTCGGTGTTCGAGGTGGTCATGTCGAACACATCGAACACAGCAAAGTCGCAGGATTCACAGAACTCCCCCGAAAGCAGGAAAGGTCAGTCGGAGGACGCCACGGAGAACCGTCCGGGTCCCATGGAGGTGCTGCGCCAGGCGCGCGCCCAGCTCGCGGAGCTGACGGGCATGGACGCCGAGTCCGTGTCGTCCTTCGAACAGACCGATGACGGCTGGACCTTGGAGATCGAGGTCCTGGAACTGGTCCGGGTTCCCGACACGATGAGCCTGCTCGCGACGTACGAGGTGACCCTCGACCCGCGGGGCGGGCTCACCGGCTATCGGCGTGTCCGCCGATACGAGCGCGGCAGGGCCGACGCGCGCAGAAGCGGCCGGTAGACCGCTCCGCCGCGCAGGCAGTTCGCGACGAGACGGATAAGACGGAAAAGACCGGCAACACGAGTAGGACACGACACCGCGCAGGCATCCGCAGACAAGCCGCGCGGGCATCCACAGACAAGGAGGGGCGGTCGGCATGACCGTTGTCCCGGCACAACAGAGCGGCGGATCGGGCGGCACCAGTGGCCTGTACGACGTTCTCGAACTCGTTCTCGACCGAGGGCTCGTCATCGACGCGTTCGTCCGCGTCTCCCTGGTCGGCATCGAGATCCTGAAGATCGACGTACGCGTCGTCATCGCGAGCGTCGACACCTATCTGCGCTTCGCCGAGGCGTGCAACCGCCTCGACCTGGAGGCGGGCCCGCGCAAGAGCCCCGGCCTGCCCGACCTGGTCGGCGAGATCACCGAGTCCGGCGCGCGCGGCAAGTCCAAGGGCGCGCTGTCCGGCGCGGCGGAGACCATCTCCGACGCCTTCAAACAGGCCCGTGACGAGGGCCAGTCCGAATCCCAGTCCCGGCCGCGGGCCCGCAAGTCCACCACCGCGCGCAGGAAGGAGGAGCAGGAGTGAGCACCTACGTCTACGGCATCTCGGCGGCCTCGCATCCCTCGCTCCCCGAGGGCATGGGCGGCGTCGGTGCACCGGCCCGGCCCGTCCGCATCCTGAAGGAGGGAGACCTGGCGGCCCTCGTCAGTGACGCCCCTGACGGGCTGCGGCCCAAGCGCAGGGATCTGCTCGCCCACCAGAACGTGCTGAGCGAGGTGGGCGCGGGCGGCTCCGTACTGCCCATGCGGTTCGGCAGTGTCGCGCAGGACGACGCCGCCGTCGCCGGTGTGCTCGCGGAGCGCGCCGAGCACTACCAGGAGAGGCTCAAGACGCTGGCCGGCAAGGTCGAGTACAACGTCAAGGCCAGCCATGACGAAGAGGCCGTCCTGCACCGCGTGATGTCGGAGAACTCCGAGATACGCGCCCTGACCGAGGCCAACCGGCAGGCGGGGGGCGGGGATTACGAGCAGCGGCTGCGGCTGGGCGAACTGGTCGTGACCGCCCTGCAGCAGCAGGAGGGCGCGGACGCCGCCGAGTTGCGGCAGACGCTGGAACCGGTCGCCGAGGCCGTGAGCGTGGGCCCCGAGTCCACGGGCTGGCTGGCCAACGTGTCCTTCCTGGTCGACCGCGACGAGGCCGCGGGGTTCCTCACCGCCGTCGAGCAGGTCCGCGAAAGCCACCCCCACCTCGAGGTCCGGGTCAACGGGCCGCTGCCGCCCTACAGCTTCGTCGAGCCCGGCCCCGCCGAGCCCGCGGCCACCGCGGCGGAGGCGGAGTGAGCGGATGGGACTGATCGGAGAGGTGCTGCTGCTGCCGTTCGCCCCCGTGCGCGGCAGCCTGTGGGCCGTGGGACAGGTGCTGGCCGAGGCCGAGCGCCAGTACTACGACCCGGCAGCGATCCAAGCCGAACTCGCCCGCCTCGAGCAGCGGCTCGAGGCGGGCGAGATCGACGACGACGAGTTCGACAGCCAGGAGGACGAGCTCCTCGACCGGCTGGAGATCGGCCTGCGCGGCAGCGCGGGTTCAGGCACTGGGACGGCAGGATGAATCGACTGGGACTGGGCCTCGCCGTAGGGGCCGGGTACGTCCTCGGACGTACGAAGAAGATGAAACTGGCCTTCGCGGTCGGGACGATGGTGGCCGGCAAGCGGATGCATCTGAGCCCGCGGGCGCTCGCGGACCTGGTGGCCGGACAGCTGCGGGACAATCCGCAGTTCAAGGAGATCGGCGACCAGCTGCGCGAGGACCTGCGCGGTGTGGGCAAGGCCGCCTCCGGCGCGCTCGTCGAGCGGCAGATCGAGGGCCTCGCCGACCGGCTGCACGGCCGGACCGCCGAGGTGCGCGACCAGCTCGCGGGCGTGGTGCCGGACGTGCCCGGGCTCGGCGAGGAGGACGAGGCGGAGGACGAGGCGGGCGAGCAGGACGACACGTACGAGGAGGACGGCGCGTACGGGGAGGACGGCGCGGAGGACGCGGACGGCGCGGACGACGACGCGGACGACGAGGGCGGCTCGGGCGACGACTCGGAGCACGGCGATGCCGAGGAGAAGGCCCGGCCCCGCAAGAAGGCGCCCGCGAGGAAGGCCCCGGCCAAGAAGGCGGCCGGAAAGCCGGGCCCCGCGCGCAAGACATCGGCCCGCAAGGCATCGGCCGGCAAGGCGCCGACGAAGACCGCGGCGGCCGAGAAGGCACCGGGCAACAAGACGGCGGCCAAGAAGACGGCGGCGCGGACGGCCAAGAAGGCTCCCGCGAAGAAGACGGCCACGGCGAAGTCCGCCACGCGCCGCACGCCGCGCACCCGGATGTCGAGCGGAGGCGGCGACGATGAGTGACACCCTCGGATCGGCGGACAAGCGGGCGAAGGACAACCCGCTCACCGGCGTCGTGCAGAGCGCGGCGGCCGACCGGCTCAAGGAGGAGGTCCAGGCCTACCTGTCCGCACAGGCCCAGCGGCTGCTGGTCGGCGTGGGCCACAGGCTCGGCGAGACGACCGGCAAGCTCAACGACATCGCGGACGGCAACAGCCCCGGTTTCGCCAAGCTGGCCCTGGACGGCGGCCGCAAGCTCGCCGAGGGCAAGGGGCCCCTGCGGTCCGCTCTGGAACTCGGCGCGGGCCGGGCCAAGGACAGCGTCGCCGGCGCCTTCAAGAACCTGACCGGCGGCAAGGGCCGGCGCAAGGGCGGCGCGGGCAAGAAGCCCACCGTCATCATCGAGTTCATCGATGTGGGTGTGCCGCTGCGGACCGCGTACGACCAGTGGACCCAGTACCAGGACTTCAGCACCTTCGCGAAGGGCGTCAAGAGCGCGAACCGTGCCGACGACACCACCTCCGACTGGCAGCTCAAGGTCTTCTGGTCGAACCGGAGCTGGAAGGCGCACACCACCGAGCAGGTGGCGGACGAGCGGATCTCCTGGACCTCGGAGGGCGCGAAGGGCACGACGAAGGGCGTCGTCACCTTCCACGCGCTGGCCGAGAACCTCACCCGCGTCCTGCTGGTCGTCGAGTACTACCCGAAGGGCCTGTTCGAGAAGACCGGCAACATCTGGCGCGCCCAGGGCCGCCGGGCCCGGCTCGACCTCAAGAACTACGCCCGCTTCATCACGATCAAGGGCGATGCGGAGGACGGCTGGCGCGGCGAGATCCGCGACGGGGAGGTCGTCCGCACCCACGAGGACGCCGTCGCCGAGGAGGAGGAAGAGCGCGAGGCCGAATCCGAGCCCGAAACCGAGACCGAATCCGAGGCCGAACCCGACGGCGAGTACGAGGAAGAGGAGCCGGAAGAGGAGACCGACGAGCCGGAGGAGGCGGCGGACGAGGCGGCGTACGAGGACGAGGCCGCGGACGACGTCGAGGACGACCAGGTTGAGGACGAGGTCGAGGACGAGGAGAATGGCGCGTACGCCAAGGACGACGAGTACGCGCACGACGACGAGTACGCCGAGGAAGACGAGGACGAGGACGAGGGCGAACTCGTCGAGAGCCGGGGCCGTCGATGACCATGGCCGGCAGACTCCCCGAGTCCTACGGACAGAGCGGCGGCGCCAACCTCGCCGACATCCTGGAGCGGGTGCTCGACAAGGGCATCGTGATCGCGGGTGACATCCGGATCAACCTTCTGGACATCGAGCTGCTCACCATCAAACTGCGGCTCATCGTCGCCTCCGTCGACAAGGCCAAGGAGATGGGCATCGACTGGTGGGAGGACGACCCCGCGCTGTCGTCCCGCGCGAACCACTCCGAACTTGCCCGTGAGAACAGGGAGTTGCGCGACCGGCTCGCCGAGCTGGAGCGCGCGAGCCCGGAGGAGGAGACCTCGTGAGCGGTCTGCGCTACGTGTACGCGATCTGCCGGCCCTTCACGGCCGCGCCGCAGGCCCAGCTGACCGGCGTCGCGGGCGTCCCGCCGAAGCTGCTGCACCACGGCGACCTGGTCGCCGTGGTGGGCGACGTCCCGGAGGCGGACTTCGCCGAGGAGCCGCTGCGGGCCCACCTGGAGGACCTGGACTGGCTGAGCGAAACCGCCCGCGCCCACCAGCGGGTCATCGACACGCTGACCGCCGTGTGCACCCCCCTGCCGCTGCGGCTCGCCACCGTGTTCCGGGACGACAGCGGCGTCCGCGTGATGATGGAGGACCGGCACGAACAGTTCCTGCGGACGCTCGAAAGACTCGACGGCCGGGTGGAATGGGGCGTCAAGGTGTACGCGGCCGATTCCGGCGGCGACGAGCAGCAGGCGCCGGAAGGGACACCCGGGAAAGCCACCACGGGACGCGACTATCTGCGGCAGCGGCGGATGCGGAATCGCGCCCACGAGGACCTGTGGGAGCGCGCCGAGAAATTCGCCCGAGAGCTGCACGACACTCTCTCCGCGTACGCGGAGGAGACCAGGATCCACGCACCGCAGAACGCGGCGCTGTCCCAGGCCCCGGGCCGTAACGTGCTGAATGCCGCCTACCTCGTACCCCGTGCGGAATCCGAGGGATTCGTGGAACTGATCGAGCGTACGAAGGACGAGGTGCCCGGACTGCGGGTGGAACTCACCGGCCCCTGGGCGGCCTACTCGTTCAGCGGGGAGGGGGCGTGAGCGTCGTGGAACACCGCGAGGTCGCCCTCGTCGACCTGCTCGACCGGCTGCTCGCGGGCGGCGTCGTGATCGCCGGGGACATCACGCTGCGGATCGCGGACGTCGACCTCGTACGCATCGACCTGAACGCGCTCATCAGCTCGGTGAACGCGCAAGTGCCCGCACCCTGGGGGGAGACGACGTGACCGGCAAGAACCGTATGGACCTCGATCCCGACACGGTGGAGCGCGACCTCGTCAAGCTCGTGCTGACCGTGGTGGAGCTGCTGCGCCAGCTGATGGAGCGGCAGGCGCTGCGGCGATTCGACACGGGGGAGCTGACGGAGGACCAAGAGGAACGGATCGGGCTCACTCTGATGCTGCTCGACGACCGCATGACCGAACTGCGTGAGCGGTACGGACTGCGGCCCGAGGATCTCAACCTGGACCTCGGGCCGCTCGGACCGCTCCTTCCCAGGGGATAGACGGGGGGATACCTCTACCTCCTCGCCCCCTGGAAGGGATCGGGCCTGGAAGGGGTCAGGCTTCCTTGCGGCAGAGGATCTCTCCGTGCAGGACGGAGAACCAGCCGTCCTCCTGCCGCCCCCACTCCCGCCAGGCGTCCGACACGGCCCGCAGCCCGTCCATGGTCGCGTGGCCGCCTTCCGTGGCGCGCTCCGCGTACGCCGAGGCCAGCGTGCGGTCCGCCCACAGCCCGCTCCACCACTCCCGCTCGGCCTCGGTGGCGAAGGTCCACGTGCTCGACGTGGCCGTGATGTCCCGGATGCCGGCCGCCAACGCCCACGACTTGAGACGGCGCCCCGCGTCCGGCTCACCCCCGTTGGCACGGGCCACCCGTACATACAGGTCGAGCCAGTCGCTCATGCCCTGCGACGCCGGATACCAGGTCATCGCCGAGTAGTCCGCGTCGCGGACCGCGATGAACCCGCCCGGCCTGGTCACCCGGTACATCTCGCGCAGCGCCCGCACCGGATCGCCCACGTGCTGCAACACCTGGTGGGCGTGGACCACGCAGAAGGTGTCGTCCGGATACTCCAGCGCGTGGATGTCCGCGACCGCGAACTCCACGTTGCGCAGGCCGCGTTCGGCCGCCACGGCCCGGGCCTGGTCCAGGATCGCGGGCGCGCGGTCGACGCCCGTGACCTGTCCGTCGGGCACTCGTTCCGCCAGGTCGGCGGTGATGGTGCCCGGGCCGCAGCCGATGTCCAGGATCTTCATATGGGGCTTCAGCGAGTCGAGCAGGTACGCCGCGGAGTTGGCGGCGGTGCGCCAGGTGTGCGAACGCAGCACGGACTCGTGGTGGCCGTGCGTGTAGACGGCGGTCTCCTGCGACTTCGACATGACCGTTCCCCTTCTGGTCTTCTCGGCGACTGCGTATCACCGTACGCGCTCATGTCGAATGCTGAGACCTGCGTCTCGCTATATGGAATAACTGTGGGAGGGCTTCAGCGTGAGGCGAGCGGTCGGTAGACCGTGAGCGCCTCGGGAGACTTCCGAAGGGTCACCTGGCCCGCCACCTCCGTGACTTCACCGTCGTAGGCGAGGAGGGTGCCGGGCGCGACGCCGTCCAGGCGCAGCCGGCGCACCCGTACGGCCGCGTGCGCGGGTGAGCGGGTCAGCGGGCCCGCGAAGGCGGCGGCCAGCAGACGGACGGCGGGGTGACGGCCGCCGTGCACCACCCGTACGTCCAGCTGTCCGTCCGAGAGGTCGACGCGGCGGGCCGGGGAGAGCCCCATGCGGTGATACGTCCCGTTGCCGGCGAACAGCATCCACAACGGGTGGGTACGGCCGCTCAGTTCGGCCCGCAGCGGATGGTGGTCGGCACGCAGGACGCGCAGGGCGCCGAGCACTCCGGCCGGCCAGCCGCCGATCCGCGGGGACCAGTGTTCCCGTTCGCGCACCAGCTCCGGATAGACCCCCAGGCTGCACGTGTTGAGGAAGATGCCCTCCGTGGCGCCCGAGGAGAACCGGCCCACGTCCACGCGTACCGCGTCGCCCTGCTGGAGGGCGCGGCTCAGATCGCGTTCGCCCTCCACACCGAGGTCCTGGGCGAAGTGGTTGAGGGTGCCGCCCGGCAGGACGGCCAGCGGGAGGCCGTGGCGCAGCGCCACCGCGGCGGCGCCGTTCACCGTGCCGTCGCCGCCGCACACGCCGAGCACCCTGGCGCGGGTCGCCGCCTTCTCCAACTCCTCCTGGACGTCGGCCGGCAGGCACTCCACGATCTCGGCGCGCGGCAGGGTGGCGCGCAGCGCGTTCACCCGGTCCGCGGAGCCCGAGCCGGTGTTCGCCACCATGACCAGGCCCTCGCCCTCGGGAAGCGCGGGCGCGTCGGCGCGGGGGCGGCCGGGCGGCGTGAGGTGGTCCCGGGTCGGGACCAGACCGCGTACGGCGTATGCGGCGCCCACGCCCAGGACGGCGCCCGCGAGGACATCGCTCGGGAAGTGGACACCCGTGTAGACGCGGGAGAGGACCACCGCGGTGGCGAGCGGTGCGACCGCCGCGCCCCAGCCGCGTGACTCCAGGGCCACGCCCGTCGCGAAGGCCGCGGCCGAGGCGGCGTGGCCCGACGGGAACGAGGTGGTGATCGGCTGGCGCTTGAGCCGCCGGACCAGCGGGACGGGGTCCAGGGCCGGACGGCTGCGGCGCACCGAGCGCTTGCCGAGGGTGTTGATGGTGGCGGAGGCGAGGGTGAGGGAGGCGAGGCCTCGGACGGCGGCGCGGCGGGCCCGGGGGGTGCGGGTCGCGGTGATCGCCGCCGCCGCGGCGAACCACAGCACGCCGTGGTTCGCGGTGCGGCTGAGCCTGGGCAGCAGGCGGTCGCAGCCCGGCCAGTGCCGGGCGGCCACCGCCTCGAAGAGGCGGCTGTCGGCCGCGAGGAAGCGGTCCCTGAGTGCGTGCGGCCCCGGGGGGCGGACGGTGAGGTCTACGTCTGGGGTCATGGGCGTGCGTATACCCAGCGAAGCCGTTTCCTCGCCCCCCGCCCCTACCCGCCCCGTACCCGGGGGACTCCGCCCCCGCCCCTACCCCTCCCGTACCCGGCGGACTCCGCCCCCGCCCCCCCACTCCCGGTCCAGCGCTTCGCGCTCGTCCTCGGACGCCGGACGGGCCGAATCGGGAAACGCGTTTGCCTGGGGACCTGGCTGACCGGAGAATGCCGCCTCATGGGACATCTCGAAGCCGCGCACCTTGAGTACTACCTTCCCGATGGGAGGGCGCTGCTCGGCGATGTGTCGTTTCGGGTCGGCGAAGGGGCCGTCGTGGCCCTGGTGGGGCCCAACGGGGCCGGCAAGACGACGCTGCTGCGGCTCATCTCGGGGGAGCTGAAGCCGCACGGTGGGACCGTCACCGTAGGGGGCGGGCTCGGCGTGATGCGGCAGTTCGTGGGTGCCGTACGGGACGAGACGACCGTTCGGGACCTGCTGGTGTCCGTGGCACCGCCGCGGATCCGCGAGGCGGCCAAGGCCGTCGACGCCGCCGAGCACGCGATCATGACGGTGGACGACGAGGCCGCCCAGCTGCGGTACGCGCAGGCGCTCTCCGACTGGGCCGAGGTGCGCGGATACGAGTCCGAGACGCTCTGGGACATCTGCACGACGGCCGCGCTCGGAGTCCCGTACGAGAAGGCGCAGTGGCGGCTGGTGCGGACGCTGTCCGGCGGCGAGCAGAAGCGGCTCGTGCTGGAGGCCCTGCTGCGCGGCACCGACGAGGTGCTGCTGCTCGACGAGCCGGACAACTACCTCGACGTGCCGGGCAAGCGCTGGCTGGAGGAGCGGCTCAAGGAGACCCGCAAGACCGTCCTGTTCGTGTCGCACGACCGGGAGCTGCTGGCACGCGCCGCCCAGAAGATCGTCAGTGTCGAGCCCAGCCCCACGGGTGCCGACGCCTGGGTGCACGGTGGCGGATTCCAGACCTACCACGAGGCGCGGCGGGAGCGTTTCGCGCGCTTCGAGGAGCTGCGCAGGCGCTGGGACGAGAAGCACGCCCAGCTGAAGAAGCTGGTGCTGAATCTGCGTCAGGCGGCCTCCATCAGCCATGAGCTGGCGTCCCGGTACCAGGCCGCGCAGACCCGGCTGCGGAAGTTCGAGGAGGCCGGGCCGCCTCCGGAGCCGCCGCGCGAGCAGGACATCAAGATGCGGCTGCACGGCGGTCGTACCGGCGTAAGGGCCGTGACCTGCAAGGGACTTGAGCTCACCGGGCTGATGAACCCCTTCGACTTGGAGGTGTTCTACGGCGAACGGGTCGCCGTACTCGGCTCCAACGGTTCCGGCAAGTCCCACTTCCTGCGTCTGCTCGCCGGCGACACCGTCGCGCACACGGGGGAGTGGAAGCTCGGTGCGCGGGTCGCCCCGGGGCACTTCGCGCAGACGCACGCCCACCCGGAGCTGGAGGGCCGGGCGCTGCTCGACATCCTGTGGACCGAGCACGCCCAGGACCGCGGCGCCGCCATGTCCCGGCTGCGCCGCTACGAGCTGACCGCCCAGGCCGAGCAGCGTTTCGAGAGGCTCTCCGGCGGCCAGCAGGCCCGCTTCCAGATCCTTCTGCTGGAGCTGGAGGGCTCCACCGCCCTGCTGCTCGACGAGCCGACCGACAACCTCGACCTGGAATCCGCGGAGGCCCTCCAGGAGGGCCTGGAGGCCTATGAGGGCACGGTTCTCGCGGTCACACACGACCGCTGGTTCGCCCGCTCCTTCGACCGCTATCTGGTCTTCGGCTCCGACGGCCGGGTCCGCGAGACCCAGGAGCCGGTGTGGGACGAGCGCCGGGTGGAGCGGGCCCGCTAGCGGCGCCCGCCGGCCCCGGCGCACAAGGGGGCGCCGCACGCGGAGGACCGGGGGCCCGGATGTTCGTAGAGTGGAGGGAGACAGGTGAGATCCATGGCTCCCTCCCGGCCGCCGCTCGGGGTACTGCTTGCCGGGCGGGCATGCGGACCGCACCGAGGCCACGACGAGCGGGGTACCACCATGACCGGAGTCGACCCGAGCCGGCTGGACGACCAGCAGCTGATGAAAGAGCTGGAGAACATCCACCGCACACGCCACGACACGCTGTTGCACGGTTCGAACGACGCGCTGCGGACCCACAATCACCGCATGGCCCAGCTGGAGGGCGAGTACCTGCGCCGCCACCCGCGCCGCCCCATCTCCGCGGGCCGTACCCGGGACGGGGCCCGGGAGCGGGGACCCACGGAAGCGACGCCGTCATGACCGCCGGGAACCCGCTGCTCACCCGGCACACGGAGGCCCTCGACCTGTTCGGCGACCGCGTCCACGCGGTCCGGGACGACCAGTGGAACGCCCCCACCCCCTGCACCGACTGGTCCGTGCGCGATCTCGTCAACCACCTCGTCGGCGAGCAGCTGTGGGTGCCCCCGCTGCTCCGGGACGGTGCCACGGTCGAGGAGATCGCGGACACCTACGACGGCGATGTGCTGGGCTCCGATCCGGCCGCCTCCTGGGACGCATCGGCCCGCGCCTGCCGGGAGACCTTCGCCGCCCCGGGCGCTCTCGAGCGCGTCGTCCCCCTCTCGTACGGCCTCGCCGCGGGCACCTTCTACTGCGCCCAGCTGGTGACCGACCTGACCGTGCACTCCTGGGACCTGGCCCGCGCGATCGGCGCCGACGAGCGGCTGCCCGACGACCTCCTGGCCTTCGCGGCCCGCGAGGTCGCCCCGTACCCCGCCGACCTGGCGCTGGCCGGCCTCTTCGCCGCGCCGGTGGAGCCCCCGCCCGAAGCCGATGGGCAGACGAGGCTGCTGTGCCTGCTGGGCCGTGAGCCCTGAGCCGTAAGCCCTGAGCCGTAAGCCCTGAGCCGTGAGCCGTAGGACGACAGACCGCCGGGACCCGTCGTCCCACGGCTCACGCGCTGTCGGGCGCGTCAGCTCGATCGCGGTGGACTCGGCGTCGTCCGGGCCGACCACCACGCTCACGGTCAGCGGATCGGCGCCGCCGGCGACGCCGCGCGACGCGATGTCACGGTCGGTGAGCACCCCGAGCAGCCGGTGGCCGCCGGTCACCAGGACATCCCCGATATCCCGGGCGCGCATCAACTGCGCGGCTTCGACCAGCGAGGCGTCCGGGGGGACCGCGACGACTCCTTCCTTCGTCCTGGCGCCTGCGCCTACGCCTCCTGACTGCCTAATGCCTCCCGTCGCCCGGTCGGCTACGCCTCCTCTCGCCCGGCCGCTTCTCCGGCGTGGACGACTGCTTCGGCCAGCTCGTGCGCGGTGGCGTAGCGCGCCTTGTGCGGCAGTCGCTCCAGTGACTCGACGAGAACGTCCGGCGCGTGCTTGTCCCGCAGGACGCCCATCAGTTCGCGGGGACGCGCGGGGAACGACGTACGGCCGAGGATCCGCGCCAGTTCGAGGCGCACCGTCTCGACGGAGACGGCCGGGCGGCCCGGTGCCGCGGGTCCGCCTGCGATCCGCGGATCGTCGTCGGCGGTCGGCTCCGGGTCGTGCCACTCCTCGCTGCGGGTGGGGTGCCCGGACCTGAGCAGACCTCGTAGTTCGTGCTTCATCTCCTCGTCCCGGTGGACGCTCAGCCGGTCGCTGCCTCGCTGCATGAGACACTCCAATGGTCGGGGTCGAAGATCGCGTACCCATGCCCCCGGAGTCGACACGTCGCACTCCGGGCAGGGCCGCAACGACCTCGCGCAGGCAGGTGTTTGTCCCGCATACCGCGGGGCAGACGCACCTGCAGTGCTTCGGACCGGAGGCACGTCCGTGGGAGCGGTGTACCGCGCCACGGGTGTACCCGATCCGGCGCACGGGTGCGCTCCCACGGTGTCCGTCCAACCCATGGCACCTCCAAGGGAGTTGCGACGCACCATGCGAACCCAAGCGAGCGCGAAGCACCATCCGCACAACGACGCCCCCGATACGGCAGAGGCATTCCGCAAGCTCGCCACCCTCCCCCCGGGCCAGCAGCGCGACACGCTGCGTGAGCAGATCGTCGAAGCATGGCTGCCCATGGCCGACCGGCTCGCGGGACGTTTCCGCAGCCGCGGCGAGAACTACGAGGACCTGCGCCAGGTCGCGGCGCTGGGTCTGGTCAAGGCCGTCGACCGGTACGACCCCGAGCTCGGCAACGCGTTCGAGAGTTACGCCGTGCCGACGGTCACGGGCGAGATCAAGCGCCACTTCCGCGACCACATGTGGACCCTGCACGTACCGCGCCGGGTCCAGGACCTGCGCAACCGGGTGCGTTTCGCCAGCCAGGACCTCTCCCAGACGATCTCGGGCCGCCGGCCCACCGTCGCGGAGATCGCCGAGCACGCCCGGATGAGCGAGGAGGACGTCCGGACCGGCCTGGAGGCACTGGAGAGCTTCACCGCGCTCTCCCTGGACGCCGAACTGCCGGGAAGCGACGACGGCTACTCGCTCAGCGACGCCCTCGGCTCGGCCGACCCGGCCCTCGACACCGTCATCGACCGCGAGGCCGTCAAGCCCCGCCTGCAGGCCCTGCCCGAGCGGGAGCGCACCATCCTCTACATGCGGTTCTTCGGCGACATGACCCAGAGCCGCATCGCGGACGAGCTCGGCATCTCCCAGATGCACGTCTCCCGCCTGATCACCCGCTGCTGCAACCGGCTGCGCGACCAGGTGATGCGCGACGCCGCGTAGGCGCTCCGCAGGGTGGGGCCGCTCCGGAGTGCGGGGCCGCGCCGAGTGGGGTGGTCGGGCGGGTGCGGGTCCGGTGGTGACCGGCCGTGCGGTTCCCCGTGGCCCTCACGGGGCGCCCAGCGCCAGAGCTATGTGACGGGACATCATGTCCATCGCCTGCGCCTCCGCCATCGAGAACGCCGAGCGGGCCCCGCTGCGAAACAGCGTCAGCACCCCGCGTACGGGCCCGGGCCCGGTGGTCAGCGGCACGCACAGCAACGACGTCACGTTCGCGCGTACGAGGACGGGGGCGCCCGAGGCGTCACGGCCGAAGGCGTCCGGGTCCTCCGGGCGCACCTGAAGGGCGGTGGATCCGCCGCGTGCCGCCTCCACGACGAGGGGGCACGCGGCGGGATCCTGTGCGGCCACGGCCGCCACCTCCCCGGCGCGCTCCGACGGCCCCAGCACGGTCGTACGCGACAGCCGTGCGGCCCCCGTGTCGGCCACCACCCAGTCCGCGAACCGCCCGTGCAGCACCCCGGCCGCCCGTTCGAGCACCGCGGTACCGTCCCCGGCCCGGGTGCTCAGCAGCGCCGTCGTCATCGCGTCCACCAGGTCCATCAGCGTCGCGTGCCGGGTGGTCTCGGCGAGGCTCGGCACCGCGGGGCCCGGGGCGCTCCGCCGCGACGGCACCGGGGAATCCTCCACCGGCTGCAGGACCACGAGTACGGCGGTCCGCGGCTCCCCGCTGGGCCGCAGCGCGGTGAGCGTCGTCCGCACCGGCACCGAGGGCTGCTGCTGGAGGTGGACGGTGAGCCCCCGGTCGCCCTCCCCGCGCGCCACCGCCGCCGCCTGCGAGCGGAACGCGGCACGGTCCGCGTGCGCGAGGAACCCGGTCAGCGGCCGCCCGGTCGCATAGCCCGCACGGACGCCGGTGAACGCGGTCGCCGCGAAGTTCAGCCTGCGCACCACCGTCTCCCGGTCGACCAGCGCGACGGGTACCGGCACCCGCTGGAAGAGCGCCTTGAGGAGCTGCTGTTCCTGACGGTCCACCGCGGCGACGCCGGACGGCCCGCCCGAGGTCAGGTGCTGGAACCGCGGCCACAACCGGTCGGCCACATGGTCGAGTTCGAAGATGGCCGCGTCGAGCACCGTGGGCAGGTCGTCGGCCGGTACGGACCGCGCCGTCTTGAGCTCCGCGACGCGGCGTACGAAATCCGCGAGTTCTTCACCGAATTCGTCCGTCTGCGCCATGCGACGAACGTAACCCGAGGCAGGCGTTCCGGGTGGGCCGGGCGTGGAACCCGCGGAACGCGTTTTCTGCGCAGGTGAGCGGGAAGCCGCGAGGAGAGGAGGAAGACCATGCCGGAAACCGGTCGACTCGAACGTCTGGGAACGGAATCGCCCGAGTCCGCCCTGCCCGCGAGGAGGCTCTCGGAACTCGTCGAGCAGGCCGCACGCTGTACCACCGACTGCTGTGGCGCCAGCGGCATGGTGGCCGAGGGCGGCGCGGAGCGGCCCGCCGCGGTGACCCACCCCGACCTCGCCGGACTCGTCTCGGTGCAGCTCCGCTCCGGCGACGGGCCGATCCCGGCCGCCCTGGAGCGCGGTGCACCCGTCGACTCGGCGGACCTGCTGGTCGACGAGCGCTGGCCGGAGTACCGCGCGATGGCCCTCGACGCGGGCGTGCGCTCCAGCGTCACCCTGCCCTTCCGCCGCTCCGGGCTGACCGTCACCCTCAGCCTCTACAGCTTCCGGCCCGGCGCCCTGGAGGACGCCCCGCACGGTCCCGCCCGGGCGCTCGGCGACGTCGCCGCGACCTGTCTGGTGCGCGACCGCTCCTACCGCGCCGTGCTCACCGAGCTCGACCAGCTGGGTACCGCGCTGCGTTCCCGGCCCGTCGTCGACCAGGCGTGCGGCATCGTCATGCACGTCCTGGGCTGCGACGCGGACACGGCCTTCGGGGTTCTGCGCCGCATCTCGCAGGGCACCAACCGCAAACTGTCCGACGTCGCCGCGGCCGTCGTCGACAAACGCGGCCGGGGGCTGGAGCAGCAGCTCGTCTCCCTCTCCAACTGACCAGGCGCGGGCACTTTGCGGGGGTGGCCGCGGGCTCCGTGGTGTCACCCGCTCGGGCGCCTGTGTCCCGCGAATGGTGCCCGGCCGCGCGCGCCGCGCCGCCGGGCGGGCTGTGATGGGCTCCGGGGGCACGACGGCCGTGCCGTGCCCCTCGGGAACGCCGCCCCGGCCGAAGGAGCCCCACCCATGCGCCGTACCGCCCGTGTTCTGTCCGCCACCGCCCTGGCCGGCGCCGCCCTGGGCGCCGCCGCGTCGACCGCGTCCGCGGATCCGGCCGCGGAGGTCAGCCCGGGCTCCGTCGAACCCGGTGGCACCGTCACCATCTCCGTCACCTGCGACGCGATCGGCGGATCCCCGCCCGACTTCATCGACGCCACCTCGGAGGGGTTCGAGGAGGGCAAGGTCCAGCTGCGCCGGATACAGGGGGCGGCGGGCGCCGCCGCCTACCGGGGTACGGCCCGTATCCCGCACGCCGACGTCGCCCAGGCCGTCCCCCAAGCCGTCCCTCAGGCCGTCCCCCAGGCCCAATCCCTGGCGGCGGGCCCGGAGTCCCGGTCCCAATGGGGCGTTGCCGGAGCGTGCCCCGTGGCGCCGGGCGGCCAGGAGAAACCGTGGAAGGCCTCGTACACCGTGGCCCCGGGCGGCACCGTGCCCCGCGACGACACCGGGACGAGCGGGACCGTGCAGCGCCCTGAGGGTGGCGGCATTGTGCAGCGGCCTGAGGTCGGCGGCTTGGAGCAGCCGCCCGGGGTCGGCGGCTTGGAGCAACCCTCAGGGGTCGGCGGCTTGGAGCAGCCCCCAGGGGTCGGCGGCTTGGAGCCGCGCGCTGAGGACGGCGGCACCGTGCAGCAGCCTCAGGACGACGGTACGGAGGAGCGTCCTCAAGACGGCGGTACCGCGGAGCGTCCTCAGGACGGCGGCACCGAACAGCGGCTGCCGGGCAGCGGCACGGCACAGCTGCCTCCGGACGGCGGCTCGGGCCAGCGCCCGCCGGGGAGCGATGCCGCGGAACGCCCCTCGGACAGCGACACCGCGCAACGCCCCCCGACCATGCGGGGCGGGGTGCAGGCCGGCGAGGGCGGTGCCTTCACCGACTCCGTCCCTGCCCTGGTCGCCGGGGGTGTCCTGATCGCGGGCGCGCTGGGCGCGGCCGCCCACCGGCTGCTCCGCAAGGGCAGATCAGCGAGCCGTTGACGTGGTGCGGGGCGGAACCCGAGTGGGCGCCATGGGGCGGTCCCACCCTGGGTACGGAGAGGCCGAGAGCGCGAGCGGCACCCTGGCGGGGGGCTGTACGAAGTGACCGGAGAGTCAGAAGAGGCGTACGAGCGGCCGGAAGAGACATACGGGGGTGGGGGGACTGGCGGAGACTGACGAGGGACCGCCCGACGGGGCAGGAGCACGAGCACCGGAGACCGTACGGAGGCGGCAGCACGGGGACAGGCACGGCACGGAACCACGGACTGCGCGGAGGCACGTATGCGGCGGACGGATCCGGAAGGGCACGGCCCCGTCCGTTACGGCCCACCCCTTCCCGATCAGGGCCTGCCCGTGCTGCCGGAACTCCGCGCCGTGCTGGCCGCCGCCGCGGACCGTGCCGACGCCGAGCCCTCCGGCGGCGGCCCGGCGCTCCTCGACGCGGCCTGCGGCTACTGGGCCCGTCGGGGCCTCGCCGCCGCACCCGACCGGGTGGCCGCCGCCCCCGGCGCCCCCGCACTGCTCCTCGCGCTCACCGGCGCGCTCGGCGGCGACGTCCTCGTGCCGCGTCCGTGCGCCGCGTGGTGGGCGCCGCAGGCACGCCTGTTGGGCAGATCCGTGTTCCATGTGGCGACGCCCGCGGAGTGCGGTGGCGTCCCGGACCCGTACGCCCTGCTGGAGACCGTACGCAGAGTCCGGGCCGAAGGAGGCGACCCGCGCCTGCTCGTCCTCTCCGTCGCCGACGACCCCACCGCGACCGTCGCACCGCCCGAGGTCGTCCACGAGAGCGTGGAGGCCGCGGTGGCCGAGGGACTGCACGTGGTCAGCGACGAAACCTGGCGCGACACCCTGCACCGGCCGCACGACACGGTGTTGCTCAGCCCCGCCGAGATGCTGCCCGGCGAGGTCACCGTCGTCACGGACCTCGCGGGCGCCTTTCTGCCGCAGGGCTGGCCGGCCGCCGTCGCCCGTTTCCCGGACAACGACTGGGGGGTACAGCTGCGCGCCCGAGTCCTGGACGTGCTCACCACGCTCGGCGCGTGGGTCGCCGAACCGGTCGCCGCGGCAGCCGCGTACGCGCTGGGCGAGCCCGCCGGTGTCACGGAACGGCTCACCATCGCGGCGCGCCTGCACGCGCGCGTGGCCGCCGCCGCGCATCACGCGGTGGTCGTGTCGGGCGCCATCGCGCGGCCCCCGCAGGCCGGGAGACACCTGTACGTGGACCTCGGGCCGCTCCGTTCCGCGCTGGGCGCGCAGGGCGTGGGCGACGCGCAGGACTTGGAGGACTTCCTCACCGCCCGGCTCGGTGTGCCGGCGCCGGGCGGCCACCGGTTCGGCGACGACCTCGCGGCGCTGCGGGTGCGGCTGGGCACCGGGCCGCTGCTCGGCGCGACGGACGCGGAGCGGGCGGAATGCCTCACGTCACCCTCGCCGTTGGAACTGCCACATGTGCAACGCGCGTTGACCCTGTTGGGGTCGGCCTTCGACGATCTCCGCGACGACGCTCAGCGATGGGAGCCTCCTCGATGACGCAGCAGTCCGAGTCGACCACGACCACGAGCAAGTCCACGCCCACGAGCAAGTCCACTATTTCGACTTCGACTTCGGCTTCGGCTTCGGCCGGTGCTTCGGCCTCGGCTTCGACTACGACTACGACTACGTCGACCAAGGAAGCCGACGATCCGGTCTCGTCTCCGGCCCAGGCGGCGGCTGTGCAGGTGTCCTCAGCCGATTCCCTCGGTCCAGCCGATTCCCTGGTTCCTGCGCTTCCGCCCGGTCCTGCGCTTCCGCCCGGTCCCGCCGATCCTTTCGCTCCGGCCGATCCTCTCGTTCCTGTCGGTCCCCTCGCCGAGCCCCGTCCGCTCGGCGAGACGCGTGTCTGGCCGCGGTCGTTCGCGGACCGGCTGACCGCACCGCTGCCGGGGCTGCGGGCCTTTGCCAGGTTCGCCCGCGAGGGCGCGCTGCGACCGGGATCCGAGGGGCTCGCCGACATTCCGCTGGTGCCGTTCGAACCGGGGCCGTTGCCCCAGGTCGAGGCCCGCACGGCCGCCGTCTCCTGGGCGGGACACGCCAGTTGGGTGATCCGGATCGGCGGGCTCACCGTCCTCACGGACCCGGTCTGGTCCCGCAAGATCCTCGGCACGCCGGCCCGGATCACCCCGGTCGGGGTGGCCTGGAGCGCGTTGCCGCGCGTCGACGCGGTCGTCATCAGCCACAACCACTACGACCACCTGGACGCGCCCACCCTGCGCCGACTCCCGCGCGACACCCCGGTGTTCGTGCCGGCCGGGCTGGGCCGCTGGTTCAGGCGGCGCCGGTTCACCCGGGTCACCGAGCTGGACTGGTGGGAGGCGGCCGAACTGCGCGGTGTCCGCTTCGACTTCGTCCCGGCCCACCACTGGTCCAAGCGCACCCTCACCGACACCTGCCGCACGCTGTGGGGCGGCTGGGTCCTGACGGCGCCCGAAGGCCGACGCGTGTACTTCGCGGGCGACACGGGGTACGGCCACTGGTTCTCGCGCATCGGCCGGCGTTACCCGGGCATCGACCTGGCGTTGTTGCCGATCGGCGCGTACGACCCCCGCTGGTGGCTCAGCGACGTCCACTGCGATCCGGAGGAGGCGGTCCAGGCCGCGCTCGACCTCGGCGCCCACCGTATGGCCCCCATGCACTGGGGCACCTTCGTCCTCTCCGCCGAGCCCGTCCTGGAACCCCTGACACGGGTCCGCGCGGCCTGGGAGAAGGCGGGCCTGGCCCGGGAGGACCTGTGGGATGTGCCGGTGGGAGGATCACGGGTGCTGCGTGTCAGCACGTCCGGCGTTTGAGGACGAGGCCGTTCAGGCCACCGTGCGGGGGCCTGGGGGCGGCAGCCCTCGGGTTCGGTTCGGGTTCGGTTCGGGGCGGGTTCGGTTCGGGACGGGGCGGGTTCGGTTCGGGTTCGGGGCGGGGCGGGGCGCGGCGGAGGGGGCGAGAATCCGGGTCCCGGCCTACGCGCCTACGCGGCCGGCCTCCGCACCCTCCGCCACAGACTCGGGCCCACGCTGATCGCGAGCGTCAGGACCACTGCCGCGACCACCCCCTCCCACGGCTCACTGAACAGTGAGCCGCCGAGGATGCCGATCAGTTGGTACGTCACCGCCCAGGCGAGGCAGGCGGGGACGTCACCGCGGGCGAAGGTGCGCAGGGGCATCTTCGCCATCAGGCAGGCGAGCATGACAGGGATACGGCCGGCCGGCACGAGGCGGGAGAGGACGAGGACGGCGATGCCGTGGTCGCTCAGCTTCTCCTGGGCCTGTGCGAGACGGTCCTCGGGAGCGCGGTCGCGGAGGGTCTCCAGCCAGCGCGAGCCGTTCTTGGACCGCATACCGCGGCGGCCGAGCCAGTACAGCGCGACATCGCCGAGGAACGCCGCGAGCGACGCCACTGCGAAGACCAGCAACAGCGCGAACGGCGCCGACTCGTGAAAGGCGACCACCGCCGCCGAACTCACCAGCGCTCCCGTCGGCACCACCGGCACCAGCGCACCGATCAGCACCAGCAGGAAGAGCGAGGGGTATCCGATCGCCTGCTGCGTGGACTCCGGCGTGACGGCCGTGGCCGCGGCGGACAGGAACATCACGGGGCGCCCTCCGACCGGGCCCCCGGTACGCACGTGGCGCCCCGTAGGGCCACCGCGAACACGGCGCCCCGACTTGTCACCGTCCGGCCTTCGGCCGGTCGGCGGCCTATGAGATCCCGCCTCACGGACGACGGATTCACCACCACCCCGCGGGATGGGGTCGCCGCACCCGTGACAGTCGCCGCAGATGAGTCAGCCGTGGCGGGTGTCGCAGGCCCAGGTCTCGGAGGCGGCGCAGGTATCGCACGCGTCGTCGGTGTGTCGGCGGTCGGGGGAGGGAGGGTCACCGGGTGACCTCCGGGCGGACGCTCTCGCCGTGTTCGAGGCGGTGGACCGTGACCTTGGGCGCGCGCTCGGCGGCCAGGCGTACGAACTCCTCGCCCGGCGCGTGGAATTCGTGGGGGCGCACGGCGTCCATCCCGATCGGCCAGTACGTGCCGTAGTGCACCGGCACGGCGCTGCGCGGCATCAGCTCGGCGAGCGCCTGCGCCGCGCGCCCCGCGTCGAGATGCCCCTCCCCGAGGTACGGCCCCCATCCGCCCACCGGCAGCAGCGCCACGTCGACCGGTCCGACCTCCTCGGCCATCGACGCGAACAGCCCGGTGTCCCCGGCGAAGTACGTGCGGGCCTCGCCCTCGACCACGTACCCGACGGCGGGGGAGCGGTGCGGGCCGACGGGCAGCCGCCGTCCGTCGTGCCGCGCCGACACCGTGCGTACGACCAGGTCACCGATGTGGGTCCGGTCGCCGGGCGCCACCTCGATGAGCCGGAGACGGTCCAGGCGGCGCAGGCCGGGCAGCGCGCGCGGCGCGCCCTTCGGCACGATCAGCAGGGTGCCGGGCGCGAGCCGGGCCAGCGAGGGCAGGTGCAGATGGTCGGCGTGCAGATGCGAGACGAGTGCCACGTCGGCGACCGCGGCCTCGGGCGGGGGCGGCGCCCCGCGCCTGCGCCGCAGGTGCGCGAGCCGGCGCGCGAACAGCGGGTCGGTGAGCACGCGTGTTCCGGAGTCCTCCAGCGTGCAGGTGGCGTGCCCCCACCAGGTGATCTCCGCCGGCACCTCTTTGCCTCCTTCGCGCGACTCCCCCCGAGCCTACGGGCAGGAGTAGGGTCGGCGGCGAAACCCGGAGGTGAGGGGGACGCCATGGGAGACGCGCTCGGTGGCTCCGGCACGCACGCCCTCAAGCGCTCGTTCGAACGGGGCGGCCCCCCTACGTGCCCTCCGTCGCTGCGCGTCACGGCGATCGCGAGCCTGACGCCCCTGGAGGAGCTGGACGCGGATCCCTTCCTGGTCGACTCCCGCAGCCAGCACGCGATGTGTGCCCGCTGGGCCGCCGAACGCGGCTATGTGGTCACCCGAGAACTCCTCGTCCGCGGTCTGCGCCCCGACCACCGCACCCTGTGGGCCGACGTCGAGGCGGGCCTCGTCGACCTGTTCGTCGCGCCCAGCCGCCGCGTACTGGAACGCGCCCTCGCCTCGGTCGACGAGTTCACCGCCGAGTGCGTACGCCGTGGCGTACGGGTCGAGACGGTCGGCCACGCGGAACCGTCGTACGACGCCCAGATGAAGGCCCGGGTGCACCGCCGCCTGTCGATGCCGACGGCGGGGTACGACGGCCGCTGAGTTCCCCCGCGGACCTGGTGACGGACGAGGCCGCTCACCCGTTGTGACAGGGTGGGAGCAAGGCCGGGCGGGCCGGGGACGCGAGGTGGAACAGAGCGTGGGTGGCGGACGTTGGCGGCGGATCCTCAGCGGGCTGTGGCGCAGCGTCGCGGTGTGGGCGGTGTCCACGGTCACGATGCTCGTGCTGGCCGGCCTGCTCCCGGACTTCCAGTTGCAGTCGGACAACGGGGACAGCGCCACCCAGATAGCCGTCACCGCCGCGGCCGGTGCCGGCGCCTTCGGTCTGCTGTCGTCGCTCGTGTGGCCCCTGCTCGTCAGGGCGCTGCTGCTGGTGCCCGCCCTCGTGCTCGGGCTGCTCGTCTTCTTCCTCAACGGGTCGCTGCTGCTGATCGCCCTGCGGATCACCCCCTCCGGGGGCGGTGCGGCCGCCCCCGAGACCGCCGTGGTCGTCGCCGCGGTGATGTCCGCCGTCGCCTCGGCCACCGGTGGTGCTCTCGCCGTACGGGACGACGACGCGTACCGGCGCAGGCTGTACCGGCTCGCCGACCGGCGCCGGAGGCGCTCCGACGGGCGGCCCGGGCCGTCGACTCCCGGTGCCGTCTTCCTCCAACTCGACGGTGTCGGCCACGACGTGCTGGAGGGGGCCGTCCGCAAGGGGCTCATGCCGACCGTGGCACAGTGGCTCGGCGACCCCACCGGGAACGGCAACCCACCGAGGAGCGGCCGCCCCACCCACCGGCTCACCCCCTGGCGCACCGACTGGTCCAGCCAGACCGGCGCCAGCCAGCTCGGCATCCTGCACGGCAGCAACCACGACGTCCCGGCCTTCCGGTGGTACGAGAAGGACAGCCACGAAGTCATGGTCTGCAACCGGCCCACCAGCGCCGCCGAACTCCAGCGCCGCGCCATCGAGTACACCGGTGACGGCGGACTGCTCACCGTCGACGGCGCGAGCCGCGGCAACCTCTTCAGCGGAGGCGCCGACCAGCTGGCCCTCGTGCTGTCCGTGGCGGCGAGGCGGGGGAGGGAGAACCGCTCGCGGGCGGGCTACTTCGCGTACTTCTGCGACCCCGCCAACGCGGTCCGTACGGCGATGTCCTTCGTGGCCGAGGTCTTCCGGGAGACCGGTCAGTCCACCCGGGCCCGGATCGACAAGCGGCGGCCGCGGGTCAAGCGCGGCGGCCTCTACCCTTTCGTCCGTGCCTTCGCGACCGTCGTCGAGCGGGACGTGGTCGTCGCCGCCGTGATCGGCGACATGCTCGCCGGGCGCAACGCGGTCTACGCGGACCTGGTGGCGTACGACGAGGTGGCGCACCACTCGGGGCCGCGCAGCCGGGACGCCGAGAAGGTCCTGGAGCGGCTGGACCGTTCGCTCGCGCTGATCGCGAAGGTCGCCGAGCACGCGCCGCGGCCGTACCGGATCGTGCTGCTGTCGGACCACGGCCAGAGCCCCGGCGAGACCTTCCTGACCCGCTACGGCCTCACTCTCGGCAACCTGGTCCGCGCGGGCTGCGGGCTCCCGGTGCCGCGCAAGGCGCAGCGCACGCACAGCGGTGCCGAGGCGCGGGCCGCCGTACGGGCCGCGCTGCGCAGGCCGGTCGAGGAGGGCGGCGAGCTGCACCGCCCCTCGCGCCGCTCCGAGCCCATCGTGCTGGCCTCCGGAAACCTCGGCCTGATCTCCTTCCCCGACGTAGCGCACCGGATGAGCCGCGAGGAGATCGACCGGCGCCATCCCGCACTGCTGTCCACGCTCGCCAACCACCCCGGCGTCGGCTTCGTGCTGGTCCGCAGCGAGGCGCACGGCGGCCTGGTGCTCGGCGCGCACGGCGCCGAGGCGCCGGTGGACGCGCTCGACGACACACACCCGGGCCCGCTCGCCGACTTCGGCCCCGGTGCCGCCGACGCCGTACGCCGCACGCACTCCTTCCCGCATGTCGCCGACATCATGGTCAACTCCTGGTACGACCCCGGGGAGGGCGAAGTCCTCGCCTTCGAGGAGCAGATCGGCTCGCACGGCGGACTCGGCGGGGCCCAGGCACGGCCCTTCCTCCTGTCGCCGGTGGGGTTCTCCGCGCCGGTCGAGGACGGCGGCGAACTCGTCGGCGCGGAGCACGTGCACCGCGTACTGCGCCGGTGGCTCCGCGAGTGCGACGGACCCCAAGTCCCGCTCCCGGCACGCTCGGACGAGCGCGCCGCCTGAACGCGGCCGCGTGCCGCTCCGCTGGGTGCCCGCGCCGCAGCGCAGCTCCGCTTTAAATGAGTGACCTCCGCGGCCGTCCAGTGCGTACTCTCGACGGCGAGCAGCTCAGCGACCGGACAACCACGTTCACGACAGCGGCGCCGGTCCCCGGCGCGAAGAGGGGAGCCGCTGCGTGCAGGCAGCCGTCACCGTCACTCCCGGCCGGATACCGGAGCTGCTGCTCGGTCTCGCGACCGTGCGGCCGGTGTTCATCTGGGGCGCTCCCGGCATCGGAAAGTCCTCCCTGGTGAGGGAGTTCGCCGAGTCGCTGGGTCTTGAGTGCGTGAGCCTGCTCGGTACGCAGCTGGCGCCCGAGGACCTCATCGGCGTTCCGCAGATCCGCGACGGACGGTCGGTGTTCTGCCCGCCGGAGGCGATCGCCCGCGACGAGCCGTACTGCCTGTTCCTGGACGAGCTGAACGCGGCGACGCCGGACGTGCAGAAGGCCTTCTACTCGCTGATCCTGGACCGCCGTATCGGCAACTACGAGCTGCCGCCGGGCTCGATCGTGATCGGTGCGGGGAACCGGGCGACGGACAACGCGCTGGCCCGCCCGATCGCGTCCGCGCTCATCAACCGCCTCGCCCATGTGCACCTCGAGGCGTCCCCGAAGGACTGGCTCGCCTGGGCGGCCGCCAACGACATCCACCCGTGGATCCTGGACCACCTCACCGACCGCCCCGACCACCTGTGGTCCAAGCCGCCGAAGACGGAGGAACCCTTCTCCACGCCCCGCTCCTGGCACATGCTCTCCGACGCGCTGCGCTCCTTCGGGCCGGCCCTCGACGAGACGACCCTGAAGGTGATCGCGCACGGCACACTGACGCCCGCGCACGCGGTGGCCTTCTGCGGCTACGTCAAGATCGTGCGCAGCCGGTTCGGCATCGAGGCCATCCTCAAGGGCGACGCCCGCTGGCCGGGCCGCCCGGAGGACCGTGACCTGCTCTACTACCTCGCCGAGTCCTTCCGGGGCCGACTCATCAAGGAGCTGCCCGCGAGCAAGGAGCACCTCTCCGAGAACGGCCGGCAGACCGCGTACCGCGCCAAGTCGCTGCTCGTGCAGCTCGCCGAGATCTCCGTCGAGGTCGCCCAGAGCGTCATCGCGTCCGACCCCGACGGGAACCCCGTACTACCCGCCTGGTTCCTGGTGGAAGCAGCGCGGGACATGCCGCGGCTGGTGGAGGCCCGACGATGAGGGGGCCCCGTCGCGCAGTGCCGCGCGGCACCGGGTGCGGGACTCGGACGGCGTCCCGCGTCGCCCGGCAGCCGGCCCGCGGTCCCAGGCGGCTGCTCGGGGATGCCCGCCGGCCGGCCCGCGGTCCCCGGCGCGCGGCCTGCGGCCTGACGCGGACGGCCCCCCGCACCCCGCGCGTGATCTGCGCGGCGTCCCGCGGCGCCCGGCGGGCGGCCCGCGTCCGTGAGCGCGTGGTCTGCGGCCCCCGACGGCTCCTCGGCGGCGCCGGGCGCGCGGGCTGCGTCCCCCAGCGTGTGGTCTCCGGTGCCCGGAGCGGGTTGTGGGGCAGGGGCCGCGGCGGGCCTGCCCCGTGTCGTCGTCACGGGGCGTCTGTCGGGGCCCGGCGTTGAGCCGCGTCAGGAAGGGCGACCGTGAGGACAAGCCGGATCCGGCCGGTGAGGCGTTCGCGGAGGGGATGCGGCTGGTCCGGGCGAATCGGGCGCTGGCCGCGATCGAGTTCAGTACGTGCCGTCAGGAGACGTGCGTCCGGGCGCCCCGCGACGGTCTGGTCCGTGTCGACTCCGACGGCACGCTGCACGTCCACCCCACCCGCCATGCCGAACCGGCCGCCTGGGCCTGGGCGATCGCGCACGCCGTCATCCATCTCGGCTTCGGACACGTCCCGGCGGCGACCGGTGAGCGAGAACAGCCCGACCGCTTCGACGTCGCCGCCCGCTGCGTGGTGGTCAACCGCTTCCTGCTCGGCTTCCCGATCGGCCTGACCCCCGATGACCTGCCCGCCTCCTACCCCGACGGCGACGAGGAGAAGCTCGCCGCGCGCTGGCGCCGCGACGGCATCCCGCCCATGTACGAGCGCTGCGGCACGGCGGCCGGCGATCCCGACCAGGTCCTCGTGCCGTGGAACACCTGGCTCGGCGGCACCCCGCCCGACTGGCAGATCGCCTTCGCGCACGCGCTGACCCGCACCATGGCCGCCGCGATGGACATGGCGGGCGGCCGGCGTGCGTCCATGCGCGGCGGCCCCACCCGGCTGCAGCCCTGGGAGCGGGCGCTGAGCTGGTTCATCTCCTCCTACCCCCTGCTCGGCGGCATCGCCGCCGGCATCACCCTCGTCGCCGACGCCGAACTCGCCCGCGCCCACGGCATTTCCGTCGCCGCGGTCGACACGGAGGCCGCCGAGATCTACATCAACCCGCTCCGTCGGTTCGGCGACGAGGAATGGCGGTTCGTCCTCGCCCACGAGATGCTGCACGCCGCCCTGCGCCACGGCGACCGCCGCGGCACCCGTGACCCCTACCTCTTCAACATCGCCGCCGACTACGTCATCAACGGCTGGCTGTGCGAGATGCAGATCGGCACCATGCCCGAAGGCCTGCTGTACGACCCGGAGTTGAAGGACCTGTCGGCGGAGGAGGTGTACGACCGGATCGCCGGCGACCTGCGCCGGATGCGCCGTCTGTCCACCCTGCGCGGCAAGGGCGCGGGCGACATCCTCGGCGGCCCCCTCGGCTCCCCCCGCGACTACGTCGACCTCGACGAGTTCTACCGCCGCGGCCTCGGCCAGGGCCTCGACCTGCACCAGCAACAGGAGCGCGGCTACCTGCCCGGCGGCCTGGTGGAGGAGATCCGCGCGCTCAGCCATCCGCCGCTGCCCTGGGACGCCCGGCTCGCCCGCTGGTTCGACGAGTTCGTGCCCCGCCCCGAGGCCGTACGGTCGTACGCGCGCCCCTCGCGCCGGCAGTCGTCCACGCCCGACATCCCACGCGCCGGCCGCTACTTCCCGCCCGAGGAGATCCCCCGCTGCACCTTCGGCGTCGTCCTCGACACCTCCGCCTCCATGGACCACGCGCTGCTCGGCAAGGCGCTGGGCGCCATCGCCTCGTACGCCGAGGCCCACGACGTACCGGCCGCCCGGGTCGTCTTCTGCGACTCCGCCCCGCACGACGCGGGCTATCTGCCGGTCACGGAGATCGCCGGCCGCGTACGGGTGCACGGGCGCGGCGGAACGGTGCTGCAGCCCGGGATCGACCTGCTGCACCGCGCCGACGACTTCCCGCCCGACGCACCCGTCCTGGTGATCACGGACGGCTACTGCGACGTACTGCGGGTGCGGCGCGAGCACGCGTACCTGATCCCACAGGGCGGCCGCCTCCCGTTCACCGCGCGCGGACCGGTCTTCCGGGTGCGCTGATCCGTCCCACGGTGCGGTGACCTGTCTTACGGGTGCCGTGACCTGTCTTGCGGGTGTGCCGCGCGCAGGTGTGATCGGATGGTGGGTACGGACCCCGAAAACGGGACCCCATCGAAGGGATTCATCGTGGCAACCACGCGCACCGCACACACCGTGTGGGAAGGCAACCTGCTCGAGGGCAGCGGCGTCGTCACCTTCGACTCCTCCGGCATCGGCCAGCAGCCGGTGACGTGGGCGTCGCGGGCCCAGGACGCCAACGGCAGGACCAGCCCCGAGGAGCTGATCGCCGCCGCCCACTCCAGCTGCTTCTCCATGGCGCTGTCGCACGCCCTCGCGGGCGCCGGCACCCCGCCCACCAAGCTCGTCACCAACGCCGACGTCACCTTCCAGCCCGGCGAGGGCATCACCGGCATCCACCTCACGGTCGAGGGCACGGTGCCGGGCCTCGACGACGACGGCTTCGCCGCCGCGGCCGAGGACGCCAAGAAGAACTGCCCGGTCAGCCAGGCGCTCACCGGCACGACGATCACCCTGTCGGCGAAGCTCGCCTGACACCGCCGCCCCGATGCCGCGTCCTCCGCCGGGGGGCGCGGCATCGTCATGTCCGCGTCCGCAGGGGGCACCCGTCCCCTGGACCGGAACGTCCCATTGACAAGAACGTACTCACGTTTTGTGCTGGTAAATGGGCAGAGCCCTGGTGGAAGGGGACGGACATGGCACGTGCGGTCGGGATCGATCTCGGGACCACGAACTCGGTGGTGGCCGTCCTGGAGGGTGGTGACCCCACCGTCGTCGCCAACGCGGAGGGCGCGCGCACCACACCCTCCGTGGTGGCCTTCGCCAAGAACGGCGAAGTGCTCGTCGGCGAGGTCGCCAAGCGGCAGGCGGTGACGAACGTGGAGCGGACCGCGCGCTCCGTGAAGCGTCACATGGGCGATGTGAGCTGGCGTTTTCCGGAGCAGGGCGACATCGACGGCACCCGCTACCGGGCGCAGGAGCTCTCGGCGCGCGTGCTGCAGAAGCTGAAGCGGGACGCGGAGGCGTATCTCGGCGAGGATGTCACGGACGCCGTGATCACCGTGCCCGCCTACTTCGACGACGCACAGCGCCAGGCCACCAAGGAGGCGGGCGAGATCGCGGGCCTGAAGGTCCTGCGGATCATCAACGAGCCGACGGCCGCGGCCCTCGCCTACGGACTCGACCGGGGCGAGGAGCAGACCGTCCTCGTCTTCGACCTGGGCGGCGGCACCTTCGACGTCTCGCTCCTGGAGATCGGCGACGGCGTCATCGAGGTCAAGGCCACCAACGGCGACACCCGGCTCGGCGGCGACGACTGGGACCAGCGGATCGTCGAGCACCTCGCCCAGCGCTTCAAGGCCTCGTACGGCATCGACCTCGGCCACGACAAGATGGCGCTGCAACGGCTGCGCGAGGGCGCGGAGAAGGCCAAGATCGAGCTGTCCAGTTCCACCGAGACCACCATCAACCTGCCCTACATCACCGCCACCGCGGACGGCCCGCTGCACCTCGACGAGAAGCTGACGCGCGCTCAGTTCCAGGAGCTGACCGCCGACTTGCTCGACCGCTGCAAGACCCCCTTCCACCAGGCGGTCAAGGACGCCGGCGTGAAGCTGTCCGCGGTCGACCACGTCATCCTGGTGGGCGGCTCCACCCGGATGCCGGCCGTCACCGACCTGGTGAAGGAGCTCACCGGCAAGGACCCGCACAAGGGCGTCAACCCGGACGAGGTCGTGGCCGTCGGCGCCGCCCTCCAGGCGGGTGTCATCCGCGGTGACGTCAAGGACGTGCTCCTGCTCGACGTCACCCCGCTGTCCCTCGGCATCGAGACCAAGGGCGGCATCATGACCAAGCTCATCGAGCGCAACACCACGATCCCGACCCGGCGTTCGGAGATCTTCACGACCGCCGCGGACAATCAGCCCTCGGTCGGCATCCAGGTCTACCAGGGCGAGCGCGAGATCGCCGCGTACAACAAGAAGCTCGGCGTCTTCGACCTCACCGGGCTGCCGCCCGCGCCGCGCGGGGTGCCGCAGATCGAGGTGGCCTTCGACATCGACGCCAACGGGATCATGCACGTCTCCGCGAAGGACCTGGCCACCGGGCGCGAGCAGAAGATGACCGTCACCGGCGGCTCCGCGCTGCCCAAGGACGACATCGACCGCATGATGCGCGAGGCCGAGCAGTACGCCGAGGAGGACCGCCTGCGCCGCGAGTCCGCCGAGACCCGCAACCAGGCCGAGCAACTCGTCTACCAGACCGAGAAGTTCATCCGTGAGAACGACGAGCGCATCGCGTCCGACGCGAAGACGGAGGTCGAGTCGGCGATCGCGGAGCTCAAGGCACTCCTGGAGGAGGAGGCGGACACGAGCGCACTCCGGGCGGGCGTCGAGAAGCTGGCCGGCGTCAGCCAGAAGATGGGGCAGGCCATGTACGCCCAGGCCCAGGCCCAGCAGCAGACACCGCCCCAGGATCAGCCGCCCACGGAGCACGCCCCGAGCGACGAGGAGGGCGTGGTCGACGCCGAGATCGTGGACGAGGACAGGGACACGAAGGGCGGCGCGGCCTGACTCGACGGCGGGGCCGCCCAGATGTCCGTCGGGCGACCGTCAGGCGTCCGTCTTCTCCCAGCCCCGCCGTGCCGGCCGCGGCCCGAGCTGCTTCGGGTCGCGGCTGCGGTACACCACGTACGGGCGGAAGAGGTACTGCACCGGCGCGCTGAACGTGTGGACCAGGCGGGTGTAGGGGACGAGCGCGATCAGGGCCATGCCGATCACCGCGTGGACCTGGAAGAGCACCGGTACGCCGTGCATCAGTTCCGTCCTGGGCCGGAGCGTGAACAGACTGCGGGCCCAAGGAGCGATCGTCTGCGGGTAGTTGTAGCCGTCGCCGGACGCGTGCGTGAGCTTGGCGGCCATGCCCACCACGATCGCGCCGAGCAGCACCACGTACATCAGCTTGTCGTTGGCGGTCGTCGCGCGGAACACCGGCGCCTTGGTCCGTCTGCGGTAGAGCAGCAGCAGGATGCCGGCCACCGCGAGGACGCCGGCCGCCGTGCCGCCGTACAGCGAGAACAGGTGGTACCAGGGCTCCTCGACGCCCACCGACGCGGTCCACGACTCCGGAATGAACAGCCCGACTAGATGCCCGACGAGGACGAAGAGGATGCCGTGCGGGTCAGGGCTTGATCGCGACCCCGGCGTACACCGGCACCGCGCCCTCGGCCTGGGCCGCCAGGTCCTCGTCGTACGGCCGCCACTCGGAGACCGCGACCACGCCCGGCTCCAGGAGCTCCAGGCCGTCGAAGAAGCGCGAGAACTCGGCGCGCGAGCGCGGGAAGAAGGGGGTGCCGCTCTGCCGGAACAGCTCCGCGGCCTTCGCGACGCCCTCGGGGCTGATGTCGGAGGTCACCTGCGAAAGCACCAGGTGGCTGCCGGGGACCAGCGCATCGACGTACGTCTTCAGCAGGCCGTGCACGTCGTCGCCGTCTCCGGCGTCGCCCAGGTAGTGGGTGAGCGCGACCAGGGACAACGCGACCGGCTGCGTGAGGTCCAGGGACTCGCCGGCCAGACGCAGGATCGTGTCGGGGTCGCGGACGTCGGCGTGCACATAGTGGGTGGTGCCCTCGGCGGACCCGTGCAGCAGGGCCTGCGCGTGCCGCAGCACGATCGGGTCGTTGTCCGCGTACACGACCCTGGACTCCGGCGCGACCCGCTGGGCCACCTGGTGCAGATTGGGCTGGGTGGGGATGCCGGTGCCGATGTCGAGGAACTGGCGTATCCCGGCCCGGGCGGCGGCGCGGGTCGCGCGGTGCATGAACCGGCGGTTGGCGCGCGCCCCGCGCACCGCGGTGCCGTCCGCGGCGAGGATCCGGCGGGCCAGCTCCTCGTCCACCGGGTAGTTGTCCTTGCCGCCCAGCCACCAGTCGTAGACGCGGGCGGGGTGGGGCCGACTGGTGTCGACCTGGGTGGGCGCGGATTCGCTTCCGGTCATGCGCGGGCTCCTCGATCTGCTCGATGGGTCGGGTGGCGTCCGGGATCAAGGGCATCGGCCGGCGTTCTCAGAACTTCTCGCGGAACTCCTGGAGGATCGTCCTGGTGCGCTGGACGGAGGCCGCGTGCGCCGACATGTGGTCGAGCACCTCCAGGTGCAGGGCGACCTCGACGCGCGAGTCGAGATACAGGGCGCCGCTCACGTATTCGCTGTAGACCATGTCGGGCAGCTCCGGCTCCGCGAAGCGGAACAGCGCGAACGACGTGTACGTCCCCGGGTGCGGGCCGTTCGCGAACTCGGCGACCTGGAGCGTGATGTGATCGCTCTCGATCGCCACGAGGAGTTTGTCGATCTGCTCGCGCATGACCGAGGAGTGGATGCTCACCGGGCGTCGCAGCGCCGTCTCGTCCATGATCACCCACAGGTGCGGCGGGTGCTCGCGGGTGAGCAGCTTCTGCCGGTTCATCCGCAGGGCCACATGCCGCTCGATCGCCTCCGGGCCCGTCTGCCCGACCGTCCCGGCGTCCAGCACGGCCCGCGCGTAGTCCTCGGTCTGCAGCAGTCCGGGCACGAAGTGCGGCTCGTACGAGCGGATCATCCGGGCGGCACCCTCCAGGCTGACGTGCAGACTGAACCAGTCCGGGAGCACATCGTGGAACCGCTGCCACCAGCCCGGCTGATTGGCCTCCTCGGCCAGCGCGACGAAGGCGCCGGCCTCGTCGTCGGCCACGCCGTATGTCGCCAACAGCATCTGCACGTAAGGGATCTTGAGGGAGACCTCGGCCGTCTCCATCCGCCGCACGGTCGCCGGGGCGACGCGCAGCACGCGGGCCGCCTCCTCCCGCTTGAGCCCCGCGGCCTCCCGCAACTCCTGCAGCCGCCGTCCCAGAACCACCTGCCCCACGGTGGGCGCAGCCCGCCGCTCACTCACGCCACGCCTCCCCACGCGCCGAAGTACCCGAGCAGTGTGTCATGTCCCCCCAGAACCCTCACAGGATCCGCCGAGCCGCCTTTACCCGGGAGGTGATCGACGCCTGCCCGGCGCGCCCGGCATGGTGGTCGCGTACTGGATCCCGGACCGGCGCACTCCGGCCCGGGTTCCACCCCTCCCAGCCGCTGGAATCCGCCGTCAAGAGACGAGTGATCGAAGGTACTTGACCGTCGCCGGGTCCGCCGGGAGGAAGGTCTCGATGGCCAGTTCGGCGACCGTCACGTCCATCGGGGTGTTGAAGGTCGAGATGGACGAGATGAACGACAGCACCCTGCCTTCGTGCTCGATCTGCATCGGGAGCGCGAAGTAGGCGACGGGGGCGAAGGGTTCGTCGTCCCCCGCCGGGTCCGGGTCCGGGTCCGGGACCGGGAAGGCCGCCACCTCTTCGTACAGGGCGCGCAGCGGTTCCGAGCGGCGCAGCGCGATCTGGCGGTCCATCTGGGCGAGCAGATGGTCGCGCCAGACGCGCAGGTTGCGGATACGCGGCGCCAGACCCTCCGGGTGGAGCGTGAGCCGCATCGCGTTGAGCGGGGGCACGAGGAGCTTCTCGGGGATCCCGTCGAGGAGCATGGCGATGCCCCGGTTCGCCGCGAGGACGTTGTACGTGGCGTCGACCACCAGCGCCGGATACGGCTCGTACCCCTGGATCAGCCGCTCCATCCCCTCGCGCAGGGCGTCCATCGACGGGTCGTCGAGCGGGGTCTCCGGGTAGTGCGGCGCGTAACCGGCGGCGAGCAGCAGCGCGTTGCGCTCCCGGACCGGGACGTCGAGGTGCTCGGCGAGCCGCAGCACCATCTCCTCGCTCGGGCGCGAGCGGCCCGTCTCGATGAAGCTGATGTGCCGCGCCGAGGAGCCCGCCCGCAGCGCCAGCTCCAGCTGACTCACCCGCCGCTGCTCCCGCCAGCCGCGCAGCAGCGGGCCGACGCCCTTGTCCGCGGGGGCAGTTGGCGGCACGGCGGTCCTGGACGGGACAATGGTCATACGAGGACCGTAGTCGAGGAGTAGCGCGTGATCGAGTCGGGGAATCCGTCCTGGGAGGCCGAGGCCGTCTACCGGGCGCGGGTACGGGGCTGTGTGCTGGGCGGGGCGGTCGGGGACGCCCTCGGCTACCCCGTCGAGTTCGCCTCGCTGGAGGGGATCCGCGCCGCGCACGGACCCGAGGGTGTGACCGGGCTCGTCCCCACCGGCGACGGGGCCGTGGGCCGTATCAGCGACGACACCCAGATGACGCTCTTCACGGTGGAGGGCCTCCAGCGGGCCCACACGCGCGCCCGGCTCAAGGGGATCGGCGGCGCGTCGACCGCGCTGGTCCGGGAGGCCTACGACCGGTGGCTTCAGACCCAGAACAAGACGGCACCCGACAAGGCCACGGCGGCCGCTTCTTCCTCCACTTCAGCCACGGGCGGCCTCGTCGCGCAGACCTGGCTGTACGCCCGCCGCGCCCCCGGCAACGCCTGCCTGTCCGGGCTCGCGCAGCACCACATCCCCGACCCGTGGGGCGAGCTCGGTCCGCCCGGGCCCGTCAACCCGGAGTCCAAGGGGTGCGGCACGGTGATGCGCTCGGCGCCGTTCGGGCTCATGCCGCGGACGTCGGCGCGGCACGCGTTCGAGCTGGCCGCCCGCTGCGCCCAGATCACGCACGGCCACCCCACGGGGTACTACGCGGCAGGGGCGCTGGCCGCGATCGTCAGCCATCTGGTCGCCGGGGACTCCCTGGAGGGTGCCGTCCTGCGCGTGCTGCGGCTGCTCGCGCGCCATCCCGGCCACGAAGAGACCACCGTCGCCCTGCACCGCGCCCTCGATCTGGCGGCCGCCGGCGCTCCGAGCGCCGGGAAGGTCGAGTCCCTCGGCGCCGGCTGGATCGCCGAGGAGGCCCTCGCCATCGGCGTCTACTGCGCCCTCGCCGGGCGCGACGTCTCCGACGCCCTCCTCCTCGCCGTCAACCACTCAGGCGACAGCGACTCCACCGGATCCCTCTGCGGCAACCTCCTCGGCGCCCGGTACGGCGACCACCGTCTTCCCCAGGAATGGCTGGAGCGGGTCGAGGGCCGCGCGCAGATCGCCGCGCTCGCGGACGACTTCGCCGCGGAGTGCCTACGGGGGTGAGGGCGGGGTGGGCACGAGTCCCCAGCCAGTCCTGCGCCGAGGCCGAGGCCGTTAGGCCGATACGGGGGTCCGGGGGCGGAGCTCCCAGGTACGGGACCGGAAGCGGTGGAGGGGGCGAAATCCTGTGGCAGGCTGAGGAAGAGCCCCCGCACCCCCGAACCCCGCGTCGTACGAAAGGACCGAGGTCATGGCTGTCGAACCGTTGTCGCAGAAGGAGATCGAGGAGCGCCTGGCGGAGCTGCCGGGCTGGTCGGTGGACGGCGACCGCCTCGCCCGTTCCTACCGCCTCGGCTCGCACTTCGCGGCCACCGCGATGGTCGTACACATCGCCCAGGTGCAGGAGGAACTCGACCACCACTCCGACCTCACTCTCGGCTACAACACCGTCTCCCTCACCGTGAACACGCACAGCGTCGGCGGCGCCGTCACCGAGCTCGACTTCGCCCTCGCCCGCAGGGTGGAGGACCTGGCCCCGGGACATGGGGCGAGGTGACCACGTGCTGGACTACGACGAGGAAGCCGACGAATACGACGCCACGCGGGGCGGCGAGCCCCGCGCCGCCGCGGCCGCCGACGCCGTGCTCGGCCTCGTCCCCGAGAGCGCGCACAGCCTGCTCGACGTCGCCTGCGGCACCGGGATCGTGACACGACGGCTCGTCGCCGGGCGGCCTGGGCTCCGGGTGACGGGCGCGGACGCCGCGCACGGCATGGCCCGACGGGCGGCGGCGCGCCTACCGGGGGCCGTCGTCCGCAGCGACTCCCGTCAACTCCCCTTCGCCGACCGCTCGTTCGACGCCGTGTCGGTCATCTGGCTGCTGCACCTGCTGGCGGACGCGGGGACCGTCGTCGCCGAGGCCGCCCGCGTCCTGCGCCCCGGCGGCGTCCTCGTCACCACTGTCGACAAGGCCGCCGCCCACCACGTGGACAGCGACATCGACGCGCTCACCGCGCCCTACCGCACGGAGCGCGCCACGGACGAGGCCGGACTCGTCACGGCGTACGCCGCCGACCACGGGCTGCTCCCCAGCGGTACGGCCCGCTTCCGGGGCCACGGCCAGGGACGGACACCGCGCCGGCTGGCCCGCTACGTCCGCAGCGGCGAGATCTACGCGGCGGGCGGCACCGCGCTCGCCGAGCGCATCGAGGCGCTACGGGACCCGGACTCGCCGCGTCCGGACCCCGAGTTCACACTGCGGGCGTTCCGGAAGCCCTGAGCAACCCGAGTGCCGCGTTCACGCGGCTCGCCGCCGGGTGAACTCCATGACCCAGTTCGTCACCCACGTCCTCTCCCCGTCCACGGAGAACGCCTGCTCCCAACGGCCGTCGTCCCCGAGATCCCCGACCACAGGAACCGCACCCGCACGTGCTTCCCGTCGTGCGTGTCGTCCCCGTAGAACTCGCCCCGCCCGTCACTGAATTCACCGATCACCGGTGGGAAGAGCCTGCCGCTGCGGCTGGAGGACCAGTTCAGCGACCACTCCCGCGTCGCGGGGTCGAAGAGTCGCAGAGTGAGCCCCGTCCAGCCCTGCCCGGGCACCGCCATCTCATCCAGATTGGCGGCCCCGTCGAACAGGCTCCAGCAGCGGCTCGTGGCCGGGAACTCCTCCCAGCCGCTGCCGGCGTCGAGGAAGTCGGTACGGCGGCGGTGGTGCACGTCCCACTCGCCGTGGAAGAAGTCGAAGTCGTGCGCGCCGCTCATGAGCGGTCCCCCGTGGTTCCCGCGGGCAGGGAGTCGGTCAAGTAGGCCTCCAGATCCGGGACTTCCGGCGCGAGCAGGTGCCGTACCCAGGCGTCCCGCTCGTGCAGGATCGGCGGCAGCTCCCAGACACAGCCGATCCACGGAAGGCCGGGCGTGATGAAGTGGGCGGGGTCCCGGTCCGGGCAGCCCAGCACTGGCTGGCCCGCCGACGCGCCCCGGAAGTGCAGGACGTTGTCCCACACCCAGCTGTAGGCGTTGAGGTACGCGCCGTCGTCGCCGCCCCGGTGCAGGACGACGAAGGTCGCGGGCGGGGTGCCGTCCGGCTCGGGGAGCAGCTCGGGCAGTATCGCGTACGCCGCCTTCTCCACCTCGGGTGCGATGCCCGCCGGGTCGGCGGTGACGTGGTAGCGCTTGATCCACCGTCCCGCCACCTCGATCGGCGGCGGCACGGTCAGCAGTTTCTCCAGGAAGGCCATGTGAGGAAGCTAGGCCCGCTTCACTGACACCTTCTGTCAGTGAAGTCTGGGATTCTGGAGCGGTGAAGTCAGCACGGCTCGTCTCGATCCTTCTGCTCCTGCAGACCCGCGGCCGGATGACGGCCGCCGAGCTCGCCGAGGAGCTGGAGGTGTCGGTGCGGACCGTGTACCGGGACGTCGAGGCACTCGGGGCGGCCGGCGTCCCGTTGTACGGCGACGCGGGCCACGCCGGCGGCTACCGCCTCCTGGACGGCTACCGCACCCGTCTCACCGGCCTGACCACCGACGAGGCCGAGGCCCTCTTCCTCGCCGGCGTCCCCGGACCCGCCGCCGAACTCGGCCTCGGTTCGGTCCTGGCCGCCGCCCAGCGGAAGGTGCGCGCCGCCCTCCCGCGCGAGCTGCGCGCGCACGCCGACCGGATCAGCGGCCGCTTCCACCTCGACGCTCCCGGCTGGTACGCGGACGCCGGCGACACCCCGTACCTCCCCGCCGTCGCCGACGCGGTCTGGAACAGCCGGGTCCTGCACATCCGGTACCGCCGCTGGCGCGAGCCCACCGACGTGGAGCGCCGCCTGGAGCCGTACGGCCTGGTCCTGAAGGCGGGCCGCTGGTACGTCGTCGCGGGCCCGGGCCCCCGTACCTTCCGCGTCGACCAGATCCTCGAACTCAGCGCATCCGACGAGGAGTTCACCAGGCCGGACGACTTCGCTCTCGCCGCCTACTGGTCCGCCTACCAGCGGGACTTCCACGAGCGACTGCACCGTTCGCAGGCGGTCGTCCGACTGTCCCCGGGAACCCGGCTGAGCGGCCCGGCGGGAGACGCGGTGGCGGCCAACGGCCGTCCCGACAAGGACGGTTGGACCCGCGCCACCGTTCCCATCGAGTCCGTGGACCACGCCCACCAGGACTTCCTGCGCCTCGGCACGGACATCGAGGTCCTCGAACCCGCCGAGCTGCGGCAGCGGATCGCCGAGACGGTCACCACGCTGGCCCGCAGGTACGCGACATAGCGGAGAACGCCGGCCGACGAGCGGCCGCCGTATCCGAGCCGCTTCATCGGCGACGGGGACCGACGCGTACGTGTGGAGGAAGCCTCCGGGCGAGTCCGACGGATCCACGCCGTGACGGCTCGCCGGGGTCAGCCCTCCCGGAACAGGCCCCGGCGGATCGCGAACTCCACCGCCGAATAGTCCCCGTCGGGACGGTCCAGCTCGTAGGGCACCGCCGGATACAGCGGCGGCTGCGCCATGAGACGGGGGCGGCTGCCATGGTGCGGCTGGGCCGCGTGCACCAGGAACGGGTGGCACAGGTAGACGTCACCGGGGCGGCCGGTGGCGTACCCGAGCGGCCGGTGCGCGGACGCCTCCACCAGCCGCGGGGCGATCTCGAGTCCGGACACGCCGTCCTCGCCGTACGGCTCCAGCAGTGGCGGCACGTCGAGGTGCGAGCCGACACGGATACGGGTCGGGGCGTCCTCCTCGGTCACCTCGCTGAACAGGAACAGCATCAGCAGCGCCCGGTCCCTCGACCGCAGATTGGCGTAGTGCCAGGTCGCGCCCTCGGGAAGATAGCTGCCCTCGATGTGCCAGCCGGCGTCGTCCGGCTCCTGCGTGTGCGGGAACCGCAGCGGGAAGCCGCCCAGGGAGTAGCGCGGCACCCAGCGGCCGGCGCCCACCAGCAGGTCGAACGCCTCATGCAGGGCAGGGGAGTTGGCCGCAGCCGCGAACGGCCCCTGCGCCATGCCGCCGACCCGGACCACGGGGTCCTTCCAAGTGCCGGGGTCGTCCGGGTCGTACCCGGTCTCCTGCCACAGCAGCCGCGCGCAGTCCTCGGCGACACGCGGCGGGAAGGCGCCCTCGATCCTCACGAAACCGTCTTCGAGGAAGCGCTCCACCAGCTCGTCGTCCATCGGGCCATCGTCGGAGATCCGCCCCCCGCGCCGCATCCTGTTTTTGCCGCCTTCGCAACAGGACTGGCCCGTGCGCGGTGCGTCGTCGCACGCTGGCCGCACCCGAACGAGAGGCTGACACCATGGCGCACCGCCCGCACCACGATCCCGGTCATGATCAAGGTCACGACCACGACCACGGCCATGGTCACGGCCACGGTCCTGACGGCACCGACATCGACTGGGCCGAGATGGCCCCGCATCTGGAGTCGCAGGCGGAGCTGTTCGCCCCCGTGTACCAGAAGGCGATGGCCTGGCTGGCGGAGGAGGTGACCGATCCGGGGCTGATCGTCGACGCGGGCAGCGGTCCCGGTGTGGTGTCGGGTCTGTTCGCCGAGGAGTTCCCCGGCGCGCGGGTCGTCGCGGTGGACGGCGCCGAGCCGTTGCTGGAGCGGGCCCGCGCCCGGGCCGCCCGCCAGGGCTTCGCCGACCGGTTCGGCACCATCTCCGGTGAACTCCCCGGCGTACTGGCCGAGTTGGAGTACCCGGCCGACCTGCTGTGGGCGAGCCGCAGCCTGCACCACCTCGGCGACCAGCGGGCCGCGCTCACCGCCTTCGCCCAACGGCTCGCTCCCGGCGGCACCCTGGCCCTCCTCGAGGGCGGCCTGCCCCACCGCTTCCTGCCCCGGGACATCGGCATCGGCCGGCCGGGACTGCAGGCGCGGCTCGACGCGGTGGAGGAGGAGTGGTTCGCGCGGATGCGGGCCGACCTCCCGGGCAGTGTCGCCGTGACCGAGGACTGGCCGGCCCTGCTGACCGCCGCGGGGCTGAAGCACACCCGCACCCGCAGCTTCCTGCTGGACGTGCCCGCACCGGCGCCCGACCGGGCCCGCGCCTACGTCGCCGCGTCCCTCGCCCGCCTCCGCGGTGCCCTCGACGAAGCCGTCGACGCCGACGACCGCGCCACCCTGGACCGCCTCCTGGACCCGGCGGACCCGGCGAGCGTGCACCGGCGACCGGACGTGTTCGTGCTGTCGGCGTACACGGTGCACACGGCCGTACGGCCCGGGTAAGTCCCTCGCCGAGCGATTCCGGGGCCGAGATCAGCACCGCCCCGGCCGCGCGTACACGCTCACCCGGGCGCCCAGCGCCGCGCGCGTCCCGCACTCCTCGAAGTGCTCGGCGAGCAACCGCCGCTTCGCCGCCTCCTGAGGTGTGGCGTCCACGGGCTGCCCTGCCGGATCGCGCAGGACGACGATCCGCCGCGCGGCGAGGACACGGGACCGGACGACGGACGGGGCGACCTCGGTGCCGTACAGCGTGCCGGAGTCGGCCGGGCCGCGGTCCAGGGCCAGGTCGCGCGGGCCGCGCACGGAGTCCGGGTCGACCAGGGACCAGACGCGGCGCCGCGCGGGCAGGTAGAGGACGCCGTCGGCGCCCTCGGCCGCCGCGCGGACGGCCGCGGCCACCGCGGTGACGTCGTCGACGCGGCTCTGCGGGGTACGCAGGTGGAGGGCGACCGGCAGCAGTGCCGCGACAGCAGCCCCGGCGGCGAGCAGCGCGCCGGCCCGGATCAGGCCTCCCGCGCGCGCGAGCCGGTCCAGTGCCGCGCCGGCCAACAGGGCGGTACCCGCCTGGCCGTAGAGGACGTAGCGGTCCACGTACAGCGGCTTGACCAGCGACACCAGCAGGAGCAGCAGCCCGGGGAGGACGAACAGGGGCAGCGCCAGCGGCACCAGGCCCACGCGCCCGGCGCTCCGGCCCCGCGGCAGCAGCGCGGCGCAGGCGGTGCCGAGGGCCGCCACCCCGGCGAAGCCCACGAGCGCCCCGGCCCCGATCCCCCCGATCCAGGACACCTGCTCCGACTGGCCCACGCTGAACGCGGCCGGCGCGGCCACCCCCACCGCGACCGCGAGCGCGGCCCGCGCCCACGCCCGCCGGGCCGCCCGGGGTACGGCCACGGCATGCGCGGCGAGCACCAGCACCGCGAACTCGTGCAGCAGACAGCCGGCCAGGAGGACGGCAGCGTAGGCGACCCAGGACCGGCGGGTGCGCGACTCCACCGCGCGTACCAGCAGATACGACGCCCAGACCACCAGCGCGCACACCAGCGCGTACGAACGGCCCTCCTGCGCATACCGCTGGACCGGCGGCAGCAGCGCGAACACCACCCCGGACAGCAGCCCCGCGCGCGGGCCGGCGAGCCGGTGCCCGAGCAGCGCCAGCGTCCCGGCCGCCGCGGCGACCGACAGCACCGACGGCAGCCGCAACACCAGCAGCGGGTCGGCCCCGGCGAAGACCCGGAACAGGCCGTGCATCAGCAGGTAGTACAGGCCGTGCACGGCGTCGACGCGCTCCAGTGTCCGCCCCAGCTGGGGCAGTCCGCGCCGCGCCATGTCGTACGTCACCGCCTCGTCCCGCCACAGGCTGCCCTCCCGCCGTACGCCCCACAGGCCGAGGGCCAGGGACAGGGCGACGGGGGCGAGCGCGTGCGGACGGGGGCGACGGCGGGCCACCGGCGGGGCGGTGACCGGGAGGACGGCCCTCGGGGACCGTGTGGTGGTGGCGATGGCGGACTCCGGTGCGTGTCGGGACGACGGGCCCCGGTGAGCGGGGCCGCGTGGCGGTGCACCGACGAGTCCAGCCACGGACGGATTGATGGGCAGCCCTGGTCACGGGCGCCAATCAATCGACGTACCGGCGTTGTTAGCGTGGAGGACGGCAGCGATCGACGGGGGAGACGCATATGGGGCGCCGGGAGAAACCGCTGGATCCGGGAGCCGGGGTGGTGCAGCGGTTCGCGTACGAACTGCGCAAGCTGCGCGACGAGGCGGGCACGCCGACCTACCGCGCGATGGCGTCGAGGGCCGGGTACTCCGGGCCCACACTGTCGGCGGCGGCAGCGGGGGAGCGGCTGCCCACCCTGCCGGTCGTCACGGCGTACGTCACGGCGTGCGGCGGCGACCCCGAGGAGTGGGAGCGGCGCTGGCGGGCGGCGGTCGCCGAGGCGGCGGGCGCGCACGCCACCGACGACGAGGAGGAGGGCCCCTATCCGGGCCTCGCCCGGTTCGACACCGGCGACCGGGACCACTTCCACGGCCGCGACGACCTGATCGCCGAACTGGCCGCCCTCACCCGCCGCACCAGGTTCGGCGCGATCGTCGGCGCGTCCGGCAGCGGCAAGTCGTCACTCCTGCGGGCCGGTCTGATACCCGCGCTCCGCGAGTCGCCCGACCCCGGACAGCGCCCCGCCGCCCTCCGCGTCCTCACCCCGGGCGCCCACCCGGCCCGCACCCACGAGGCCCTGTTCACCCCGCACGACGCCCCCGGTGACACCCTGCTGGTCGTCGACCAGTTCGAGGAGGTCTTCGCGCTCTGCGCCGACACGGCCGAACGTGAACTGTTTCTCGGCAGGCTGCTCACCGCGTGCGACCCGGTGTCCCGGCTGCGCGTGGTCCTGGCCGTCCGCGCCGACTTCTACGGCCGCTGTGCCGAACACGCCCTGCTCGCCGAGGCGTTGCGCGACTCCACGCTGCTCGTCGGGCCGATGCACGCGCAGCGGCTGCGGGAGGCCGTGGTCCGGCCCGCCGTCGCGCGCCGGCTGGTCGTCGAACGCGCCCTGACCGCCCGGATCGTCGCCGACGTCGCCGGCGAACCCGGCGGACTGCCGCTGATGGCCCACGCCCTGCGCGAGGTCTGGCGGCGGCGCGCCGGCAAGACCCTCACCCTCGCCGCCTACGAGGCCGTCGGCGGCATCCGCGGCGCCGTCGCCCACACCGCGGAGGAGGTGTACGCCCGCAGCACCCCCGCCGAGGCCGCCGCCACCCGCGCCCTGCTGCTGCGCCTGGTCACACCAGGCGACGGCACCGAGGACACCCGGCGCCCGGCCGACCGCGCCGAACTCGGCACCGGCCGAACGACCGCCCGCGTCCTCGAACGCCTCGTCCGCGCACGCCTGTTGACCGTGGACGGCGACACCGTCGACCTCGCCCACGAGGCGCTGCTCGGCGCCTGGCCCCGGCTGCGCGGCTGGGTCGACGCCGACCGCGAACGCCTGCGCGCGCACCGCCGCCTCACCGAAGCGGCCCGGAACTGGGCCGAGTTGAAGCGGGACACCGGGGCGCTGTACCGGGGCGTGCGGCTGACGCAGGCGCGCCAGGCGTTCATCGAACAGGGCCCGTACCGTGGGGAGTTGAGCGCACTCGAACGCGACTTCCTGACGGCGAGCGTCGAGTCGTACGACCGCGGGCGGCACACCGCGGCCCGGACGGCCCGTCGCCTGCGCGGGCTCAGCGCAGGGCTCGCCGTGCTGCTCTGCCTCGCCGTGGCCGCGGGGACGGTCGCCTGGCGGCAGAGCGGGGTCAGCGCACGCCAGCGCGACCAGGCCGAGGCCCGCCGGATCGCCGCGCTCACGGACACCCTGCGCGCCTCGGACCCGCGCACCGCGATGCGCCTGGCCCTCGCCGCCTGGCACACCGCGGACCTGCCGGAGACCCGGACGGCGCTGCGCACGGCGGCCGCGCAGAGCGAGCAGGACGTGTTCACCCAGCCGGAAGAGGGCGGCCGAACCCCCAACGCGCCCGCCTGGCTCAGCCACGACGGCCGCGTTCTCTCCACGGTGGTGCACGACAGGGTCGTGCAGTGGGACGTGCGGACCCACCGGCGCATCCGCTCCGTGGAGCGCCGCGGGCTGTCCGCGGGCGTGGTCGACGTCAGCGCGGACGGCCGGCTCGTCGCCTACCGGGACCCGGGTCGCGGGGGCGCGGTGATCGGCGGACTGACCGATGGCAGCACCCGTCGGCTCGGCGCCGGCTCGTGGACGGACACCGACGGCGCGTTCGGCCCGAGCGGACGCACCTTCCTCGTCCGGCGCGCCGCGGGCGGGCATGCGACGCTCGAAGTCTGGGACGTGCGACGGCAGCGCGTGCTCTTCCGGTACGACCACGGCGCCGACGACGGCGCACTGCCGACGCAGAGCGGCGACGGCCGCTATCTGGCCTGGTGCTCGGAGTACGGCGGGCGGTTGCGGATCCTCGACATCGTCGAGCGGCGCCCGGTCACCACCCGGGTGCCCGCGGCGACCGAGCGGGCGCTGTGCCGGGGGGACGAGCTCACGTTCACCGCCGACAGCCGGGCCGTGGCGACGGCGGCCTCGGACGCCATCGTGACCTGGGACTTCCGCACCGGCCGGGAAAGGCCCCGGCTGCCCCTGGCGGGCGGCGGACACGTCGTGGAGTTCGCCGGTGACTACGCCCTGACCTGGAGCGAGGGCACCTTCGCACTGTGGCGCACCGACTTGCCGGCGCCCGCGGACGACGGCCGGCGCGAACCGCTGCTCACCTTCCCGATCGCCACCTCGGCGGTCGGCGACATCCGCCTGGACCTGGCCGACGGCGTGCTGCGCTACCGCGAGGGCGGCCGGACCAGCGCCGTGGGCACCTTCACGCTGCACGGGCTTACGGGCCGGGCGTGGCGGGACGGGGCGGCCAAGACCGCCGCGTTCGACAGCCGGGGCCGTCCGGTCCGGCCGCCGGCCACCGGGCAGGGCTCCGAGCAGGTGGCCGTCGACCCCACGGGCCGTGTCGCGCTGACCACCGAGGGAACGCTCGTCGACGTGTCAACGGGCAGACGCCGCAAGGGAGTCAAGGGAATCGAGGGAGAGGACATCCTCCGCACGGGTGCCTTCAGCCGCGACGGGAGGTACCTCGCCGCGGCCGACTACCGTGGCCGTGTGACCCTCTGGGACGCGCACACCTGGCGCAGGACCGCCGTGCTGAGGCAGGTCGGCTCCACCGCCGACGGGACGGCCCTGGCGTTCTCCGCCGACGGCGCGCTGCTCGCGGCCGGCATGCCCGACGGCTCCGTCGAGGTGTGGGAGACGGCGTCGCCCGCCCTGCCGCCTGCCACCCTGCCGGTCGGGGACGGGCCGGTGCTCGCCCTCGGATTCACCCCGGGCGGCGACGAGATCCACGCCGCCACACCTCATCTGCCCGACCGCTCCGGCCCGTTGACGCCGTCGAGGGCCTCGGCCACGGTGTGCGCACGTGCCGGAGGCGGCCCGACCTCGACCGAGTGGCACCGCTACCTCCCCTCCGTGCCGTACCGCACCCCCTGCGGTGACGCTTGACTTCGAGAGCGCTCCAGGTGATGAACTCCCCTTCGTCCGACTCGACACAGGGGGTATCACCATGACCGACTCTCCGGTCGCGCTCATCACCGGCGGTGGCAGCGGCATCGGCGCAGCCGTCGCCCGGCAGCTGCTGGACGCCGGACAGCGGGTCGCCGTCACCGGCCGCGGCGAGCGGCGCCTGCGCGACTTCGCGGCCGAAATCGGCGACTGTGAGCGCCTGTTGACGATCGTGGGGAACACGGCCGAGTACGCCGACGTGCGGTCGGCGGTCGACAGCACGCTGAAGGCCTTCGGCCGGCTGGACACGGTCGTCGCCAACGCCGGTACCGCCACCCACGACTCGGTCGCCGACGGCGACCCGGCGGGCTGGACCGAGATGGTGCTGACCAACGTGCTCGGCCCCGCGCTGCTCGTCCGCGCCTCCATCGACGCCCTGAAAGAGACCCGTGGGCGGATCGTCCTGGTCGGCAGTGTCGCCGGGTTCGTGCCGACCCCCGGCAACCTCTACGGGGCGACCAAGTGGGCGGTGACCGGTCTCGCCGAGAACACCCGCCGTCAGGTCACCGAGTTCGGCGTCGGGGTGACGCTGATCGCCCCCGGCCGCGTGGAGACCCCGTTCTGGGACAGTTACGGCAGCCTCCCGCCCGGCCATCTCCTCACCGCCGACCAGATCGCCGACTCGGTCGTCTGGGCGATCCGGCAGCCCGACGGCGTGGACGTCAACACCGTGGTCGTACGGCCCATCGGGCAGCCCAACTGACGTACGCGGGAGGCCCGGTACCGCACCCAGGCCGCGGTACCGGGCCCTTCTCCCCTCCCGGCTCAGTTGTTCTGCAGGAACTGTTTCGCCAACTGGTCCCCGAGAGACACCGCCGCGCTGTGGCTCTCGATGGGGGAGACCTTGGAGTTCTTGAACAGGATGTACGTCACGCCGGAGTCGGTGCCGCCGGTCGCCGGGTCGGGGTCGATACCGAGCGCCTTGGCCGTGGCGTACGAAGCCTCGCCGATGATCTTCGTGGGGCCGGTGTCGCCGACGACCGCGTACTCGACCTTGTTGTTGTAGATCACGGCGACCACCCCGCCGCCCTTGATGCCCGCGCTGGAGTAGTTCCAGATGCTGCTGGAGCTGGGCACGACGACGTACGGCAGCGACTCGGCCTTCAGGGGCTTGTCGTCGGACTGGTGGAAGGCCGTGTCGTTCTGGTACCAGGGGTCGCGGTTCTCATTGCAGTTGGTGGTCCGCTGGCCGTCGCAGTCGATGTCCATGTCGGCCTTCCAGAACACCGCGCCGTTCTTGCCGCACACGGGGACGGTGGCCGAGGTCTCGTCGTCGGTCTTGTACTTGCCGTTCGATATCTGTGAACAGGACGTCACCTTGGCGAGCAGGTCGGCCGCGCTGACCGAGCCCTCCCGTGCGGACGTCGGGGCGGTGGTGCCGGAGGCGTTCGCGGGGAGCACGCCGGCGGCGAGCAGGGCGGCCCCGGAGGCCGCGGCGAGGGTCAGTGTTCGGATGCGCACTGTGGGGGACCCTTCTGTTAGGAAAGTTTCCTTACCGAGTGCCGTACAAGGTGGACCTCTTTACGTGGCCGCGTCAAGTCCCCTGGCGCAAAGGCGGGAGCTCTGTGTCGTTTGCGGTGATTCGCCACCGAGAGAAGACTGGAGATATCGAACATTCCGGATATTCGGGCCGGATCTTCCCGTGCAGTCAGTCACGCATTCCCGGAAGGCGAGGGGCCATGTTCGTACGCAGCGTTTACGTGACCGGCGATCCCGCCAAGGTCGACACGGCCATCAGAGCCATGAACACGGAGGGGCGGGACCTGCTGGAAGAACGCCCCGGCTACCGCGGAGCGGACGTCTTCGTGGACCGGGAACTCGGCAAACTGCTCGCGGTCAGTTGGTGGGAGTCCGAGGAGTCCCGGCACAACAGCGACGAGGTGATGCGCGAACGCCGGTCGGCGCTCCTGGAGCCGTTCGCGGGGACCGTGTCGGTCCACAACTACGAGGTGGCGGTGTTCCACGGGGTCCAGCACCCGAGGGCGGGCGGCGGACTGCGGGTCAGCAGGCTGGAGTTCGACCCCGCGGACACGGACCTGCTCGCCGACACGTTCCGGGCCACCGTGCTCCCACGGCTCGAGACCCTCGGAGGGCTGGCCAGGACGTCCCTGTTCGTGGACCGTGAGCGTGGACAGGGGATGGTCGGCGCCCTCTTCGCCGACCGCGAGTCCCTCGCCGCGTCCCGCGCCGGCCAGGCGGTCGCCCGGCACGAGGGGGCGGCCAAGGCGCATGTCACCGTGACGGGACTGGAGGAGTTCGAGGTCGTCCACGCGGACGTGCGCGTCGACTGACGCTCCCCGTACGGGGGTTGGCCGACGGGGTGGCCCGGCGCGCTACGTGGCCCGGCGCGCGTAGGCCCCGCCGTGCCGGATGCACGTACGCCCCGCCGTGCCGGATGCACGTACGCCCCGCCGTGCCGGATGCACGTACGCCCCGCCGTGCGGGAGGCCGCGCGGCGGGGCGTACGTCGTACCGAAAGTGCGGTCGTACCGAAGCGGGCGTCAGCCCATGTCGAACGTCGCCGGGTCGGGACCCAGGCGACGGTCCTCGTTCAGAGCCGTGATCGCCGCGATGTCCTCGGCGTCCAGGGAGAAGTCGAAGACCTCGATGTTCTCCTTGATCCGGGACGGGGTCACGGACTTGGGGATCACGATGTTGCCCAGCTGGATGTGCCAGCGCAGCACGATCTGGGCCGGGGTGCGCCCGTGCTTCTGGGCGATGGCGACGATGGCCGGGACCTCAAGGAGGCCCTTGCCCGAGCCGAGCGGCGACCAGGCCTCGGTGGCGATGCCCTGCTCCGCGTGGAACTCGCGCGCCGCGCGCTGCTGGAGGTGCGGGTGCAGCTCGATCTGGTTGACGGCTGGGATGACCGACGTGGCGTCGAGCAGCTTCTCCAGGTGCTCCGGCAGGAAGTTGGAGACGCCGATGGCCTTGGCGCGCCCGTCCGCGTAGAGCTTCTCGAAGGCCTTGTACGTGTCGATGTACTTGCCCCGGGACGGCAGCGGCCAGTGGATCAGATACAGATCGATGTACTCCAGGCCGAGCTTCTCCAGTGAGGTGTCGAAGGCGCGCAGCGTCGACTCGTACCCCTGGTCGCCGTTCCAGAGCTTGGTGGTGACGAAGAGATCCTTGCGGGGGATGCCGGCGGCGGCGATGGCCTTGCCGGTGCCCTCTTCATTGCCGTAGATCGCCGCTGTGTCGATGCTGCGGTACCCGGCCTCCAGTGCGGTGGTGACCGCCCGCTCCGCCTCGTCGTCCGGCACCTGCCAGACGCCGAAGCCCAGCTGCGGCATCGCGACGCCGTTGTTCAGGATGATCGGGGGGACCTTGCTCACGAGCTCTCGATCCTTCAGTCGTCGGGTGGTACTCCCATGGTCAACGATCACGGGCCGTGATGCATTCCTGACCGGTGGATTCCCTGTGGATTCATGGTGAGGACCGGTATTGGGCGCGGGGTCCGCGTCGAGGTTGGCCGGAAATGGGTCCGGCCTTCTCGGTCCGGACCATCGACCGGATCACGTCGGCGAGCGCTAGCCCATCAGTGGTCCGACCGTGACCGCGACAGCCGTGCGCGACGACGGCGCCGGCGCTGTGCCCGGCTCAGGCCCGGTACAGCGCCTCGACCTCCGTCGAGTACGCCTTCTCGATCGCCTTCCGCTTCAGCTTCAGCGAAGGCGTCAACAAGCCGTGCTCCTCGGTGAACTGGTGGGCCAGTATCCGGAACGTGCGGATCGACTCGGCCTGCGAGACCAGCGTGTTCGCGGCGACCACCGCGCGCCGCACCTCGGTCTCCAGGTCCGGGTCGCGCACCAGCTGCGCGGGCGACAACCGCGGCTTGCCGCGCATCTGGAGCCAGTGCTCGACGGCCTCGGAGTCGAGGGTGACGAGGGCCGCGATGTACGGCCGGTCGTTGCCGACGACGATGCACTGGGCGACCAGCGGATGGTCGCGGACGCGCTCCTCCAGCACCCCCGGCGAGACGCTCTTGCCACCGGAGGTCACCAGGATCTCCTTCTTGCGCCCGGTGATGGTGAGATAGCCGTCCTCGTCCAGGGAGCCCAGGTCACCGGTGGCGAGCCACCCGTCGTGCAGGGTGGCGTCGCTGGCCTTCTGGTTGTTGAGGTAGCCCTGGAAGACGTTGCCGCCGCGCAGCCAGATCTCGCCGTCGTCCGCGATGTGCACGGTCGTGCCGGGGATGGCCTGGCCGACGGTGCCGAACCGGGTGCGCTCGGGCGGGTTGGCGGTCGCGGCCGCCGTGGACTCGGTGAGCCCGTACCCCTCGTAGATGACGACGCCCGCACCCGCGAAGAACAGTCCGAGCCGCCGGTCCATCGCCGAGCCGCCCGACATCGCGTGCTTGACCCGGCCGCCCATCGCGGCGCGCACCTTGGAGTAGACGACCTTGTCGAAGAACTGGTGCTGCATGCGCAGGCTCGCGGAGGGGCCGGGCCCGATGCCCCAGGCCTTCGACTCGATCGCGTCCGCGTAGCGCACGGCGACCTCGACGGCCTTCTCGAAGGGGCCCGACTTGCCTTCCTTCTCGGCCTTGCGGCGGGCCGCGTTGAACACCTTCTCGAAGATGTACGGCACGGCGAGGAAGAAGGTGGGCTGGAACGCGGCCAGGTCCGGCAGCAGGGCCGCGGCGTTCAGCTGTGGCTGGTGGCCGAACTTGACCTTCCCGCGGATCGCCGCGACCTGCACCATCCGCCCGAAGACATGCGCGAGCGGCAGGAACAGCAGGGTGGTCGCCTCGTCACCCCGCTTGGAGTGGAAGACGGGCTCCCAGCGCTCGATGACCGTGTCCGCCTCGAACATGAAGTTCGCGTGGGAGATCACACAGCCCTTGGGGCGACCGGTGGTGCCGGAGGTGTAGATGATCGTCGCGACCGACTCGGGCGTGACCGCGCGCCGGTGCCGGTGCACCACCTCGTCGTCGATGTGCGCGCCCGCCTCGTACAGCTCCTGCACGGCGCCCACGTCGAGCTGCCACAGCTTGTGCAGCTGGGGAAGCCGGTCGACGACCGTGGCGATCGTCATGGCGTGGTCCTCGTGCTCCACCATGACGGCCGACACCTCGGCGTCGTACAGCATCCAGAAGACCTGCTCGGCGGAGGAGGTGGGGTAGACGGGCACGACCTGGGCGCCGATCGTCCACAGGGCGAAGTCGAAGAGCGTCCACTCGTAGCGCGTACGGCACATGATCGCGACCCGGTCCCCGAACCGGATGCCCTGGGCGAGCAGGCCCTTGGCGAGAGCGAGTACCTCGTCGCGGAACTCGGCGGCGCTCACATCGCGCCACTGCCCCCGTTCGTCCTTGCGGCCGAGGGCGATACGCAGCGGGTCCTCCTGGGCATGGTCGAAGACGACGTCGGCCAGGCCGCCCACCGGCGGCGCCGACGCCAACGGAGGGTTGGTGAACTCGCGCAATCCCGCTCCTAGTGGCGCTCCGCACAGCGCCGTGAAAGCTACCCCACCCGGCCGTCGGGCGGGAGGGGGGTCCAAGCGCCGGGTGTCGCGCCATATGCACAGGTCAGTCGTGGAAATGCCCGCACAAGGGGAAGGGCCGGACAGAATCGCTTACGGTTCCGTAGGTTTCTGGCCCGTAATCTCCACGGAATCTGTACGACCCGATTACGGTACGCGGCGCCTCGGATACCGGACGTGGAACATCCGCTTCCGGCCGCTGCGCGGTCCCCGCGGGGCCCTGGTGACGTCCCTCGCGCCGTCCCGTGCGGCCTCCGGGTACGTGGTGTCGAGCCGGCCCCGGAGGCTTCGGGGCCGGCTCCGACCGGCGTCTCGGGCGGCACCGGCGAGAGCCGGAAACCAGCCATCCGCCGTCACCTGCCGGACGCCGTCACCGACGAGACGCCGTCACCGTCTCGGCCGGTGCCGCGGCCTCGCTCGCCGCAGGGCGCGGTGTCCGCACCAACACCAGTACCAGCGCACCGGCGATCATCCCCGTCACACCCGCGGCCACCGACACCGTGTCGAGCCCCGAGGCGAAAGCCGCCCGCAGCGTGTGCTCGGACAGCGCGCCCCGCAGCGCTCCGGCGCCGCCGCCCGCCAGCGTGTGCGCCGCCTCGTGCGACAGCGTGTGCTGCATGCGGGAGGTGAGCACCGTGCCGAAGACGGCGACCCCGAGCGCGTACCCGAGCTGCCGGACCGTGTTGACCGCGCCGCCCGCCATGCCCGCCCGCTCCGGCGGCACCGCGGCGAGCGCGGCACCGGCGATCGCGGGGGAGACGAACCCGGTGCCGATCCCCACCAGCACCAGACCCGGGACCAGCGCCGTCCAGCTCGCGCCCGCGTCCAGCACGGCCTGGCAGAACACGCCCGAACCGATCAGCAGCAGCCCGCCGCCTATCGTCAGCCGCGCGGGAACGCCGTGCAGCAGCTTTCCCGCGAGGATCGCGACCACCACCGAGGCGCCCGTCATCGGCAGCAGCGTGAGACCGCCGCGCACCGGGCTCATGCCCAGCACCGTCTGCATCCAGATCGAGAGATACGGGATGACACCGAACGCCGCTCCGTTGAAGGCGAGCGCGCCCACCATCACGCCCACGAAGGCGGGCTTGCGCAGCAGCGACAGATCGAGCAGCGGATGGGCCACCCGCCGCTCGACGAGGACGAAGGCGACCAGCGCCAGCGCCGCGAGGGCGAACGAGCCCGTCGTGACCGTCGACGTCCAGCCGTCGGAGCCGGCCCGCACCACCCCGTACGTCGTCGCCCCCGCGAAGCACGCGAACGCCGCCGTGCCCGCCCAGTCGATGCGCATCCCGCGGGGACCGCGTGATTCGGGCACCACCTTCAGGGTCAGCCACACTGACGCCACGCTCACCGGCAGGTTCACGAAGAAGATCCACCGCCAGCCGGGCCCCTCGGTGAGCAGGCCGCCGAGCACCGGACCGACCGCCGCCGCACCGCCGCTCACCGCGCCCCACACCCCGAGCGCCGCCGACCGCTGCCGTCCGTGGTAGACCGAGCCGAGCAGCGGCAGGGTCGTCGCGAACATGGCCGCCGCGCCCAGGCCCTGCACCGCACGGGCGGCGACCAGCATGCCCGGCCCGGACGCCAGCCCGCACAACAGCGACGCCACCGCGAACAGCGTCACGCCCGCCACATGCACCCGGCGCCGGCCGAGGATGTCCGCCGCCGCTCCCACCCCGAGCAGCAGAGCGGCGAGCGCGAGCGCGTAGCCGTCGATCACCCATTGCAGATCACTCAGCGACGCGTGCAGCGCCCGCGCCATGTCCGGCAGGGCGACGACGGCGATCGTCACGTCCAGCAACAACATGAACGTCCCCAGGCACACCGCGGTGAGCGGCCCCCATGTGCGCATGTCCTCAACTCCTCGTCGTACGGTTACGTGTGCCTCCGTACGATGGGGTTGTTCCGGTTGATCGCGGTGACCGCGGGCGTCCGATCGGCGTAATCCGACAAGGGCAGGCCTCATGGAGATGGAATCCCACACCTTCGACAAGCTCGATCTGCAGCTGCTGGCGGCGCTCGAGCTGAACGCTCGCGCGCCCTTCAGCCGGATCGGAGCGGTGCTGGGCGTCTCCGACCAGACGATTGCGCGCCGCTATCGCAGGCTGTGCGCCGAGGGCGGGCTCCGCGTCGTCGCCGTCCGCGACGCCCAACGGCTCGGCCAGGACCAGTGGATGCTGCGGCTGCGCTGCGCCCCCGACAGCGCCGAGGCCATCGCGCAGGCGCTGGCCAAACGCCCCGACACCGCGTGGATCGGCCTTGCCGCGGGCGGTACCGAGGTGCAGTGCATGACGCGCCCCCGCAGCCCCGGTGACCACGACGACCTGCTGCTCGGCAGGCTCCCGCGCACCCCGAGCGTCGTGGAGATCCGCGCCCACCAGCTGCTGCACCGCTTCTACGGCGGCCCCCAGGGGTGGCTCGGCAAGTTCGCCGTGCTGACGGACGAGCAGATCGCCGGGCTGCGCCCCGAGCCGTCCGGGGGCACCGGACCCGCGCGGATCGACCCCGAGGACGAGCCGCTGGTCGCCGCCCTGGAACGCGACGGACGCGCCACCTACCCCGAGCTCCAACGGGCCACCGGCCGCTCCGAGTCCGCCGTCAAACGCCGGCTGGCCGGGCTGATCGCCTCCGGAGCCGTGTACATCGACGTCGAGTACCACTCCGAGATCCTCGGCTACCCCCTCGCCGCCTGCCTGTGGATCACGGCCGCCCCCGCCGCCCTCCACTCCGTCGGCGAGGCTCTTGCCACCCACGACGAGATCGCCTTCGCCTCCGCGACGGCGGGCTCCTCCAACATCGTCGTGACCGCCGTCGCACGCGACACGGCCGCCCTGTACGCCTACCTGAGCGGCCGGCTCGGCAGCCTCGAAGGCGTCCAGTACGTCGAGACGACCCCCTTCCTGCGCCGGGTCAAGCAGCTCACGTACGCGCGGCCGGCCCGCCAGCGTCCGGTGTGATCCGAAGAGGCCGGGTCCGCAGAGGCAGGGTCCGCAGAGGCCGGGTGGGTTCGGAGAGGAGGTGAGCCGAGCGCAGTGACCCGAGCGGCGGGGAGCCGGGAGCCAGTGACCGAAGGGGCGGAGCCGAGAGGCGGTGAGCCGAGAGGCGGACTCTAGGCCTGGAACTCCGTGAGATCGATCCCGTACACCCGCAGATCGTGCCCCGTACCTGGGTCCCGTGCCGTGCTCTCCGCGTGCATCCCGAGTTTGTCCAGCACGTTCGCGGACGCGGTATCGCTCGTCCGGCAGACGGCGACGACCCGGTCGAGACCGCGGTCCTGAAGAGCGAACTCGAGCGTGGCCTGGGCCGCCTCCGAGGCGTACCCCTGCCCCCAGAACGGCCGCCCCAGCCGCCAGGCGACCGCCACCTGGTCCGCGACTTCGGGCGGCGAGTCCACCACGTGGAGGCCGACCGCTCCGGCCAGCTCGCCGGATCCCAGGAGCTCGACGGCGAAGATCCCGAAGCCCTCCTCGTCCCACTCCTCCTCCCACGCCTCGATGTCCTCGGCGGTCTCCTCCAAGGAGCGCCCCGCACCGTCGCCGATCCAGCGCATCACCTCGCGATCGGCGTGGATCTCGGACAGCGGGACGAGGTCGTCGTCGAGCCAGCGGCGCAGGAGAAGACGGGGGGTGCGGATCTCGGTCATGGCCCCATCCTGCCTTGCCGGTCCGGTACCGGGATCTAGGGTGCCGTCCCGGCGGCGGTGAGCAGGTAGACCCCGTAAAGGAAGGAGGCCGCGGCCAGTGCGGTGAGCAGGGCGACGACCGCGCGGGGGCGGGCGCGGGACAGCGGCAGGGCGATCGGGAACAGCAGCGGGAACGCGGGGAGCAGCAGGCGGGGTCTGCTCGCGAAGTAGTGGGCGCTGCCCAGGGCCATCACCAGCAGAACCGCGCTGAAGACGAGCAGCGGCAGGGGTTGCCGGTCCAGCACGCACAGGGCGAACAGCAGCACAGCGCCGAAGGCGATCCAGGCCGCGACGTAGTACGAGAAGCTGTTGTGGTGGGTGACCAGGTGCACGAGCATGTGCAGGGTGTAGCGGCCGAAGTCGAAGCGGGAGCCCCAGGCGGCCTGTACGCCGAAGTAGCCCGTGGGGCTGTGGACCTGCGCCCCGACCCACGCGATGTAGCTCAGCCAGCCGACCGGTGCCACGCACGCGGCGACCCAGGTCCGCGCGCCGATCGGTTCGCCGTCGTGTCGTCGGCGCCGTGCGTCGACCGCGAGGGCGGCGATCACGGCGGCGACCACCGCCACACCGTTGGGGCGGCACAGCCCGGCCGGCACCGCGAGGGCCGCGGCGGTGAGCCGATGGCGTGAAAGGGCGGCGTACAGCGCCCAGGCGCCGAAGGCCATCATCACGGGCTCCGTGTACGCGGCCGTCAGGATGACGGCATGCGGCAGGACGGCCCACAGTGCCACGAGGGCGACGCCGACGCGTCGCCCGTAGAGCAGTTCGCCGACCGCGTAGACGCCCCAGGCGGCGACGACCGCGCCGGTCCAGGCGATCAGGAGCGCGGCGTCGACCTCGCCGATCCGCAGCACGCTGTGGAGAGCGCGGATCATCCCCGGATACAGGGGGAAGAAGGCCCGGTCGTCGTAGAGGACGGCCTGGCTCCGGCCGCCGGGGACGATGGTGGTGCCGTAGCCCTGCCGGGCGATACGCCAGTACCACTTGCTGTCCCACTCCAGGCCCAGCACCGTCCGCGGATGCCGGCCGATGTGCCGGGACCAGACGGCCAGCACCGCCATGCCGGTCAGCCGCACGGCCACGAACAGCGCCAGCGCGGGCATGGCCCTGCGCAGTGTGGGCCGGGCTCCGGGCGGCAGGGCGAACCTCGGCCGCCGACGGCTCCGCACCGCCTGCGGGCCGTGGTCGGCCCGCGGATCCGACAGCGGCGACACGCGTTCGGCTCCGGACACGGACAGCTCCCTTCGGCCGTTGCGGAGGACGACCGAACGGCGCGACGACCCCATGGGGTTCAGGTGAACGGAGGCATGAAAAGTCTGAAAGGCCCGACTCTCCGATTCTTGCGGCAGCCACCCCACCGCGCACGCCTGCTGAGCCGGACGGACCGTCCGCCGCACGTCGTGGCAGCCACCCCGCCGCGCACGCCCGCTGAGCCGGACGGCAGTCACCCCGTCCGCCGCACGTCGTGGAAGCGACCCCGCCGCGCACGCCTGCTGAGCCGGACGGCGCTCGCCCCGTCCGCCGCATTTCGTGGCGGCCACCCTGCCGCGCACGCCCGCCGCTGAGCCGGACGGCGCTCGCCCCGTCCGCCGCACCTCGTGGCAACCGCCACCCGCGGACGACGTGATCCGGGCGGCGACGCCTCTAGCCGCGCGGTCCCGGCTGCCGCCGTAGCAACCGGTCGCCGCCCCCGAGGATCGCCCCCGCCAGGGCGTCCGCCGCCCCCTGCGCGGACGGCCGCCGCCGGCCGTGGACGAGGACGAAGTCGACCTCGCCGAGTTCCGGCAGCCCGGCCCGCTCCGGGACCCGCACCAGACCGGGCGGGACGAGTCCGCGTGAGTGGGCCATGACGCCCAGGCCCGCGCGGGCGGCGGCGATCAGGCCGTTGAGGCTGCCGCTGGTGCAGGCGATGCGCCACGGCCGCCCCTGCCGTTCCAAGGCCTCCAGGGCGAGGGCGCGGGTGATGCCCGGCGGAGGGTAGGCGATCAGCGGGACCGGGCGGTCGGGGTCGAGCCGCAGGCGTTCCGCGCCGATCCACACCAGGCGGTCGTGCCAGACGAGTTCCCCGCGCGGGTCCTCGGGGCGCCGTTTCGCCAGCACCAGGTCGAGCCTGCCCGCCGCGAGCTGCTCGTGCAGGGTGCCGGAGAGCTCGACCGTCAGTTCCAGGTCCACCTCGGGATGGTCGTACCGAAAGCCCTCCAGAATCTCCGGCAGCCGGGTCAGGACGAAGTCCTCGGACGCGCCGAAGCGCAGCCGGCCGCGCAACCGCGTCCCGGTGAAGAACGCCGACGCCTGCTCCTGCACCTCCAGGATCCGGCGCGCGAAGCCGAGCATCGCCTCGCCGTCCTCGGTGAGCTCCACGGAGTGCGTGTCGCGCGAGAACAGCTGGCGGCCGGCGGTGTCCTCCAGGCGGCGGACGTGCTGGCTGACCGTGGACTGACGCAGTCCGAGCCGCCGGGCGGCCTGGGTGAAGCTCAGCGTTTGGGCCACCGCCAGGAAGGTACGCAGCTGCGACAGGTCGTACATGTCCTCACGTTATCGCGAACCGTGATGACAGTCAGAGACGTATGACGGATTCCCGATTGCGGCCCGGAGGAGGACGATGGAGAGGGCACGACCCGACCTCGACCGACGACGCACAGAACCGAGTAAGTGGAGCACCGTGAAACGCCTGCAGTGGCCGAGTTGGATGCCGATCGACCCCTACGTCCTGCTGTTGCTCGGGACGGTGGGCCTGGCAGCCCTGCTCCCGGCGCGCGGCACGGGCGCCGAGGTCGCCTCGGGCGCGTCCACGGCCGCGATCGCCTTCCTCTTCTTCCTCTATGGGGCGCGTCTGTCCACCCGTGAGGCGATGGAGGGGTTCAAGCACTGGCGGCTCCACGCCACGGTCCTGGCCTGCACCTTCGTCGTCTTCCCGCTGCTCGGTCTGGCCGCCCGCGGACTCGTGCCGGTGTTCTTGACGCACGACCTCTACACCGGTCTGCTCTTCCTCACGCTCGTGCCCTCGACCGTCCAGTCGTCGATCGCCTTCACCTCGATCGCGCGCGGCAACGTGCCCGCCGCGATCTGCGCGGGCTCCTTCTCCTCGCTGGCGGGCATCGTCATCACCCCGCTGCTCGCCGCCGCCCTGCTGGGCGGCAGTGGCGGCGGGTTCTCCGCGGACTCGCTCGTCAAGATCGTGCTCCAGCTACTGGTGCCGTTCCTCGCTGGGCAGCTGCTGCGCCGCTGGATCGGCGGTTTCATCGCCCGGCACAAGAGGATCATCGGCTACGTCGACCGCGGCTCGATCCTGTTCGTCGTCTACACCGCGTTCAGCGAGGGCATGGTGCACGGCATCTGGCACCAGGTGAGCCCGGTCAGGCTCGGTGGACTGCTGGTCGTCGAGGCCGCGATCCTCGCGGTGATGCTCACGCTCACCTGGTTCGGCGCGAAGGCCCTGGGCTTCGGCCGGGAGGACCGGATCGCGATCCAGTTCGCCGGGTCGAAGAAGTCCCTCGCCTCCGGACTCCCCATGGCCGGCGTGCTGTTCGGCGCGCACGCCTCGCTCGCCGTGCTGCCGCTGATGCTCTTCCACCAGATGCAGCTCATGGTGTGCGCGGTGATCGCCAAGCGGCGCGCCCGCGACCCCGAGGCCGCCGAGACGACAGCGACCGGGGACGGCGGCACGGCTACGCGTCCGGTCCGGCCAGGTGCACAGTCACGAATCGCGGTCGATACAGGGACACGTTCCGGCTGAGGTTCGCCTGCGCCCCGGCGCCCGTGGCGTCCAGCCAGTTGACGTCGTAGCTGAGCACGAGCCGGTCGCCGTCGCTCAGCTCCGGGTGCGCTTGCGGGTTGTACGCCGCCACGTCGCCCTGGGGCAGCGACGGGCTGAAGCTCCGGGTGGGCCCCTGCCAGGGCCCGGTCGGCGCACACGCCCAGTACGAGGTGATCGTCGTCAGGCCCGCGGTGCCTGCGGCCATCGTGAACAGCACGTAGGTGCCGCCGTCGCGCACCACCGTGAACGCGCTGCCCACCCCCGTGCGCTGCCCGTCCCCGAGCACCGGCGCCGGACGCGCCCGCGCCGCCCATCCCGAGCCGTCCCAGTACTCCCAGGCCCCCGGCTCGGCGAGCCTGCCGTGCGGCACGCGTGCGACGTACGCCTTCGAGACGGGGCGGGAGGCGGCCCGGCCGTCGTCGCCGCCGAAGACGTACGTCCAGTCGCCCGCGTCGACCGCCGAGGTGCCGAACAGCACCCGCTGGGAGGCGTCGACGACGGAACGCTGGTCGAGGACCGTGGTGATGCCTTCGAGGCGCAGGTCGGGCAGCGAGAGCGTGGCGACCTCGGTGGCGGTGGGCACGCCGTAGATCCAGGGGGCCTGGCCCGTCGTACGGGTCCACAGCAGGACGCGGACGACCTGCTGCGCGGAGCTGGGGGAGCGGGGCTCGACGCGGGCCGCGACCGGCCAGCGCCACTGCTGCGGCCCAGGGTCCGGGAACAGCGGCGCGGGAAGCGTGGTCAGCAGCCGGCCCTCGCGGGACATCACGACGGCCGAGTTGCGCACGAGGGGCGCGCTCGGGTCGCGCCAGGCGTACGACTCGCCGACCGGGTTCGGGGGCGCGTGCACCAGGCCGAGATAGGTGTCGGAGAACAGCCACAGGACCCGCCCGTCCGGCAGCCGCACCGAGTGGGTGCCGTCGCCGCCGGTCCAGTCGTCGGTGCGGCCGGCGTCGTCGCCGTAGCGGGCGAACTCGCCCGTGAGCTTCGCGTCCGAGGACCAGGACGTGAGCGTACGAGGAGTGCAGCCGCCGCCCTCCCGGTCGTGGTCCGGGAGGGCGGTGAGCAGCACGGCCGCGCAGACCAGGGCCAGCAGGATGCCGAGCCCGGTCCCGTTCCGCCGTCGTGCTCGTGTGTCGTCGGGCACGGACGGGACGTTAGTGGCCGCCGCTCACATGGTCCATGGGCAGCCACAGGACGGTGTCGCGCGTCACCGCCCGGGAGGGCGCCGCGGACAGCTCCTCGTCGCTCAACGCCCGGTCGTACACGCGTACGTCGTCGATCGCGCCGGTGAAGTACGCCCGGCTGTCCATCCGTTGGCCGATGTGCACCCCGAAAGGCGAGTTGCGGCTGACCGATCCGGGCACGTCCGCCGTGCTCACCGTGGTGCCGTCGACGAACAGCGTGAGCTGCCCGCCGCCCCGGCGCAGCGCCAGATGATGCCACTCGCCGTCGTTGTACGCGCCCGTGGTGCGCACGGAAGCCGTTCTCGGGGCCGCCGCGCCGTTCCTGGTGGTGATCAGCCCGGTGATCCGGTTGGAGGCGGGCTCTCCGCGCACCCACACCTGCGGCTGGGTCGTCCCGATCCCGCCCATCCACAGCAGCGGCTGTTCACCGGTGGTCGCGGTGTAGCGGAACCACAGGGACGCCGTGAAGTCCTTTGTGCCAAGCGGAAGTTGGTCCTGATAGGGCAGTCGTACGGCGTCGTCGGTGCCGTCGAACGCGAGCGCGCCGCCCGATACGCCGTCCGTCTCCCGGGCGCCGCCGAGAACCGCGGCCCGCCGGGTGCCCGGGGCGAGGTCGGCCGTCGTGGGATCCGCTCCGCGACGTGGCGCGAGCCAGTCCTCGGTGAACCGGGCGAAGCGGATCTCGTCGCGCGCGTCGACGGCGCCGCCCTCGTAGAGCAGGCCCACCGTGTCGCCGTCGACGCGGGCCATGTCCGAATAGCCGGACCAGTCCGTGGTGACGACCGTGCCGCGATCGACGCTGTCCCAGGTGCGTCCGCCGTCGTACGAGGAGCGGATCATCATGGTCCGGCGGCGGTCCGGGTCGCCGGGGCAGGCCAGCAGCAGCCGGTCGCCGAGGCGCAGGACGGAGCCCTGGACCTGGGGCGTGTAGAGGTCCGGGATGTCGCGGAAGGGTGAGTCGAAGCTGTCGCCGCCGTCCCGGCTGACGGCCTGGGTGCGGTGGCCGAGGTCGGTGCCGTCCTGCTCGCGGCCGGAGACCAGGATCGAACCGTCGGTGCGTTCGGCGAGCGTCATCTCGGACGGCTTCTGGCGGAAGGTGCCGTCGTCGGCGATCGGCCACGAGTCGGTCGCACCGATGTCCCAGTGGTCGCCGCCGTCGTCACTGGTGATGAGCGCGGCGTTGTTGGCGGTGACCCGACTGCCGTTCCATGTCTCGGTGTTGACGCCGAAGACGAGCCGTCCCGCGTGCTTGCCCCGGGTCAGCTGGATGCCGTGCACGGGGCCGGTGGCGTACCAGGAGTTCCAGTCGGCGGGAAGGATCTCGTCGCTCAGATCGCGCGGCTGCGACCAGGTCAGTCCGTCGTCGTCGCTGTACTGCATGTGAGGGGTGCGGTCGCAGGGGATGGAGCAACTCGCGCTGTCCGTACGGCCCGTGTTGTACGTCTCGGCCAGCAGAATGCGGCCGGTCTCGCGGTCCACGACGGGCGCGGGGTTGCCGTGCGTGTCGCCGCCGCCCTCGTTGACGACCTGGAGCGGACCCCAGGTGCGCCCGCCGTCGGTGGAGCGCTTGACCACGATGTCTATGTCGGCGGCGTCACCGCAGTTGAGCACCCGTCCCTCGGCGAACGCCAGCAGCGTGCCCTCGGCCGTCTTCACCACGGCCGGGATACGGAAGCAGGCGTAGCCGGGATCCTGGGAGGCCTTGAAGAGCACCTGCTGCTCGAACTCGCCTGTGCTGAATCGCAGTTGGGCGCCCGTGGGGCTCGTCGTTCCGGCACCCGCGGGGCTCGCCAGGGTGAGCAGCGCGGAGACGGTGAAAGCGGCGGTCAGCGCGGATCTGAGACGTGCGCGGCGAGGTAATCCCGAGCGGGCGGGGGGAGCGGATCTGCGTGCGGGGGGAGTGGATCTCAGGCGTGCGCGGAGACTTGACGGCATGGTGCGGCCTGCCCTTCATGCGTCTGAGCAATCCGGATACTCTGGACATCCCACGTCCAACGTTATCGACACAGACGCTACGTGGGTTGTCAGGCGCCCCACAAGAAGCGTGCACCGGTCGAGTGCCCGCCCGATCCCTCGTCGGGCCGGACATTGACGGAGCGTCAGGGGAGCAGTACCACCTTGCCGAGGTTGCTCCGTGACTCGATCGCGGCGTGCGCCTCGACGGCGTCCTCCAGCGCGAACTCCCCGTGGACGGCGGGCTTGAGCGTGCCGGCCGTGAACAGCCGCCACAGCTCCCGGCGCCACCGTTCGTACAGCTCCGGCTCCCCGCGGGCGATCCGCGCCATCTGGAAGCCGATCACCGACTTGGCACCCACCAGCAGGTCGTACGCCTGCACGCTCCCGCCGCCCGAGCTGTACGCGACGAGCCGCCCGCCGGGGGCGAGTGCGGCGACGGCCAGGGTGAGCAGGTCGCCGCCGACCGCGTCGAGGGCGTAGTCGACGGGGGTGCCCCAGTCGTCGGTGTCGTAGGCGATCACCTCGTCGGCGCCGAGGCCGCGGACGAACTCCGCCTTCCCGGGGTCGGACACCGCGCCGACGACCCGCGACGCGCCCCGCAGCCGGGCGAGTTGGACGGCGAGATGGCCGACACCACTGGCCGCCGCCGTGACGAGGGCCGACTCGCCGGCCGTGGGGCGTGCCGCTTCCAGGGCGCCGAGCGCGACCAGACCGCTGCGCACGAGGGCGACCGCGTCGACGGCGCTCGCGCTCTCGGGGACCGGCGAGGCCATGGCCTCGTGCAGGAGCGCGTAGTCGGCGTATCCGTGTCCGAAGCAGAGCCCGGTGACGCGGTCGCCCGCTCCGAAACGGGTGACGCCCTGGCCTACGGCGACGACCTCGCCGGCGAGCTCGCCGCCCAGCGGGATCGGCTCGGCAGCCTCGGTCACCTTGCGGACGACGGGGAGGGTCACCCCGATCGCCTCGGTGCGGACGAGCAGCTCGCCGGGCCCGGCGGTGGGCACGGGAACGTCCTCCAGGAACAGTGGACCGCCGGTGTGCTCGTACCGGACGCGACGCATCGCACCTCCATTGATCGGGATCGGCGGCCTCGGTGGGCCGGGGGATCCGAGGGTGGGGATTCACGGCGGGACCTCGAGGTACGTCGGGAGACCTACGAGGTTCGTTGGGAGTCCCAACGATATCCCGGGATTCGTTGGGATGTCCAACGGTTGTTCGCTACCCTGAGGGCATGTCCGCCCCCCTGCCCGCGATCCGCGCCCTCCCCAGCTGGCTGCTCGGCCGGGCCGCCGCCCGTGGCCGTACGCTCGTCGCCGAGGCCCTGGCCGGCGAGGGCGTGAAGATGTGGCACCACGTGGTGCTCTCCGCCGTGTCCGACCTCGGTCCCCTCGCCCAGGCCGAACTCGGCCGCGGTATCCAGCTCGACCCCAAGGACCTGGTCGGCGTCCTGAACGACCTTCAGGCCGCCGGACTGGTCGTCCGTGAACCGGACCCCGGGGACCGCCGCAAGAACGCGGTGTCCCTCACCGAGGAGGGCGCCCGTGTGCTGGGGCGCTGCGAGACGGCGGCCCGCGAGGCGAACGACAGACTGCTGGAGCCGCTCTCGGCAACGGAACGGGAGCAGTTCATGGGCCTGCTGACGCGGATTTCCGGCACGGAGGCACGGCCGAACTGAGGCACGGCCGAGCTGAGTCGCGGCCACGCGGAGGCAGAGCCGCACGGAGGCAGAGCCGTAGAGCCGTACGGAGTCGCAGCCGTACGGAGGTGTGGCCCGGCTGAGCCGTGGCCGGGCTGAGCCGTGGCCGGGCTGAGCCGTGGCCGGCCCGCAGGTGGAGCAGCGCCGTAGGCGGGGCCGGGCCGCAGATGGGGCCGGGCCGCAGGTGGAGCGGGGCTGAGGCGGGGCCCCTCCGGCGCAGGGGGCGCTCCCCGCCGTTCGGGGCCCCGCCGCCGTGACGCGGGGAGCCGCTCAGCCCTGGGTGGCCGCGGCCCGCAGGGCGATGCGGTGCTCGCCCGCGTACACGTTCATGGAGGTGCCGCGCAGGAAGCCGACCAGGGTCAGGCCGGTTTCCGCGGCCAGGTCGACCGCCAGCGACGACGGAGCCGAGACCGCCGCGAGCATCGGGATGCCCGCCATGACGGCCTTCTGCGCCAGCTCGAAGGAGGCCCGGCCCGAGACCAGCAGGACCGTCCGGGAGAGCGGCAGCGTGCCGTTCTGCAGCGCGCGGCCGACCAGCTTGTCGACCGCGTTGTGCCGGCCCACGTCCTCCCGTATGTCGACCAGCTCGCCCTCCTCGGTGAACAGCGCGGCCGCGTGCAGGCCCCCGGTCCGGTCGAAGACCCGCTGGGCCGCCCGCAGCCGGTCGGGGAGGCTGGCGAGCAGCTCGGGTTCCAGCCGCACCGGGGGAGTGGTGTCGCCCTTCGTGTCGTCGATCGTCCAGCGGGCGGTCGTGCGGACCGCGTCCAGGCTCGCCTTGCCGCACAGGCCGCAGGAGGACGTCGTGTACACGTTGCGTTCGAGCGTGATGTCGGGGATGACGACGCCGGGTGCGGTCCGCACGTCGACGACGTTGTACGTGTTGGAGCCGTCCACGGTGGCGCCCGCGCAGTACACGATGTTCTGCAGCTCATCGGCCCTGCCGAGCACTCCCTCGCTGACCAGGAAGCCCGCGGCGAGCGCGAAGTCGTCGCCGGGGGTGCGCATGGTGATGGCGAGGGGTTTGCCGTTGAGGCGGATCTCCAGTGGTTCCTCGGCGACCAGCGTGTCCGGGCGGGTGCTCACTGCCCCGTCCCTGATGCGGATCACCTTGCGTCGTTCCGTGACTCGTCCCATGTCCTGATCAGCCCCGGTTCTGTACGTGCTGGTAGCCGAAACGGCCCTTGATGCAGAGGTTGCCGTGGGTCACCGGACTGTCGTGCGGCGAGGTGACCTTCACGATTTCATTGTCCTGCACGTGCAGGGTGACGCCGCAGCCCACTCCGCAGTACGCGCACACCGTGGTCGTCTCGGTCTGCGCCGACTCGTCCCAGGTACCCGCCGCACGCATGTCGAACTCCGACCTGAACGACAGTGCCCCCGTCGGGCACACCTCGATGCAGTTGCCGCAGTACACGCACGCCGAGTCGGGCAGCGGTGCGTCGTGCTCCGCGGCGATCCGGGCGCCGAAGCCGCGCCCGGCGACGGAGATCGCGAAGGTGTTCTGCCACTGGTCGCCGCAGGCGTCCACGCACTGATGGCACAGGACGCACTTGTCGTAGTCGCGGACGTAGAGGTCGTTGTCGATCTTCGGTTCCTCGTCGAGGCGGGCAGCGTCGGGTCCGAAGCGGTCCGGTCGCGCGCCGTACTCCTCGATCCACTCGGCGGCTCGTGGAGTGGTCGACAGGTCGGCCGAGGACGCGAGGAGTTCGAGGACGATCTTGCGGCTGTGCCGGGCGCGCTCGGTGTCGGTGTGCACCTCCATGCCGGCTTCCGCCGTGCGGGAGCAGGCGGGGACCAGGGTGCGCGAGCCCTCGACCTCGACGACGCAGACCCGACAGGTGCTCCTGGGCGTGAGGGTGTCGCCGTGGCACAGCGTGGGCACGTCCTTGCCCGCGTCCCGGCAGGCGTCCAGGATCGTCGCACCCTCGCAGACCCTGACCTCGGCACCGTCCAGGGTGAACGCGACGAGCCGGCGGGGCGGCGCGAGCGGCAGCGCGCTCATGCGTACACCCCCAGGCGGTCGACGGCGGACTCCACGGCGTTCCAGGCGCTCTGCCCGAGACCGCAGACCGAGGCGTCCCGCATCGCGCGGCCGACCTCTCTGAGCAGCGCGAGGTCGTCGGCGGCGGCAGCGCCCGAGCGGTCCGCGATCCGGCGCAGCGCCTCCTCCTGGCGTACGGTCCCCACCCGGCAGGGCACGCACAGCCCGCACGACTCGGCGCGGAAGAACTCGGCGATGCGCAGCAGCAGCCGGGGGAGCGGGACCGTGTCGTCGAAGGCCATGACCACGCCCGCGCCCAGCGCGGTGCCCGCCTGACGGGTGCCTTCGAAGGTGAGCGGGATGTCCAGTTCGTCGGGTCGTACGAAACCGCCGGCCGCGCCGCCCAGGAGCACCGCACGCAAGCGATCGCGTACGCCCGCCGACTTCAGCAACTCGCCGAGCGTCGCCCCGAACGGCAGCTCGTGGACGCCGGGCCGGTCCACGCTCCCCGACACGCTGTACAGCTTCGTGCCGGTGGAGCCCGGCGTGCCGGTCGCCGCGTACGCCGCCGCCCCCTTCGTCAGGATGGGCAGCACGTTCACCAGGGTCTCGACATTGTTCGTGGCAGTGGGTTTGCCGAACAAACCCTTCTCCACCGGGAAGGGCGGTGTCGTGCGCGGCTCTCCCCGGTAGCCCTCGATCGAGTGGAACAGGGCGGTCTCCTCGCCGCAGACGTACGCGCCCGCGCCCCGCCGGACCTCGATGTCGAAGGCGTACCCCTGGCCGAGGACGTCGTCGCCGAGCAGACCACGCGCGCGTGCCTGCCCGATGGCGTGCTCCATGCGACGCAGGGCGCGCGGGTACTCGCCGCGCAGGTACAGATAGCCGTGGTGCGCGCCGATCGCGTACGCCGCGATGGTCATCGCCTCGACGAGCGCGTACGGATCGCCCTCCATGAGCACTCGGTCCTTGAAGGAGCCCGGCTCGGACTCGTCCGCGTTGCACACCAGGTAGTGCGGATGGTCGGGGCTGGACGCCGTACCCAGCCACTTGCGGCCGGTGGGGAGGGCCGCGCCGCCGCGCCCGGCCAGGCCCGCGTCGGTCACCTCGCGGATCACCCCGGCGGGTCCGATCGCGAACGCCCGGCGCAGCGCGGTGTACCCGCCGTGCGCCCGGTAGTCGTCCAGGTCGGACGGGTTCACCACGCCGACACGGCGGAGCAGTATCAGGGACGGGTCGCCCGCCTGGGGCACCGCACGCGTGGCCGGTGGTTCCTCGGCCGCCGAGTCGGGCGAGCTCGCGGCGAGCACCGCCCGCTCGACCGTGGCGGGTGCCGCCACCGCCGTACGGACCGGGTCTCCGGCCTGGACCGCGAGGGCGGCCGGAGCGCGCTCGCACAGGCCCAGACAGGGGCCGCGCTCGACGGCGACACCGCTGCCGGGGCCGAGCCGCGACTCGATGCCCGCGCACAGCTGCGCGGCACCGGCCGTCGCGCAGGCCAGGTCCGTGCACACACGCAGCACGGTCCTGGGCCGCGGCTCGACGGAGAACATCGAGTAGAAGGACGCGACCCCGTACGCCTGTGCCGGCGGCACGGTCAGCCGCCGGCACAGATAGGCGAGCGCACCCTCACTGATCCAGCCGATCCGGTCGTTGAGGGCGTGCAGCCCCGGCAACAGCAGGTCACGGCGCTCCCGGGCCACCCGGCCACCGCGCGCCCACCTCAGGTCGGCGTCCGACCGCTCGTCGGCGCCCTCCCATGCCGACGTCGCAGGACCGAGCAGCGTGTCGACCGCCGCCCGCTCCTCGTCCGTCGGCCTGCTGTCACCGAAGCGCAGATCCACGTCCTGTCTCAGCCCCTCACCACGGTCGCGACGGGCAGCTTCTCGATCCGGATCGCCGACGCCTTGAACTCCGCCGTTCCCGCGATCGGACAGCTCGCCCCGATCGTCAGCCGGTTGGTGTCCACCTCGTCCGCAAAGTGCAGGGTCATGAACGCGAGGCCGGGCCGCAGCGCCGTGTCGACCCACACCGGCGCCACCACCGAACCCCGCCGTGAGGAGACCTGGACCTCCTCACCGACCACCACTCCGTAGTGCTCCGCGTCCTCCGGGCACAGCTCGATGGACTCGCCGCGCCGCAGTGGCGATGCGTAACCGCCGCTCTGCGCACCGGAGTTGTACGAGTCGAGGCGGCGCCCCGTGGTGAGCCGGATCGGGTACTCCTCGTCCGTCAGGTCGACGGGCGGATCGTGCTGGACGAGACCGAAGGGCGCGCGCCGCCCCCGCTCGGCCGGGTCGGACGCCCACAACCGCCCGTGCAGATAGGTCGGTTCGAGCCGGTCGATGTCCGGGCTCGGCCACTGGAGACCCTGGTGCGCCTCCAGCCGCTCGTACGTCATCCCGTGGTGGTCCGGCGACAGCGACCGCAGCTCGTTCCAGACGGCCTCGGCGTCCGCGTACTTCCAGTCGTGGCCGAGGCGTCCGGCGAGATCGCAGAGGATGTCGATGTCGTCGCGCGCCTCGCCGGGCGGGGTGACCGCCGCCCGGACCCGCTGAACCCTCCGCTCACTGTTGGTCGTCGTGCCCTCGGTCTCGGCCCAGCCGGCGGCCGCGGGCAGCACGACGTCCGCCGACTCCGCCGTCTTCGTCAGGAAGATGTCCTGCACGACCAGGAAGTCGAGGGCGCGCAGCCGACGTCGCGTCCGCTCGCTGTCGGCCTCCGACCGCGCCGGGTTCTCGCCGATGCAGTAGACGGCCCTGAGCGTGCCCTCCTCCATGGCCTCGAACATCTCCGTCAGGTTCAGCCCGTAGTGCGGCTCGATCACGGTGTCCCAGGCAGACCCGAACGTGAGCCGCGCCTGCGGGTCGAGGACGTCCCGGAAGCCGGGCAGACGGTTCGGGACGGCGCCCATGTCCGCGCCGCCCTGCACGTTGTTCTGCCCGCACAGCGGCTGGAGCCCGGAGCCGTAGCGGCCCACGTGCCCGGTCAGCAGGGACAGATTGATCAACGCGCGGACGTTGTCCGTGCCGTTGTGGTGCTCCGTGATGCCCAGCGTCCAGCACAGCTGGGCGCGCTCGGCGCGGGCGTACGCGTGCGCCAGCTCCCGTATGGCGGAGGCCGGTACGCCCGTCACCTTCTCCGCGAGCGACAGGGTCCAGGGCTCGACGAGTCGTCTGTACTCGTCGAATCCGCTCGTAGCCCGCTCGATGAAGGTGTGGTTGGCGAGCCCCGCCCGGATGATCTCCCGGCCGATCGCGTGGGCCATCGGGATGTCGGTGCCGACGTTCAGTCCGAGCCAGCCCTCCGCCCACTCGGCCGTCGACGTACGGCGCGGGTCGACCACGTACATCCGGGCGCCGTTCCTGATCCCCTTCAGCACGTGCTGGAAGAAGACCGGGTGCGCGAGGCGGGCGTTGGAGCCCCACAGCACGAGGAGATCGGTCTGCTCGACCTCCTCGTACGACGAGGTCCCGCCGCCCGAGCCGAACGCCGCCGAGAGACCGGCGGCGCTCGGCGCGTGACAGGCGCGGTTGCAGGAGTCCACGTTGTTCGTGCCCATCACGACCCGCGCGAACTTCTGCGCCACGTAGTTCATCTCATTGGTCGCGCGGGCGCACGAGAACATCCCGAAGGCGCCGCGCGCCCGGCCGAGCCCCTCGGCGACGCGGGTCAGCGCCTCGTCCCAGGTGGCCTGCCGGAGCGGCTGGTCGCGGGAGTCCCGGATCAAGGGGTGGGTGAGCCGGGCGTAGGTCTTCGGGCCGCGTCCCGTCATGCGGCGGTCCGCAGCGCGAGCAGATCGGAGATGGCGTGGACGGTCCGCAGCGTCGGCACCGGGACCTCGGTGATCTCCGCCAGCTCCACGACGGCCGCGAGCAGCACGTCGAGTTCCATGGGCTTGCCCCGCTCCAGGTCCTGGAGCGTGGAGGTGCGGTGGTCGCCGACGCGCTCGGCGCCGGCCAGGCGCCGCTCGATGGAGACGCCGACCTTGCAGCCGAGGGCCTCCGCGACGGCGAGCGTCTCGGTCATCATGATCTCGATGACCTTGCGCGTGCCGCCGTGCAGGCACATCTGCCGCATCGTCGCGCGGGCCAGCGCGCTGATGGGGTTGAAGGAGATGTTGCCGAGCAGTTTGAGCCAGATGTCGTTGCGCAGGTCCTGCTCGACCGGGCACTTGAGCCCGCCCGCCCGCATGGCCTCGCTGAACGCCTGACAGCGCTCCGAGAGGGAACGATCGGGCTCGCCGATGGAGAACCGGGTGCCTTCGAGATGGCGTACGACTCCCGGTCCTTCCAACTCGGTCGCGGCATAGACCACGCACCCGATGGCCCGTTCGGGCGCGAGCACCGCACTCACCGCGCCGCCCGGGTCCACACTCTCGATGCGGTGGCCGTCGTGCGGGCCGCCGTGCTGGTGGAAGTACCACCAGGGGATGCCGTTCTGGGCGGCGATGACCGCCGTGGTGTCGTGCAGGAGTGGCTCGATCAGCGGCCCGCACGCCGCGTACGAGTTGGCCTTCAGGCCGAGGAAGACGTAGTCGACCGGGCCGATCTCGGCCGGGTCGTCGGTGGCATGGGCCCGCGCGGCGAAATCGCCGCGCGGGCTGAGGACTCTGACTCCGTGCTGCCTCATGGCCGCGAGATGCGGTCCACGGGCGACGAGGTGCACTTCGGCGCCTGCGCGGTGCAGCGCGGCGCCGACGTAGGCGCCGATCGCACCGGCGCCGAGAACGGCGACTTTCACTGTGTGGCGCTCCGTTCGGTCGAGGGTACCGAGGAACTGCCGAACTCTGTCGACGAAATATTGTCTACAGGATGGAACCGGCCGCAGCAAGGGCTGGAGCGAGGGTTGGGGCAAGGCTTGGAGGTCGGCGGTGCGGCGCGTGAAGGGCCCCTCCGAACGGGACCGCGGGACCGTTCACCCGGCCCCATCGACCGTTCGTCGCGTCAGGAGTACCGCTCATCGCATACGGTCGACGAGTTTTCGCCGGGCGGCTTCCCCATCGGGCAACCGCTTCCTATCGTTCGGGATCATGAGCCCCCCTGTCGCACCGCCCGGCTGGAGCCGCTGGCTCGTTCCGCCGGCCGCTCTGTCGGTCCACCTCTCCATCGGCCAGGCCTACGCCTGGAGCGTCTTCAAGCCGCCGCTCGAATCCGCGCTCGACCTCAGCGGAACCCAGAGCGCGCTGCCCTTCCAGCTCGGCATCGTGATGCTCGGCCTGTCGGCCGCGTTCGGCGGCACACTCGTCGAGCGCAACGGCCCGCGCTGGGCGATGACCGTCGCCCTGATCTGCTTCTCCTCCGGCTTCCTGATCGCCTCCCTCGGCGCCGCCACCGAGCAGTACTGGCTGATCGTCTTCGGCTATGGGTTCGTGGGCGGTATCGGCCTCGGCATCGGCTACATCTCGCCCGTCTCCACCCTGATCAAGTGGTTCCCGGACAGGCCCGGCATGGCCACCGGCATCGCGATCATGGGCTTCGGCGGCGGCGCGCTGATCGCCTCCCCCTGGTCCACCCAGATGCTGAAGTCCTTCGGCTCCGACTCTTCCGGGATCGCGCTCGCCTTCCTCGTGCACGGGCTGACGTACGCCGTCTTCATGTCGCTCGGCGTGCTGCTGGTCCGGGTCCCGCGCGGCGAGAAGCCGGTCGCGTCCGCGCCGAGCGCGCTCGACGGCGTCCAGGTCTCCGCCCGGAACGCCGTCCGCACCCCACAGTTCTGGTGCCTGTGGGTCGTGCTGTGCATGAACGTGACCGCGGGCATCGGCATCCTGGAGAAGGCCGCCCCGATGATCACGGACTTCTTCGCGGACACGTCCACGCCGGTGTCCGTCTCCGCCGCCGCCGGCTTCGTCGCCCTGCTGTCGGCCGCCAACATGGCGGGCCGCATCGGCTGGTCGTCGACGTCCGACCTGATCGGCCGCAAGAACATCTACCGGCTCTACCTCGGGATGGGCGCGCTCATGTACGCGCTCATCGCGTGGTTCGGGGACTCCTCGAAGCCGCTGTTCATCATCTGCGCGCTGGTGATCCTCTCGTTCTACGGAGGCGGCTTCGCGACGATTCCCGCGTACCTCAAGGACCTCTTCGGCGGCTACCAGGTCGGAGCGATCCACGGCCGGCTGCTCACCGCCTGGTCCACGGCGGGCGTCCTCGGCCCGTTGATCGTCAACTGGATCGCGGACCACCAGGAGGCGGCCGGCAAACACGGCTCGTCCCTCTACGGCCTCTCGTTCCTGATCATGATCGGCCTGCTCGCGGTCGGTTTCGTCGCCAATGAGCTGGTACGTCCCGTCCATGTCCGGCACCACATTCCCGCACCGAGGGAGGCCGTCGATGTCCAGCGAGAGCAGTCCGCCCAGTAGGCGGGGACTGATCGCCTTCGCCTGGCTGTGGGTGGGGGCGCCCCTGTGCTACGGCCTGTACGAGCTCGTCCTCAAGGCCAAACAACTGTTCACGGGGTGAGGTGCGGGCGGGTGTACGGATCCCGCGGCGTACGGTCCCGGTGCGCGGAGGGAATTCCGCGAGCCGCGGTCCCGGTGCGCGTACGGGATCACGCGAGCCGCGGTCCCGGTGCGCGTACGGAATCCCCGCCGCCTGCGGGACCGGGCGCCCGTGCGGAACGGCTTCGGGCGTCCGAAGGTCTGACAGAAGCCGACAAGCCTGGCGCCCCTTTCCTGTCCCATCACGTGCCGTCGTACCCGTGAGTCACTGATCAGACTGGTGGATCCCGCTACCCAAGGCAACGAGGGGGACCACTCATGAACGGCTCACGGATCGCCGCCGTCGGCCACTACCAGCCCGCCAAGGTACTCACCAACGAGGACCTGGCGGGCCTGGTCGACACCAGCGACGAGTGGATCAGGAGCCGCGTGGGCATCCGTACGCGCCACATCGCCGGGCCCGACGAGCCCGTCGACGAGCTGGCCGCGCACGCCGCCGCCAAGGCGCTCGCGGCGGCGGGGCTGACCCCGGCCGACATCGACCTGGTCCTGGTCGCGACCTCCACGGCCGTCGACCGCTCCCCGAACATGGCCGCCCGGGTCGCCGCCCGGCTCGGCATCCCGTCGCCCGCCGCCATGGACGTCAACGTCGTCTGCGCGGGCTTCACCCATGCGCTGGCCACCGGCGACCACGCCGTCCGCGCGGGCGCCGCCACCCGGGCGCTCGTCATCGGCGCCGACAAGATGTCCGACGTGACGGACTGGAGCGACCGTACGACCTGTGTGCTCGTCGGCGACGGGGCGGGGGCCGCCGTGATCGAGGCGTCCGACGATCCGGGGATCGGGCCGGTGCTGTGGGGCTCGGTGCCCGAGATGGGGCACGCCGTACGGATCGAGGGCACGCCCGCGCGGTTCGCCCAGGAGGGGCAGAGCGTCTACCGCTGGGCCACCACGCAGCTGCCGGCCATCGCCCGCAAGGCCTGCGAGCGTGCGGGACTCGCCCCCGAGGAACTCGCCGGGGTCGTCCTGCACCAGGCGAACCTGCGCATCATCGAGCCCCTCGCCGAGAAGATCGGCGCGGTCAACGCCGTCGTCGCACGCGACGTCACCGACTCCGGCAACACCTCCGCCGCGAGCATCCCGCTCGCCTTCTCCAAGCTCGTGGAGCGCGGGGAGATCACGACGGGCGACCCCGTCCTGCTCTTCGGCTTCGGCGGGAACCTGTCGTACGCGGGACAGGTCGTCCGCTGTCCGTGAAGTGCGCGCGTTCCGCCGGTGTCCGTGAGCTGGACGTGTTCCGCCGGTGCCCTCCCTGTTCGACCCCTCGTACGACCGGTGCGACGGGGTCAACTCCCGTGCCTCCTGGCGTTTGTGCGCCGTAGACTGTAGGCGAAAGACAATTCATAATTGGCTTTCATATTTGCAGCGACGGCGCTGCCCAGGAGGGACCGTCATGTTGTCGACGACAGGACTGCCGCAGGGTGCGGTACCCAAGCTCGAACGGCCCGGCCCGCTGCGCGACCGCGTCTACGAGGCGCTGCTCGAACTCATCACCACCCGCGCCCTCCAGCCGGGCCAGCATCTCGTCGAGAGCGAACTCGCCGGGCATCTCGGGGTGTCACGGCAGCCCGTGCGCGAGGCGCTGCAGCGACTGAGCACCGAGGGCTGGGTCGATCTGCGGCCCGCCCAGGGCGCGTTCGTGCACGAACCCACCGAGGAGGAGGCGGACCAACTTCTCACGGTCCGTACGCTCCTGGAGGCCGAGGCCGCCCGGCTCGCCGCCGCCAACGCGGGCGCCGAGGCCATCGCCGCGCTGGAGCAGCTGTGCGCGGAGGGCGAGCGCGCGGTCGCGGCCGACGACGTGGACGGCGCGGTCGCGACGAACGCCCGGCTCCATGCGAAGGTCATGGAGCTCGCGGGCAACACGGTCCTCGCCGAGCTGGCCGCGCAGGTCGACCGACGGGTCCGTTGGTACTACACGCCGGTCGCCCGGCAGCGCGGACACCAGTCCTGGATCGAGCACCGGGAACTGATCGCGGCGATCGCGGATCGCGACGAGCAGCGCGCGACAGCGGTCATGCGCGCCCACACGGAGCACACGCGGAAGATGTACCACGAACGGGAGAAGTAGCCGGGTGGTCACTCACGGCCCCCTGTGGTGATCAGCCCGCGGCCACTGGGGACCCGGTCGCGGGCCGGCACGGTGACCACCGTGCCTCCGCCCCCAGCATCGCCACCAGCACCCCCACCAGCGCGAGGAGTTCGGCGAGCGCCGACAGGCGGACGCCGAGCGGCGTGGTGGCCAGGGTGACGGGCACCGCCGCCGCGCGTAGGTCACCGGGAAGAGCCGCAGGACAAGGGCCGCAGGACCGCCCGGAACGCCACGTCGCCCGTGAGGAAGAGGGCCACTCCGCCGGCGAGCGCGACGGCGGGAGCGGTGTGCAGATGCTCGGTGAGATGCCCGAGCGACTTCTTCGCGCCCGCCGCGAGACAGGCGATGCCGAGCAGCATGGGCAGGAAGGCGCGTATCCACGAAGTGCGCCGGGTCGAGACCGCCCGACTGGGCGCGCAGGAACGCCGCTTCACGCCCGCCCCTGAGCCGCGGACCGTGCTCGGCCATGAACGGCGTGACGAAGTGGAGCGCCGGCGCGAGCAGCCACAGACCCAGGATGCTGACCCTGCGCCCGGTCTCATCCCGTCCGGCGGTCCCTGCCTCGACCACTGCCGCGTTCATGTGTTCCCCAGAACCGATGATGCGCAGATCGTACGCGGCCGCTCCTGTGGTCCGCAGGCCTCTCTTTGTCCTGTGAGTGGAGAAAGTTGGCAGCAATTCCTGCGCGACTTCTTCCCACTCCCGGCAGCCGCTGCTACGTTCCCCTCGAAAGCAGGACCGGCGAAGTGGCCGGAACCCGACGGACGCAGGCCGATCGAGGCGGGGAGGGGCTCGTGAGACGTATGACGGCACGACCCGCGAACGCGCATCAGGCCCGGCTGCTGCGCCTGTTGCGCGACGGCGGCCCCAACTCCCGTGCCCAGCTGGGAGATCAGGTCGACCTCTCGCGGTCGAAACTGGCCGTCGAGGTGGAACGGCTCCTCGAGACCGGCCTCGTGGTGGCCGACGGACTCGCCGCATCCCGCGGTGGGCGCCGCTCCCACAACATCCGGCTGGCGCCCGCGCTGCGCTTCCTCGGCGTCGACATCGGCGCGACCTCGATCGACGTGGCCGTCACCAACGCGGAGCTGGAAGTGCTGGGGCACATCAACCAGCCCATGGACGTCCGCGAGGGCCCGGTCGCGGTCTTCGAGCAAGTCCTGTCCATGGCCGCGAAGTTGAGGGCCTCGGGGCTCGCGGAGGGGTTCGACGGCGCCGGGATCGGCGTACCGGGGCCCGTCCGTTTCCCCGAAGGCGTCCCGGTCGCCCCGCCGATCATGCCGGGCTGGGACGGCTTCCCGGTCCGGGAGGCGCTCAGCCAGGAACTCGGATGCCCGGTCATGGTCGACAACGACGTGAACCTGATGGCCATGGGGGAGCAGCACGCGGGCGTCGCACGCTCCGTGGGCGACTTCCTCTGCGTCAAGATCGGCACGGGTATCGGCTGCGGCATCGTCGTCGGCGGTGAGGTCTACCGCGGTACGACGGGCAGCGCCGGCGACATCGGGCACATCCAGGCCGTGCCCGACGGACGGCCCTGCGCCTGTGGCAACCGGGGCTGCCTCGAGGCCCACTTCAGCGGCGCCGCGCTCGCCCGCGACGCCACGGACGCCGCCCAGCAGGGACTCTCCGAGGAGCTGGCATCCCGGCTCGCGGCGGCAGGCACGCTCACCGCCGTCGACGTCGCCGCCGCGGCAGCGGCCGGCGACGCCACCGCCCTCGATCTCATCCGCGAGGGCGGCAACCGGACCGGCCAGGTCATCGCCGGCCTGGTCAGCTTCTTCAACCCCGGTCTCGTGGTGATCGGCGGTGGGGTGACGGGTCTCGGCCACACCCTGCTCGCCGCGATCCGCACCCAGGTCTACCGCCAGTCGCTGCCGCTGGCGACCGGCAATCTTCCCATCGTCCTGGGCGAGTTGGGCCCCACCGCCGGAGTCATCGGCGGAGCCCGGCTCATCAGCGACCACCTGTTCTCACCCGCGTAACTCCCGCCCTCGCGGGACCACCAGCACAGCGCCCTGCTCTGCCCTGCCTGAAAACGCTTGCTCCGCACGCGCTCCGCCCTGCAACCGGCCCGCACGCCTGCCAAGGGGAACCGTCATGGCACCAGAACCACCGCTGCTCACCATGTCCGGCATCACCAAGTCGTTCCCCGGCGTCCGGGCCCTCGACGGCGTCGACCTCGACGTCCAGGCCGGCGAAGTGCACTGCCTGCTCGGCCAGAACGGCGCCGGGAAGTCCACCCTCATCAAGGTCCTGGCCGGTGCCCACCAGCCCGACGAGGGCACCATCGGCTGGCGCGGAGAACACGTCACCCTCAGGTCGCCGATCGCCGCCATGCGCCTCGGTATCGCCACCATCTACCAGGAACTCGACCTGGTGGAGGGCCTGTCGGTGGCCGAGAACGTCCACCTCGGCCATGAACCCACGACAGCCGGTTTCGTCGTACGGGGAAAGGCGGCCAGAGCGTCAACAGCCGGTCTGCTCAAGCGACTTGGGCACCCGGAGATCGACCCGGCGCGGCTCGTCGGCGAGCTGTCGGCCGCCCAGCAGCAGATCGTCTCCATGGCCCGGGCGCTCTCCCACGACGTACGTCTGATCGTCATGGACGAGCCGTCGGCCGCCCTCGACCCCGACGAGGTCGACAACCTCTTCCGCATCGTGGGCGATCTGACCGCGGACGGCGTCGCCGTCGTCTACATCTCGCACCGCCTCGAGGAGATCCGCCGCATCGGCGACCGCGTGACGGTGCTGAAGGACGGGCGCGCGGTCGCGGGCGGACTGCCCGCCAAGTCCACGCCGACACGTGAGGTGGTGGCGCTGATGACCGGGCGCACCGTCGAGTACGTCTTCCCGGACCGGCCCGGGTCACGGCCTCCGGCCGCACCGGTGCTCACGCTCCAGGGCCTCGCCCGCGACGGGGAGTTCGCGCCACTCGACCTCGACCTGCGCCCCGGCGAGATCGTCGGCCTGGCCGGGCTCGTCGGCTCCGGGCGCTCCGAGATCCTGGAGACGATCTACGGGGCACGGAAACCGACCGCCGGTCACGTCAGCGTGGACGGACGGCCGTTGCGCCCCGGCAGCGTACGCGCCGCCGTCCGCGCCGGACTCGGGCTCGCCCCGGAGGAGCGCAAGGCGCAGGCCCTGCTGATGCTGGAGTCCGTCACCCGCAACGTGTCGGTCTCCTCCATGTCCCGCTTCGCGCACGGCGGTTGGATCGACCGTCGTGCCGAACGCGGCGCGGCCCGGGCCGCGACCCGCGAGCTGTCTCTGCGCCCCGACAACCCGTCGGTGCCGATCCGGACGCTGTCCGGCGGCAACCAGCAGAAGGCCGTCCTGGCGCGCTGGCTGCTGCGCGGCTGCCGGGTACTGCTCCTCGACGAACCCACCCGCGGGGTCGACGTCGGGGCCCGCGCCGAGCTGTACGCGGTCATCCGCCGCCTCGCCGACGAAGGCCTCGCCGTGCTGCTGGTCTCCAGCGAAGTACCCGAGGTGCTCGGCCTCGCCGACCGCGTGCTGGTGCTCCGCGAGGGGCGCGTCGTCCACACCGCGCCCGCCCGGGAGCTCGACGAACACCGTGTACTCGACCTCGTCATGGAAGGGACATCATGACGCAGCCCGCGTCACCGCCCAGGCCCGGTGACACCCGGAAGACATCGCCGACGGACGGCGACGGATCATGGCGGACGCTCGCGGCCCGCGCCGACGTCCGTACCCTCTCGCTCCTCGGGGTGCTCGCCGCCCTGATCGTCATCGGGGGCATCACCAAGCCCGACGAGTTCCTCGACACCCGCAACCTCCAACTCGTGCTCACCCAGGCCTCGGTGATCGGGGTCGTCACCGTCGGCATGACGTTCGTCATCACCTCCGGCGGCATCGACCTCTCGGTCGGCGCGATCGTCGCGCTCTCCTCGGTGTGGGCCACGACGGTCGCCACCCAGGAGTACGGCTTCGCGGGCGTCCTCTTCACGGCCGTGCTCGTCGGCCTCGGCTGCGGTCTCGTGAACGGCCTGCTCATCGCGTACGGCGGGATGGTCCCGTTCATCGCCACGCTCGCCATGCTCGCCTCGGCCCGCGGCCTCGCCCTCCAGATCACCGACGGCAAGACGCAGATCGTCACCATCGACGGGATCCTGAAACTCGGCGAGCGCGACTCGTACCTCCTCGGCGTACCGCCCCTGGTGCTCGTCTTCGCCGTCGTCACCGTCATCGGCTGGCTGATCCTCAACCGCACCACCTTCGGGCGGCGCACGGTCGCCGTCGGCGGCAACGCGGAGGCTGCCCGGCTCGCCGGCATCGACGTACGACGCCAGCGGCTGTACCTCTATCTGCTCTCCGGACTGTGCTGCGGCATCGCCGCCTTCCTGCTGATCATCCTGTCCGGATCCGGCCAGAACACCAACGGCAACCTGTACGAACTCGACGCCATCGCCGCCGCGATCATCGGCGGGACCCTGCTCAGCGGGGGCCGCGGCACCATCACCGGCTCGGTGCTCGGCGTCCTGATCTTCACGACGATCACCAACATCTTCGCGCTGAACAACCTCCAGAGCGACGTCCAGCAGATCGCCAAGGGCGCGATCATCGTCGCCGCGGTCCTGGTCCAGCGGCGCACAGCACGCACGACCTGACACGACCTGACACGGGAAGGGTCCACCGCCATGCCAGAACCCACGAGCCGCACCGGCCCCACCGGCCACACGAGTCGCAGAGGACTGCTCTTCGGTACCGCCGCCGTCTCGGCCGGTGCCCTCCTCGCCGGCTGCACCAGCAACGACACCAAGAACGAGAAGACGGCCGCCAACAGCCAGCCGGCCGCCGACGACAAGCCCGGTAAGCACGTCACCATCGGCTTCGCGGGCCCGCAGGCCGACCACGGCTGGCTCAACGCCATCAACGACAACGCCAAGAGCCGCGCCAAGAAGTACGCGGACGTCACCCTGGAGATCACCGAGGGCTCCAACGACACGGCCGCGCAGATCGGCCAGATCGAGACACTGATCAACAAGAAGGTCGACGTCCTGGTCGTGCTGCCCGCCGACGGCGCGGCGCTCACCCAGGTCGGCCTCAAGGCGATGCGCGCCGGCATCCCCGTGGTCAACCTGGACCGGATCTTCAGTTCACCGCAGGCGTACCGCTGTTGGATCGGCGGTGACAACTACGGTATGGGTCTCAGCGCCGGCCACTACATCGGCGAGAAGCTCAAGGACAAGAAGAACGCCCGCGTCATCGAACTCGCCGGGCTCGACAACCTCGAGCTCACCAAGCAGCGCACCCAGGGCTTCGACGCCGCCCTGAAGAACTATCCCAACGTCAAGAAGGTCGCCCGGCAGGCCGCCGAGTTCACCGTCGAGTCCGGGCAGGCCAAGATGGCCCAACTCCTCCAGGCCCAACCGAAGTTCGACGCGCTGTGGAACCACGACGACGATCAGGGCGTCGGCGCCCTGCGCGCCATCAAGCAGGCCGGGCGCGACGACTTCCTGATGGTCGGCGGCGCCGGCGCGCTCTCCGCCTTCCAGGCCATCGACGCCGACAACAGCGTTCTCAAGGCCACCGTCCTGTACCCGCCCACCATGGCCGCGTCCGCGATCGACCTCGCTCGCGCGCTCGGCCAGGGCAAGGGCGTCGGCGGCCTCGCCGAGTTCGAGATCCCCGCGTCGCTCACTCTCTACTCGGCCGTCGTCGACAAGGACAACGTCCAGCAGTACATGGCCACCGGCTTCAAGTGAGATGCCCTGCCCCGGGGGCCCTGTCCGGCAGCAGCAGACCGGGCCCCACCCCCCACCGTGTCACGACGACGAGGAGGACATCCGCATGGGACAGCCGCACCAGGGCGACGAGGCCGAGAAACCGTCATTGGGCGTGGGCATGGTCGGTTACGCGTTCATGGGCGCCGCCCACTCGCAGGGCTGGCGCACCGTGGGCCACGTCTTCGACCTGCCACGCAATCCGGTCCTCGCCGCCGTCTGCGGCCGTGACGGACAGGCTGTGCGGGCCATGGCGGACCGGCACGGCTGGGCGGCGGCCGAGACCGACTGGCGGGCCCTGATCGCCCGGGACGACGTCGACCTCGTCGACATCTGCACCCCCGGCGACAGCCACGCCGAGATCGCCCTCGCCGCCCTGGCCGCGGGCAAGCACGTGCTGTGCGAGAAGCCCCTCGCGAACACGGTGGACGAGGCCGTCGCCATGGCCGCGGCCGCCGAAGCGGCGGCCGCTCGCGGACAGTTGGCCATGGTCGGCTTCAACTACCGCCGGGTGCCCGCCACGTCGCTCGCCCGGCAGATGGTGGCCGAGGGGCGCCTGGGCACCTTGCGGCACGTACGGGTGACGTACCTCCAGGACTGGCTGGTGGACCCGGAGTTCCCGCTGACCTGGCGGCTGCGCAAGGAACTGGCCGGGTCGGGGGCGCTCGGCGACCTCGGCGCGCACATCGTCGACCTCGCGCAGTATCTGGCCGGGGAGCCGCTCGTCGGAGTCTCCGCCCTCACCGAGACGTTCGTACGGCAGCGGCCGCTGCCCGGCGGGGCGTCGAGCGGGCTGTCGGCCGTCGCGGAGGCGGGCGACGCCGGAGGCGGGTCGGGGCCCGGGTCCGGCAGTTTCACCGGCTCCGGCTCTGACTCTGACTCCGGGTCCGGCACTGTAACCGGCTCCGGCTCTGACTCTGACTCCGGGTCCGGCACTGTCACCGGCTCTGCCTTCGGGTCCGGATCCGGGGCCGGCGTGGGCACGGTCACCGTCGACGACGCCGCCCTGTTCACCGCCCGCTTCGCCTCCGGCGCCCTCGCCTCCTTCGAGGCCTCCCGCTTCGCCACCGGGCGCAAGAACTCTCTGCGCATCGAACTCAACGGTGAGCGCGGCTCGTTGGCCTTCGACCTGGAGCGCCTCAACGAACTCTCGTACCACGATCACACCGAACCCGGCGCGCACGCGGGATTCCGTCGCATCCTCGTCACCGAGCCCGACCACCCCTACCTGGACGCCTGGTGGCCGCCGGGCCACGGACTCGGCTACGAGCACACCTTCGTGCACCAGGCCCGCGACCTCGTGCAGGCCATCGCGGCGGGCCACGCTCCGGTGCCGTCCTTCGCCGACGGGCTGCAAGTGCAGCGCGTGCTCGCGGCGGTGGAGGAGAGCGCCGAGAAGAACTCCGTCTACACACCCATCGCGGTCTGAGGAGGCCCGGTATGCCGCGCAATTTCACGCTCTTCACCGGCCAGTGGGCCGACCTGCCGCTGGAAGAGGTCTGCCGACTCGCCCGCGAATTCGGTTACGACGGGCTCGAACTCGCCTGCTGGGGCGACCACTTCGAGGTCGACAAGGCGCTCGCCGACCCCTTGTACATCGAGTCCCGGCACGCGCTCCTCGACAAGTACGGCCTCAAGTGCTGGGCGATCTCCAACCACCTGGTCGGCCAGGCCGTCTGCGACGCCATCATCGACGAGCGCCACCGGGCCATCCTGCCCGCCCGCATCTGGGGCGACGGCGAGGCGGAGGGCGTACGGCAGCGGGCCGCCGCCGAGATCGCCGACACCGCACGCGCGGCGGCGGCCTTCGGCGTCGACACCGTCATCGGCTTCACCGGCTCGGCGATCTGGCATCTGGTCGCGATGTTCCCGCCCGCCCCCGAGTCGATGATCGAGCGCGGCTACGAGGACTTCGCGACGCGCTGGAACCCGATCCTGGACGTCTTCGACGCGCAGGGCGTGCGGTTCGCACACGAAGTCCACCCGAGCGAGATCGCGTACGACTACTGGACCACGCACAAGGCACTGGCGGCGGTCGACCACCGTCCCGCCTTCGGCCTGAACTTCGACCCGTCCCACTTCGTGTGGCAGGACCTCGACCCGGTCGGCTTCCTCTACGACTTCCGCGACCGGATCTACCACGTCGACTGCAAGGAAGCCCGCAAGCGGCTCGACGGACGCAACGGCCGCCTCGGCTCGCACCTGCCCTGGGGCGACCCGCGGCGCGGCTGGGACTTCGTCTCCGCGGGCCACGGCGACGTCCCCTGGGAGGACGTCTTCCGCATGCTGCGCTCCATCGACTACGCGGGCCCCGTCTCCGTCGAGTGGGAGGACGCCGGCATGGACCGCCTCCAGGGCGCGCCCGAGGCCCTGACCCGCCTCAAGGCATACGACTTCGAGCCGCCGTCGGCCTCGTTCGACGCGGCGTTCGGCGGCAACGACTAGGCCGCGCAGCACAGTTCGGCGCAGCACAGTTCGGCGCAGAAGAGTTCATCGCACTCCGGGGTGACGGCGCACCCCGGCGTACCGCCGCACCGCGGCACCCGCCCGTACGACCAGCCCCTTCATGGAGGCATTTCGTGCACCCGTACGTCAGAAACAGGAAGAACACGAGCCACTCGAGACGTCCGAGACTCCGCGGGGCACTCGCCCTGCTCAGCGGCGCGCTGCTCGCGGCCGCTTCCCTCACCCTGACCGCACCCCAGGCAGGCGCAGCCGTCGCCGGGCAGGACAGCGCGGTCGCCCGGCAGAACAGCGCGGCCGCTGCGGAGGACTTCCAGCAAGTCACCCTCGCCAAGGGCGAGCCCGAGGTCGGCGAGCCCATGTCACTCGCCGTGCTCCCCGACCGCTCGGTCCTGCACACCTCACGCGACGGTGAACTCCGCCTCACCGACGCGGCGGGCAACACCAAGATCGCGGGCAAGCTCGACGTGTACTCGCACGACGAGGAAGGCCTGCAAGGCGTGGGCATCGACCCCGGCTTCGCCACCAACCGCTACATCTACCTCTACTACGCGCCGCCCCTGAACACCCCGGCGGGCGACGCCCCGGAGACCGGCACCGCCGCCGACTTCGCTCCCTTCGACGGAGTCAACCGCCTCTCTCGCTTCGTCCTCAAGGCCGACGGCACGCTGGACAACGCCAGTGAGAAGAAGATCCTCGACGTGCAGACGTCCCGTGGCATCTGCTGCCACGTCGGCGGCGACATCGACTTCGACGCGGCCGGAAACCTCTACCTCTCGACCGGGGACGACTCCAACCCCTTCCAGTCCGACGGCTTCACCCCCATCGACGAGCGCGCCGACCGCAACCCGGCCTTCGACGCCCAGCGTTCGGCCGGCAACACCAACGACCTGCGCGGCAAGATCCTGCGCATCAAGGTGAACGCCGACGGCTCGTACTCCATCCCCGACGGCAACCTCTTCGCGCCTGGCACGGACAAGACGCGCCCCGAGATCTACGCGATGGGCTTCCGCAACCCGTTCCGCTTCAGCGTCGACAAGGCGACCGGCATCCTGTACGTCGGTGACTACGGCCCGGACGCGGGCGCGGCCGACCCGGCCCGCGGCCCCGGCGGCCAGGTCGAGTTCGCCCGCGTGACCGGCCCCGGCAACTTCGGCTGGCCGTACTGCACGGGCAAGAACGACGCCTACGTGGACTACGACTTCGCGACCAAGACGTCCGGCGCGACCTTCGACTGCAACGCGCCCAAGAACAACTCGCCCCACAACACCGGCCTCACCGACCTGCCCCCGGCCCAGGCCGCCTGGATCCCCTACGACGGCGGGTCCGTCCCGGAGTTCGGCAGCGGCTCGGAGTCCCCCATGGGCGGTCCGGTCTACCACTACGACGCCTCGCTCGACTCGCCCGTGAAGTTCCCGCAGGCGTACGACGGGAACTTCTTCGCCGGAGAGTTCGGCCGCCGCTGGATCAAGCGGATCGTGTCGGACGGCAGCGGCACCGTGCAGTCCATCAACGCCTTCCCCTGGACGGGCACCCAGGTGATGGACATGGCCTTCGGCCCCGACGGGGCGCTGTACGTCCTCGACTACGGCACCGCCTGGTTCGGCGGCGACGAGCACTCGGGCCTGTACCGCATCGAGAACGCCACCGACGGCCACTCGCCCGTACCGCAGGCCGCGGCCGACCGCACCTCCGGACAGGCACCCCTCAAGGTCAGCTTCTCCTCGGCCGGTTCGACCGACGCCGACGGTGACGCCCTCACCTACAGCTGGGACTTCGGCGACGGCGGCAAGTCGACCGCGCCGAACCCGACGTACAAGTACAAGAAGAACGGCACCTACACCGCCACCGTGACCGCCAAGGACCCGGGTGGCCGTACGGGCAGCGCCAGCGTCCAGGTCGTCGTCGGCAACACCGCGCCCAAGGTGACGCTCGAACTGCCCCGGGACGGCCAGCTGTTCAGCTTCGGCGACACCGTGCCCTTCAAGGTGAAGGTGACCGACCCGGAGGACGGGACGATCGACTGCTCCAAGGTGAAGGTCAACTTCATCCTCGGCCACGACAGCCACGGTCACCTGCTGACCTCCGCCAACGGCTGCTCCGGAACCATCGCGACCGGCGCGGGCAACGGCCATGACGACGACGCGAACATCTTCGGTGTCTTCGACGCCGAGTACACGGACGGCGGAGGCGGCGGACAGGCCTCGCTGACCAGCCACGACCAGCATGTCACCCAGCCCAGGCACCGCCAGGCCGAGCACTACGGCACCGCTTCGGGGATCACCGTGCAGTCGAAGGCCACCGCGCACGGCGGCAAGACGGTGGGCGACATCAATAACGGCGACTGGATCGCGTTCAAGCCGTACGTGCTGAGCAACGCCACGAAGATCACGGCACGTATCTCGTCCGCCGGATCGGGCGGCACCCTCGAGGTCCGCGCGGGCTCCGCCACCGGCCGCCTGCTCGGCACCGCGACCGTACCGGTGACCGGCGGCTGGGACACCTTCCAGGACGTGACCGCGGATCTCTCCGGTGCGCCGCGCGGCACCACCACGCTCTACCTCGTCTTCAAGGGCAGCGGCACCGGCGCGCTCTACGACGTGGACGACTTCACCTTCACGACGAGCTGAAGGGCTGTGTGACTGTCATGCGCGCATCAGCACAGATGCTGACGGTGGGTGCCGCGGCCGCTCTGCTCATCGGCTGCGTGTCGGGACCGGCCGCGTCGAAGGACGCGGACGAGAGCCGGGTCCTGGTCTTCTCCAAGACCGCCGGCTTCAGGCACGACTCGATTCCCGAGGGCATCGCGGCCGTACGGGACCTGGGCACGGAGGGCGGCTTCGCCGTCGACGCCACCGAGGACGCGGGCGCCTTCACCACCCGCAACCTCGCCCGGTACGACGCCGTGGTCTTCCTGTCCACCACGGGTGACGTCCTCGACGACACCCAACAGGCCGCCTTCGAGCGGTACATCGAGCGGGGCGGCGGCTACGTGGGCATCCACGCGGCCGCCGACACCGAGTACGACTGGGCCTTCTACGGCGGTCTGGCGGGCGCCTACTTCCAGTCGCACCCCGCCATCCAGCCCGCGACGGTCGACGTCGAGGACCGGGCCCACCCGGCGACCTCGGACCTGCCGAAGGCCTGGGCCCGCACGGACGAGTGGTACAACTACCGCTCCAATCCGCGCGATCACGCCCACGTCCTCGCCTCGCTCGACGAGTCGTCGTACACCGGCGGCACGATGAGCGGCGATCATCCGATCGCCTGGTGCCAGGAATACCGGGGCGGCCGCGCCTTCTACACCGGGGGCGGCCACACCAAGGAGTCGTACGCCGAACCGGCCTTCCGCCGGCACCTGTCGGGCGGCATCCGGTACGCCATCGGCGACGCCCAGGCGGACTGCCGCCCGGAGAACGGCTACCGGCCGCTCTTCGACGGCACGGCCCAGTCCCTGTCGGCGTGGAAGCAGGCGGGTCCGGGTTCGTTCTCGCTGTCGGACGACGGCACGCTCACCTCGCACGGCGGTCTGGGGATGCTCTGGTACACCGGATCGGGGGCCGACTCGGGGGCCGACTCGGGGGGCGACTCCGGCTTCGGCTCGTACTCGCTGAAGCTGGACTGGAAGGTGGCCGGGGACGACAACTCCGGTGTCTTCGTGGGCTTCCCGGCCTCCGACGACCCCTGGTCCGCCGTGAACAACGGCTACGAGATCCAGATCGACGCGACCGACGCCCCCGATCGCACCACCGGGGCCGTGTACAGCTTCCAGTCCGCCGACATCAAGAAGCGCGACCGCGCGCTCAACCCGCCGGGGGAGTGGAACACGTACGAGATCCGCGTGGAGGGCGAGCGGCTCCGCGTCTGGCTCAACGGCGTGAAGGTCAACGATTTCACCAACACCGATCCGGCACGGAGTCTGCGTGACGGGCACGTCGGCATCCAGAACCACGGAGCCGACGACCAGGTGTCCTTCCGCGACATCCGGATCAAGGAACTGCCCACGAAGCCCGCGACACCCCTCCCACACGGGGCTTCGTCGGGCAACTGAGCGGCGGCGGGCGGGAGACGCCGTACTCCCGCCCGCCGTCCCGTCCCTCGCTGCTCCTGGCTGACGTATCCCCGGCCGACGTATTTCCTGGCCGACGTAACTCCCGGCTGACGTATCTCCTGGCTTACGCACGATGAGGAGGCTGCTGCCCATGTCCGTGTCCCCTGCTGATCCCCGGGTGGGGGTGTGGCTGATCGGAGCGCGCGGCTCCGTCGCCACCACCGTCATCACCGGCTGTGCTGCCGTCACCGCCGGGCTGCACGCCCCCACGGGCATGATCACCGAAACCGACCTCTTCGCCGACTGCGGCCTGCCCGCGCTGTCGTCCCTGGTCTTCGGCGGCCACGACACGGTGGACTGCCCGCTCCCGAAACGGGCGGAGGCCCTGGTCGCCGGTGGCGTCCTCCCGCACGGCCTTCCCTCGGCGGTCGCGGCCGAACTGGCCGCCGCCGACCGGGAGATCCGCCCCGGTGGCCCCACGCCCGGCGACACCCACGACCCGGCCGAGCTCGTCGACGCCTTCGCCGCGGACATACGGGACTTCGTCCGCCGGTACGGCCTGTCCCGGGCGGTCGTGGTGAACGTGGCCTCGACAGAGCCCGCCCTCGCAGAGCCCGTCCTCGCAGACCCTGCCATCGCAGGGAAGGCCGTGGTCGAGACCGCCCGCGGAGCGGCGGCATCCGTGGGGGCCGCTCACGGAGGGGCGGCGCTGCCCCCGAGCTCGCTCTACGCGGCGGCGGCGTTGCGGGCCGGCTGCCCGTACGTGAACTTCACCCCCTCGACGGGTCTGCACCACCCGGAGCTGACATCCCTGGCCGAGTCCAGTGGGCTGCCCTACGCGGGCCGCGACGGCAAGACCGGCCAGACGCTGCTCCGGTCGGTGCTCGGCCCGATGTTCGCCGAGCGCGCGCTCGCCGTCCGCGCCTGGTCCGGCACCAACCTCCTGGGCGGCGGCGACGGCGCCGCGCTCGCCGACCCCGCCGCCGCCGCGGCCAAGAACGCCGGCAAGGAGCGCGTACTGGCCGACACCCTGGGCGCCGCTCCGGAGGGCGAGACCCACATCGACGACGTCCCCGCCCTCGGTGACTGGAAGACCGCCTGGGACCACATCGCCTTCGACGGCTTCCTCGGCACCCGGATGATCCTCCAGACCACGTGGCAGGGCTGCGACTCCGCACTCGCGGCCCCCCTCGTCCTCGACCTCGCCCGCCTGACCGCACGCGCCCACGAGGCCGGCCTCACCGGATCGTTGAGCGATCTCGGCTTCTACTTCAAGGACCCGGTGGGGGAGGGCCCCTCGGCACTGGGGGACCAGTACGCGGCCCTGGCGGCCTTCGCGGCGCGACTTCGGGAACTTTCCGGGGAGGGACTGTGAGGGTGTGGGGGCTTGGCGGGAGTGGGTCGAGTGCGCCGAATGGGTCGAGCGGGGCGGGTGCGCAGGGTCCTCTGGGTCCGCGGACGGGGCTGGGCGCGTCGGGTGCGTCGGGTAGGCCGGCTGGGCGGGGAAGTTCGGGTGCGACGGGTGGGGTGGACGCGCGGGCCGGCGTAGCTGCGGCGGGTGGGCCGGGCGAACCCGCGCAGGTGGGGGCGCGGGCCGGGTCGGATCCAAAGGTTGGGACGGGCGCGTCGGCCGACTCGGTCCCGAGGACCACGAGAGCGCAGGCGGGGGAGAGCGCGCAGGCGGCGGAGAGCGCGCGGGCTGGGAAGTGGGTGCGTGCGGCGAAGTGGGTGCGTGTGGGGAAGGGGGCGCGTGCGGGGAATGCGGCGCATGCGAAGGGCTGGGACCGGGCCCGGTCCTGGGCCGAACTACTCCGGCTCCCGGCCCTGTTCACCGTCCCCGGAGACGCGCTCGCGGGGGCCGCCGCCGTCGGCGCACGCCCCAACTCCCGCACCCTGCTCGCCATCGGTTCCTCCCTCTGCCTGTACGAGGCGGGCATGGCCCTCAACGACTGGTCCGACCGCGCCGAGGACGCCGTCGAACGCCCGCACCGCCCGCTGCCGTCGGGCCGCATACACCCGGCCGCAGCGCTGACTGCGGCCGGAGTCCTGACAGCGGCGGGCCTAGCCCTGGCGGCACGCGCGGGTCGCCCGGCCCTCGCGGTCGCCGCGCCCCTCGCCGCCACGGTCTGGGCATACGACCTGAAACTCAAACGAACCCCCGCCGGACCTGCGGCCATGGCCGCCGCCCGCGGCCTGGACGTACTCCTCGGCGCGACGGCGGCCGCGAGCACGCATCCCAGCCGGGACACCCGCCCGGGCGCCGCGACCACCGCCCATACCCCGCGTGGCCGGATGGGGCGTCTCGGCTCGGCGGCCACCGGAGGCGCCGAGCGCGACGTGTCCGTGCCCCCTGGCGCGCGGACCACCGCCGGTACCCCTCGCGGTTGGAGTCGGCTGCTTGGTTCGTCGGTGCCTGATGGTGCCGTGGGCGGTGGGTCTGTGCCTCCTGGTGCGGCGGCCACTGTCGGTACAGCTCGCGGTTGGGGCCGGCTCTTTGGTTCGTCGCTGGCTGGTGGTGCCGTGGCCGGTGGGTCTGTGCCTCCTGGTGCGGCGGCCACTGTCGGTACGGCTCGCGGTTGGGGCCGGCTCTTTGGTTCGTCGCTGGCTGGTGGTGCCGTGGGCGGGGTGTCCGTGCCGCCAGGTGCGGTGACCATCGAACGTCGTCCTCGCAGCCGGAACCGACCTCTCGGCTCGGTGACCGTCGGAGCTTCCGCACGCGACCGGGAGGTGATCGCGGGTGCGGCGACCGTCGGGGGTACCCGAGGCCAGGACCTGGTCCTCAGCGTGACGGCCGCCTGTCGTACTGCCCTCCCCGCCGCTCTCGCCCTGGCCGCCCACACCTTCGCGGTGACCACGGTGTCGCGCGGTGAGACGCAGGGCGGTTCGTCGGTGGCACCGTTGGCCGCGCTGGCCACGACCGGAGTGCTGGCCTGGGAACTGGCGAACGGCCGATCCGGCACGCGCCCGCCTGTCGGTGAGGCTCCAACAGGCGGGCCCCCAGGGCATGACGGCACGCGAGCGGGGTCGGGCCGGCAACAGGCCCCCTCTGTACGCCCCGGCCCCTCACCGCACCCCGTGTCAGACACCCTCCGCGGCGCCCTCACCCTCGCGTTCGCCGCCACCTCCGCCCGCCCCCTCTTCCACGCCGCCCTGAACCCCTCACCCGCGCTCACCCAGCGAGCCGTCGGCGGCGGAATCCGCGCCATGATCCCGCTCCAAGCCACCCTCGCGGCCCGCGCGGGCGCACCCGTGACCGCCCTCCTGACAGCCGCACTCGCCCCGGCCGCCCGCACGTTCGCGAGGAAGGTGAGCGTCACATGACCCCGAGCCCGTGCCCGTCCGAGCAGGCGACCGCGCACGCGAGGCCGGATCCTTCCTCCCACCCCCTCCGGTTCGGCTACGGAACCAACGGCCTCACCGACCTCCGTCTCGACGACGCCCTCGCCCTCCTCGCCGACCTCGGCTACGACGGCGTGGGCCTGACCCTCGACCACATGCACCTGGACCCGCTCGCCCCGGACCTGGCCGCCCGTACCGGGAAGGTGGCCCACAGGCTGTCGGCACTCGGCCTCGGCGTCACGGTGGAAACCGGCGGCCGCTATGTCCTCGACCCACGACGCAAACACGGCCCCTCGCTCCTCGACCCGGACGCGGACGACCGTGCGCGCCGCGTCGACCTGCTCGTCCGTGCCGTCCAGGTCGGCAGCGATCTCGGCGCCCACGCCGTGCACTGCTTCAGCGGAGTCACCCCGCCCGGCACGGACGAGGACACCGCCTGGAAACGCCTGGCCGAGGCGCTCACCCCGGTGCTGGACGCCGCCACCCGCGCCGGCGTCCCCCTCGCCGTCGAACCCGAACCCGGCCACCTGCTCTCCTCCCTCGCCGGCTTCCACCGCCTGCGCCGAACACTCGGCGACCCGGCCGCGCTCGGGCTCACCCTGGACATCGGTCACTGCCAGTGCCTCGAACCCCTCCCTCCCGCCGACTGCGTACGCGCCGCCGCCCCCTGGCTGCGTCACGTCCAGATCGAGGACATGCGCCGCGGCATCCATGAACACCTCCCGTTCGGGGACGGGGAGATCGACTTCCCGCCCGTACTCGAAGCCCTGGCCTCCACCGGCTACCAGGCGCTCACCGTCGTCGAACTGCCCCGCCACTCCCATGCGGGCCCCCACTTCGCCGAACAGTCCCTCCCGTTCCTCCACCGCGCGGCCCGGGCGACCCCCACAGGCCCCGAAGGGAGAACCCCGTGAACCACCCCCACCGAACCCAGCGCGACCAGTCCAGTCCGCCCGGCCACGACCGCCATCACCCCCACGCCAACCAGGCCGGCCCCCCGTCCCACCCGGCCCTCGCCGCCCTGCACGCCCGCCTCGACAGCCACCTCGGTGGAGCCGCCCGCGCCTGGCTCGACCAGGCCCTCGACGAGGCGGCCGCCCACCCCGGCATCCACGGGCCCATCTCCGTCTGGGAGTTGCGGATCGCCGAGGCCGGACGCCGGTGCGGGCCGCAGTACGCCGACGCCGCCCGCGTCCTCCTCCTGCACGCCGCCCGCGCCGATCCGGACGCACTCACCCGCGTCTACCGCCAGGGCACCGCCGCCGAACGCCGAGCCGTCCTGCACGCCCTCCCTCACCTCGTGCCGGGCCCCGACGCGCTGCCCCTCGTCGAGGACGCCCTGCGCACCAACGACACCCGGCTGGTCGCGGCCGCCGTCGGCCCCTACGCCGCCCGCCACCTGGACGCCCACAACTGGCGGCACGCCGTCCTGAAGTGCCTGTTCACCGGCGTCCCCGTCGACGAGGTGGCCGAACTGCCCCGGCGCGCCCACGCCGACGCCGAACTCGCCCGCATGCTCGGCGACTACGCCGAGGAACGCGCCGCCGCGGGCCGTCCCGTACCCGAGGACCTGTACCGCGTCCTGGCGCTGACGGAGCCCACCCAGCCCGCCGAGCGAACCGATCCCGCCAAGACCGCCGAGCCCATCGAACCCACGGCCACCCCCACCGGCACGCCCGGCAGCCCCGGCGCGTCGCCCAGTCCCGGCATGTCGGAGAACCCCGGCACGTCGGGCACCCCCGGCAAGGAGTCCTGATGCGCATCTTCGACCCCCACATCCATATGACGTCACGGACCACCGACGACTACGAGGCCATGCACGCCGCGGGCGTCCGCGCCGTCGTCGAGCCCTCCTTCTGGCTCGGCCAGCCCCGCACCTCACCCGCCTCCTTCCTCGACTACTTCGACTCCCTGCTCGGCTGGGAGCCCTTCCGCGCCGCCCAGTACGGCATCGCTCACCACTGCACGCTCGCCCTGAACCCCAAGGAGGCGAACGACCCCCGCTGCGTCCCGGTCCTGGACGAGCTGCCCAGGTATCTCGTCAAGGACCAGGTCGTGGCCGTGGGCGAGATCGGCTACGACTCGATGACCCCGGCCGAGGACAACGCGCTCGCCGCCCAGCTCCAACTCGCGGCCGACCACGAACTGCCCGCGCTCGTCCACACCCCCCACCGCGACAAGCTGGCCGGCCTGCGCCGCACCCTGGACGCCGTCCGCGACTCCGCCCTGCCCCCGGACCGGGTCCTCGTCGACCACCTCAACGAGACCACCGTGAAGGAGGCCAAGGACAGCGGCTGCTGGCTGGGCTTCTCCGTCTATCCGGACACCAAGATGGACGAGGAGCGGATGGTCGCGATCCTGCGGGAGTACGGGCCGGAGCGGGTGCTCGTCAACTCGGCCGCGGACTGGGGGAGAAGCGATCCCCTCAAGACCCGCCGGGTCGGCGACGCCCTGCTGGAGGCCGGGTTCACCGACGACGAGGTCGACCGGGTGCTGTGGCGCAATCCGGTGGCCTTCTATGGGCTCAGCGGCCGGCTGAACCTCCTGGGCACGAATCCGGGTGTCACCCACGAGGGCAACTCCATCCTCCGCGGCGGGGAGTGAGCGATGCGCTTCCGCCACCCCGACGGCTCCACCGTCCACCTCGCCTACTGCACCAACGTCCACCCGGCCGAGACCCTCGACGGTGTCCTCGCCCAGCTGCGCGACCACTGCGAACCCGTCCGCCGCCGCCTCGGCCGCGACCGCCTCGGCATCGGCCTGTGGCTCGCCAGAGACGCCGCCCGCACCCTGGTCACCGACCCGTCCGCGCTGCGCGGCCTGCGCGCCGAACTCGACCTCCGGGGCCTCGAAGTCGTGACCCTCAACGGCTTCCCCTACGAAGGCTTCGGCGCCGAAGAGGTCAAATACCGTGTCTACAAGCCGGATTGGGCCGACCCGGAGCGGCTCGACCACACCACCGCCCTGGCCCGCGTCCTCGCCCAGCTCCTCCCCGACGACGTCACCGACGGCAGCATCTCCACACTGCCCCTCGCCTGGCGTACCGCGTACGACGACGAGCGGGCGGCGACGGCCCGCGCGGCGCTCACCACGCTCGCCGAACGCCTCGACGCCCTCCACGAACTCACCGGCCGTTCCATCCGTGTCGGGCTGGAACCCGAGCCCGGCTGTGTCGTCGAGACCACCGCCGACGCCCTCGCCCCGCTCGCCGCGATCGGCCATGACCGCATCGGCATCTGCGTCGACACCTGCCATCTCGCCACCTCCTTCGAAGACCCGCACACCGCCCTGGACGCGCTCACCCAAGCCCGCGTCCCCGTCGTCAAGTCCCAGCTCTCAGCCGCCCTGCACGCCGCACACCCCCATCTCCCCGAAGTCCGCACGGCCCTCGCCGCGTTCGACGAGCCCCGCTTCCTGCACCAGACCCGCACCCGGACCTCCGCCGGCCTGCGCGGCACCGACGACCTCGGCGAAGCCCTGGCGGGCGACGCCCTGCCCGACGCCTCGCCATGGCGCGCCCACTTCCACGTCCCGCTGCACGCGGCCCCCGCCGCGCCTCTCACCTCCACACTCGCCGTCCTGCGGACCGCGCTGACCCGCCTCGTCGGCGGTCCGCACCCCCTCACCCGCCACCTGGAGGTCGAGACCTACACCTGGCAGGCACTCCCGCCCGAGCTGCGTCCCCGAGCCCGCGCCCAGCTCGCCGACGGCATCGCCGCCGAACTCACCCTCGCCCGCGACCTGTTGACGGACCTCGGCCTCAAGGAGCTGCCATGACCCAGCCGCCGGTACCGACCCCGCAGGGCGAGCACTCCAGCGAGCACCCCCGTCCCACCCCTCTCCTCGTCCTGGACGTCGTAGGCCTGACCCCCCGTCTGCTCGACCACATGCCGCACCTCGAGGCCCTCGGCCAGTCCGGCTCCCGTGCCCCGCTCGGCACGGTCCTGCCCGCCGTCACGTGCGCCGCCCAGTCCACCTTCCTCACCGGCACCCACCCCGGTGAGCACGGCATCGTCGGCAACGGCTGGTACTTCCGCGAGCTCGGCGACGTACTCCTGTGGCGGCAGCACAACGGGCTGGTCTCCGGCGACAAACTCTGGGACGCCGCCCGGCGCGCGCACCCCGGCTACACGGTCGCCAATATCTGCTGGTGGTACGCCATGGGCGCCGACACCGACATCACCATCACTCCCCGTCCCGTCTACTACGCCGACGGCCGCAAGGAACCCGACTGCTACACCCGTCCCCCGGCCCTGCACGACGAACTCACCCAGAAATTCGGCACGTTCCCCCTCTTCCACTTCTGGGGTCCCGGCGCCGACCTCGTCTCCAGCCGGTGGATCATCGACGCGACCCGCCACGTCAACCGCACCCGCCGCCCGGACCTGACCCTCTGCTACCTCCCTCATCTCGACTACGACCTGCAACGCTTCGGCCCCGACGACCCGCGCTCCCTCCAGGCTGCCGCGGACCTCGACGCGGCCATGGCTCCCCTCCTCGACGACGCCAGGGCGGAAGGCCGTACCGTCGTCGCGCTCTCCGAGTACGGCATCACGCGCGCGGACCGCCCCGTCGACATCAACCGCGCCCTGCGCCGCGCCGGCCTCCTCGAAGTGCACACGCAGGACGGCATGGAGTACCTCGACCCGATGGCCTCCCGCGCATTCGCGGTCGCCGACCACCAGATAGCCCATGTCTACGTGCGACGCCCCGAGGACCTGGAGGCCACCAAGGCGGCGCTCGCCGGTCTGCCCGGCATCGAGCAACTCCTCGACGACGAGGGCAAGAAGGCCCACCATCTCGACCACCCGCGCTCCGGCGAACTCGTCGCCGTCGCGGAGCCGGACGCCTGGTTCACGTACTACTACTGGCTCGACGACGCCCGCGCGCCCGACTTCGCGCAGCTCGTCGAGATCCACCGCAAACCCGGCTACGACCCGGTCGAGCTGTTCATGGACCCCCTCGACCCCTACGTCAAGGTGAAGGCGGCCACGGCGTTGGCCCGCAAGAAGCTCGGCATGCGCTACCGCATGGCGGTCGTACCGCTGGACCCCTCACCTATTCGCGGCAGCCACGGCCGCCTGCCCCTGAGCGACGACGAAGGTCCGCTCATCATCTGCTCCACCCCCCGCGCAGTCACCGGCCGCGTCGCGGCCACCGAAGTGAAATCCCTGCTGCTCGACCTGGCCGGCCTCACCTGACGAGGCCTGACAAGCCGTGACGAGCGACTACGGAAAGTGAAACACGCGCCACTGACAACGCGTCCCGTTACGCGTGCGACGGGCGCCCGGCACCCGCCCGACCTGGGCAAAGGAGGAGGCCGGCCGGGATACGAACCCGAGCCAACCCGGAAAACGAACACGACCCCAACCCGGAAACGAACCCGAGCTCAACCCGGCAACGGGCACGACCCCGAGCCCGCTCCGGTGCCGAGCAACAAACCGCCCGGCACCCGCCACCGCCTAACCCTGACCCGACCCGACCCGACCCGACCCGACCCAACCCGAACCGACCTGATCTGACCCAGCCCGGCCCGACCCGAAAGAGAGACACCGTGACCGCGTTCAACGACGAATCCGGAACCGGCGACGCCCTACGTCGCACGCTCGGCGTCAGCCGCCGCCGTTTCCTCAGCACCTGCACCGCCGTCGCGACCGCGGCGATCGCCGCCCCCGTCCTCGGCGCCTCACCGGCCCTGGCTCTGGCCCAGGACCGGGACAGAGGCCACGACCACGGCGGCGACGTCCTCGTCCCCGCGAACAAGCGCGGCATCATCCTCTACACCGTCCGTGACGCGACAGGCCGCGACCCGCTCTCCACCGATCTGCCCTCCGGATTCCGCGAGGTCTTCAAGCAGCTCTCGCGCTTCGGCTACCGGCAGGTGGAGTTCGCCGGATACGGCCAGCACGCCAACGCCCCGGGCGGCGCGAACCTGGAGTCCGTGGAGGGCGCCAAGCTGCTGCGGTCCTGGCTCGACGAGTACGGGCTGCGGGCCCAGGGCAACCACGGTTTCATACCGCCGTCCTGGCCCCTCAGCACGTCGGACCTGGACACCTTCAAGAAGCACCTGGAGATCGCCAACATCCTCGGCATGGCGCACATGGGCACCGGCGGCGACCCCACCGGCAGCGCCTACCGCGCCGACTGGGACGTGGCCGCCGACAAGTGGAACGCGCTGGGCGAGATCGCCCGCCGCGAGGGCATCAAGCTCTACACGCACAACCACGACGCGGCGTACGGCTTCCTGCTCGACGGCGGTCCGCTGGACGCCCAGGGCCACCCGACCCGCAGCTCCGGCATCCGCAAGCTGGAGTACTTCCTCACGGTCACCGACCCCAAGGTGGTCTGGCTGGAGATGGACATCTTCTGGGCGCACGTGGCCCAGTACAAGTTCCACACGTACACGGCCCATGACGGCTCCACCCAGGAGAACGTGTTCGATCCCGCTGGGCTGGTCACCCGCAACAACAAGCGCTATCCCCTGTTCCACGCCAAGGACGGCACGGTCAACACCACGAACGGGATGGGGTACGACATGGTGCCGTTCGGCACCGGCGTCATCGACTACACGACGTTCTTCTCGCGCGTCGGCGCCCGGAACTACCACAACCCGATGGTCGAGCAGGACAACGCCCCGAGCGCCACCGACCCCGGGCAGTCGCTGAAGCACGCGAAGATCGGTTACGACAACCTCGCGGCCCTCCGCAAGAAGCGCCACTAGTTCCGCTGGTTCCGCGGAAACGCATCAGGCGGCCCTCCCCACATGGCGCTACGTGGGGAGGGCCGCCTGATCCTTCTCGTGTGCCGGGGAACCCGTCAGGTCGCGGGTTGCGGCTCCGGAGCCCGGCTGACCTCGTCGCGACCCGGCTGCTTCAGCAGCAGGGTGATCGCCGCCGCCACCATGGAGATGCCGCCGGCCAGCGCGTAGGCGCCGTTGTAGCCCCAGGCGGCGACCACCATCGAGCCGAGCCCGCCGCCGAACAGACCGCTGATCAGCTTGCCGCTGTACACCAGCCCGTAGTTGCTGGCGTTGTAGTTCTCGCCGAAGTAGTCCGGGGTGAGCGCCGCGAACATCGGGTAGAACGCGCCGCCGCCGAACCCGGAGAGGAAGGCGAAGAACAGGAACAGCGCCTCGCTGTGGATGTCACCGGCCCAGATCACGCCGAACTGGGCGAGCCCCAGGACGACGATGACGAACACCAGGGTCTGCTTGCGACCGTAAGTGTCGGAGAGCCAGCCCACCACGCCTCGGCCGATGCCGTTGATGACGGCCATCACACCCATGGACGACGCCGCCACCAGCGGGCCGAAGCCCACCTCCTTGGCGAAGTCGACCTGGAAGGAGATGCCGAAGATCGACACACCCGCGGTCATGACGAGGGCGATCCACATCAGCGGGAGCATGCCGGTCCTGATGGCCTCCTTGGGCGTGTACTGCTTCACCGCGGGAGGGTTCTTGTCGAGACCGGCCGCGCCCTTCTCGGAACTGCCGTGGGTCAGCGGGTCGATGTCCGCCGGCCACCAGTTCTTCGGCGGGTCCTTGAAGAAGAACGCGGAGGAGAGGACCACGATCATCACGTAGCAGCCGATGAGGTCCAGTACGCGGTGATAGTTGGCCGTGTCGAACGCGTAGTTGAAGATGAAGATGAACGGCAGGGAGCCGTACGCGAATCCGCCGTTGACGAATCCGGTCTTCGCGCCCCGACGCTCGGGGAACCACTTGCCGACCATGTTGATGCAGGTCGCGTACACCAGGCCCGAGCCGATGCCACCGATGACACCGAAGCCGAGAATGGCCAGGAGGACGTTGCTCAGGTGCGAGAGGGCGAGGAAGCCGATCAGGCACATGCCCGAACCGACATACATGGCCCTGCGGGCCGTGAGGATGCCCTTCTCCCGCATCCAGCCCGCCGGGAAGGCGATGCCGGCCTGGAAGAAGACCCAGACGCTCAGGATCCAGAAGGTGTTGCTCTGGGTCCATCCGTGCGCATGGGACAGGGTGTCCTCGGCCGAGCCGTACGCGTACTCGAAGACACTGATGGCCATCATGGCGACCCACGGCAGATACACCATGAATTTACGTGAATGGCCAAGAATGTCCCGGTCCGTCTCACCTATTCGGTAGACACGGCCCCGGGCATCGGTGACTTCCCGGTACGAGCGGTTTGAGGTGCCGGGCGCGCTTGACGCGTCCTTTGCGGCGATGGGTTCCGCCGTCATCAAGCCATCTCCTCGCCAAGAGGGTGCGGGTTGGGAACGATCCGAGCCGTCGGGCGGCCCGGAGATTTGAGGAACAGCGCCAGCACGGCGGAGGCCAGACCGATGGATCCGGCCAGGACGAAGGCGCCGTGGTAGTCCCACGCGCCGACGACGACCGCGCCCATCCCGGAGCCCACGAGCCCCGAGATCAGCTTCGAGCTGTAGACCATTCCGTAGTTGGAGGCGTTGTGGTTCTCGCCGAAGTAGTCCGCCGTCATGGCCGCGAACAGCGGGAAGATCGCGCCGCCGCCGAAGCCGGAGACCATGGAGCAGAAGAGGAAGAACGGCATGCTGCCCATCTGGCCGGAGATGAGGACCCCGAACTGGGCGGTGCCCAGCACCAGACACACGATGATCAGCGTGTGGCGGCGTCCGGCGCGGTCGGATATCCAGCCGATGACTCCGCGTCCCGTGCCGTTGACGATGGCCTTCAGGGACATGGCGGTGGCCACGATTCCGCCGGCGAAGCCCATGTCCTTGCCGAACGGGACCTGGAAGGCGATGCCGAAGATGTTGATCCCGGCCGTGCACAGCAGACAGAACCACATCATCCACAGGACAGGTGTACGGGCCGCCTCCTTCGGGGTGTACTGCTTCAGCGCCGGCGGGTTCTTCTCCAGCGCCCGCCGGATCTTGGGGTCGTCGGACACCTTCAGCGGGTCCACGTGCGAAGGCCACCAGCCCTTGGGCGGGTCCTTGAAGAACCAGCCGGCGAAGGCGACGACGGAGCAGCAGACCAGGCCGACCGTGATCAGGACGCCCTTGTAGTTACTCAGGTCCATGTACGAGGTGAACAGGAACACGAAGGGCACCGAGCCGTAGGCGAAACCGCCGTTGACCAGGCCGGTCTTGCCGCCCTTGCGCTCCGGATACCACTTGCCGACCATGTTCACGCACGTGGCGTAGACGAGACCGGCTCCGATGCCGCTGAACATCCCGAAGCCGATGTACGCGACGATCACGTGCGGCGCGAACGCGAGCGAGAGATAGCCGAGGATCGTGCCCAGCGCGCCGAGGAACATGGCGTACCGCGCCGGCAGTTTCCCGCTCTCCCGCAGCTGCCCCGCGGGGAAGGCGACGGCCGCCTGGAAGAAGATCCAGACACCCATCAGCCAGAAGATGTGCCCACTGCTCCAGAGGTGGGCGTCGTGCAGCGTGTCCTCGGCCGACGTGAACGCGTACTCCGAGGAACTGATGCCCAGCATGCCCATCCATGGGAACAGCACCATGGTCCAGCGTGGTCGACCCATGATGTCCCGATCGGTCTCACCGATGCGGTACGTGCGGCCGTTGACGTCCGTCACCCGTTGATACGGGACAGAAGCCGAGTAGTCGGTGGTTGTCATCTTTGTCAAACACCCCTTGCGTCGAAAGATCTGGACAGCGCCCCCTGCCAAATGCCTTTCGTGCGCCCTCGGGTCCAGGGGGCGGCCGACGCGCACCGTCGGCAGTCCCCGCGCTCACTCACGTCATGGGCCCGCCTCCCCACGGCCCACCGCGCGCGCCCAGCGGTGCTTCGCGCCGAGGGCCTCCACGGGCTCGGTCGGACGGGGCACGAGGCTGTGCCGGTGGCCGGGGACGAGCGCGTGGCCGCGCGGGTCCGTCGGGCCGAGCCGGATCGTCGCCTCGTACGTCGACGGCGGGTCGCTGCCCGCGATGATGACGACGTTGTCGTCCCGGGGGGTCCCCAGCGCCGGCAACGCGCGCGCGTGCGCCGGCGTGTCCTCCTCCAGGGCCGAGGACATCGACGTGGCGGGGACAGCGAGAACCGCCACATCCACCTCACCGGGATCGTTCGTGTCACCCTTGTACGCCTCGCGGCCCCGGATGTCATCGGCCTGCGGGTTCACCGGATGGATCTCTTCGGAGAAGCCGCCGTCGACGACGCCGCGGATGGCGCCGGTCGCCGGTTCCTCGGCAGGGACGGCGATCGCGTACGGGTCCGGGAGCACCTCGCGCTCGGATGCGGTGAGCGCGGTCCGTCCCCTGGCCGGTACGGCGTCGAGAAGCACCCGCGCGATCGGCATCAGGTCCTCGGTCAGCACGTCAGATCACCCCGCTCGACCTGAGCAGGCGCAGTTCCTCGTCCCCGAGGCCGAGCTCGCCGACGTAGACCTCTTCGTTGTGCTCGCCGAGCAGCGGCGAGCTGGTCACGTGGACGGGGGAGTCGGAGAGCTTCAGCGGGTTGCCCACGGTCAGGAACTCGCCCCGCTCGGGGTGCGGCACCTTGACGACCATCTCGTTGGCGATCAGTGACTCGTCCTCGACGATCTCCTTGGTGGAGAGGATCGGACCGCACGGGATGTTGTGGGCGTTGAGCTTCTCCAGTACCTGCCATTTGGGAAGGGTGCTGGTCCACTCCTCGATCAGCTGGAACATCTTGGTGAGCTTGGGCAGGCGGGCCTCGGGGGTGGCCCACTCGGGGTCGTCGGCGAGTTCGGGCCGGCCGATGAGTTCGCTGATCGGCTGCCAGCCGACGGGCTGCACGATGACGTAGACGTAGTCGTTGGGTCCGCCCGGCGCGCACCTGACCGCCCAGCCGGGCTGTCCGCCACCGGAGGCGTTCCCGGACCGGGGAACCTCGTCGCCGAAGTCCTCGTTGGGATATTCGGCGAGCCTGCCATGGGCCAGGCGCTGCTGATCGCGCAACTTCACCCGGCAGAGGTTGAGCACGGCATGCTGCATGGCCACGTTGACCCGCTGTCCACGCCCGGTGTTCTCCCGCTGGAACAGCGCCGCGAGAATCCCCGCCACGGCGTGGATGCCCGTGCCGGAGTCGCCGATCTGGGCGCCGGTGGCGAGTGGCGGCCCGTCCTCGAAGCCGGTGGTCGCCATCGACCCGCCCATGGCCTGCGCGACCACCTCGTACGCCTTGAAGTTGGTGTACGGACCGTCCCCGAACCCCTTGATGGAGGCATAGACGATACGAGGATTGATCTCCCGGATCCGGTCCCAGGTGAAGCCCATACGGTCGACCGCGCCCGGCCCGAAGTTCTCCACCATCACGTCCGAACGCCGGATCAGCTCGGTGAGGATGCCCTTGCCGCGCTCGGTCTTGGTGTTAAGAGTGATGCTCCGCTTGTTGCAGTTGAGCATCGTGAAGTACAGGGAGTCGACGTCCGGGATGTCGCGCAGCTGCTTGCGCGTGATGTCACCCGTCGGCGCCTCCACCTTGACCACGTCCGCGCCGAGCCAGGCGAGGAGCTGCGTCGCCGAGGGGCCGGACTGCACATGCGTCATGTCGAGGACGCGGATGCCTTCGAGAGCCTTGGTCATGCCCAGGTCACCTCACTTGTGCGTCGTCTGGCGGATGGGTCGGAAGGGTGCACGGCACATTGCATACAGTCGACGAATACTGTATGAAGATTGTTATCCCGCATCCGGTGGGTGATGTCCAGGGGTCGTGCGCCACTTTTAAGACAGGAGCCGAAGATGGACCTGTACGAGCACCAGGCAAGGGCACTCTTCGAAGAACACGGCATCCTGGTGCCGCGCGCCGAGGTCACGGACTCGCCCCAGGAGGCCAGGGAAATGGCCCGCAGGCTCGGCGGCCACGTCGTCGTCAAGGCCCAGGTGAAGGCGGGCGGACGCGGCAAGGCGGGCGGGGTGAAGCTCGCCGAGAACCCGGCCGACGCCGAGCTCACCGCACGCCGGATCCTCGGTATGGACATTAAGGGCCACATTGTCCACCGCGTGATGTTGGCTCAACCGGTCGACATCGAGAGCGAGTTCTACGTCAGTTACGTCCTCGACCGGGCCGCCGGCCGCTTCCTCGCGATCGCCTCGGCCGAGGGCGGCATGGAGATCGAGGAAGTGGCCGCGAGCCGCCCGGAGGCCGTGGCGCGCATCCCCGTCGACCCGGCCGAGGGCGTCACATCGGCGAAGGCGGCAGAGATCGCCCGGGCAGCCGGGTTGCCCCCGCAGACCGTCGACGTACTGATGCGACTTTGGGAGGTACTGACCCGCGAGGACGCCGTCCTCGTCGAGGTGAACCCCCTCGTCCGTACCGCGCAGGGACAGATCCTGGCCCTCGACGGCAAGGTCACCCTGGACGACAATGCCCGCTTCCGGCAGGCGCGCTGGGGCGAGCAGGACGCCGCCCACGACGACCCGCTCGAGGCCGCTGCCGCCGCCAAGGGCCTCAACTACGTCAAGCTGGACGGCGAGGTCGGCATCATCGGCAACGGCGCGGGCCTGGTCATGTCGACGCTGGACGTGGTCGCGGGCTGCGGCGCCCGCCCCGCCAACTTCCTCGACATCGGCGGGGGAGCCTCGGCCCAGATCATGGCCGACGGCCTCTCGGTGATCCTCTCTGACCCGGCCGTGAAGTCGGTCTTCGTCAACGTCTTCGGCGGCATCACGGCCTGCGACGCGGTCGCCGACGGCATCGTGCAGGCCCTGGAGACCGTGCAGCTGACCAAACCCCTCGTGGTCCGCCTCGACGGGAACAACGCCGCTCGCGGTCGCGCCATCCTGGAGGATCGCGCGCACCCCCTGGTCCAACAGGCCACCACCATGGACGGCGCCGCGCGCCGTGCCGCCGAGCTCGCCAACACAAGCTGAAGGAGCGGGACATGGCGATCTTTCTCACCAAGGAGTCCAAAGTCCTCGTCCAGGGCATGACCGGAGGCGAGGGCATGAAGCACACCCGGCGGATGCTCGCGGCCGGCACCGACGTGGTCGGCGGGGTCAACCCGCGCAAGGCCGGCCGCAGCGTCGACTTCGACGACCGCGCCATCCCCGTCTTCGGCTCGGTGCGCGAAGGCATGGAGAGCACCGGCGCGGGCGTGAGCGTGGTCTTCGTGCCGCCCGCCTTCGCCAAGGCGGCCGTCATGGAGGCCGCCGACGCCGGGATCGGACTCGTCGTGGTGATCACGGAAGGCATCCCCGTCCACGACTCGGTCGCCTTCCACGCGTACGCCACCGCCCGGGGCACCCGGGTCATCGGTCCCAACTGCCCCGGACTGATCAGCCCCGGCCAGTCGAACGCGGGCATCATCCCCGCCGACATCACCAAACCCGGACGCATCGGCCTGGTGTCCAAGTCCGGCACGCTGACGTACCAGCTCATGTACGAGCTGCGCGACATCGGCTTCTCCACCTGCGTCGGCATCGGCGGCGACCCGGTCGTCGGCACGACACACATCGACTGCCTGGCGGCCTTCGAGGCCGATCCCGACACCGAGCTCATCGTCCTCATCGGCGAGATCGGCGGCGACGCCGAGGAACGGGCGGCCGCGTACATCCGCGAGCACGTCACCAAGCCCGTCGTCGGGTACATCGCGGGATTCACCGCGCCCGAGGGCAAGACGATGGGCCATGCCGGAGCGATCGTCTCCGGCTCGTCGGGCACCGCCCAGGCGAAGAAAGAGGCCCTTGAGGCGGTCGGGGTGCGCGTGGGCGGCACACCGACCGAGACGGCACGCCTGGTCCTGGACCAGCTGGAAGCAGAGCGTGGCGTCACTCATAGTTGACGTGAGGTGACTGCCAGAAGCCGTGTCGCCTCACTACCTTCCTCCGTACGTACGTGACCACCGTCCGTGCGGTTCCCCGTACGCGACCACCGTCCGTACCAATGGCCGTACTTGATCGCCGTGAGTACGGCGGCCGGGCAACCCGTCCCGGCGGCTGAGCCATGTACCCCCGCCCCCGTCTGTGCACCGAGAGCGGAGAAATCCGAATGGCATCCATCCCCAACACCCTCACCCTGAAGTCCGGTACGTCCTGGACCGACGCCTGGCAGCGGTGCCTCACCGTCGCCCCCGAGGCGTTCCGCGACGACCGGGTCCTCAACCTCTGGGGCGCCGCCTGGCAGGCGGACGGCCGGGCGCTGCCCGCCACCAGCCCCGTCGACGGCAGCCCCATCGCGGGCCCGCCGCGCCTGGACGGCACCACCGCCCGGCAAGCCGTACGCGCCTCACTCGACCAGCACCGCGCCTGGCGCCATGTGCCGCTCGAGGAGCGCCGGGCCCGCGTCGCGGCGACCCTCGACGCGCTGACCGAGCACCGCGAGCTGCTCGCCCTGCTGCTCGTCTGGGAGATCGGCAAGCCCTGGCGGCTCGCGCAGGCCGACGTGGACCGCGCCATCGACGGTGTGCGCTGGTACGTCGACGGCATCGAGCCCATGGTGGAAGGCCGGACTCCGCTCGACGGACCCGTGTCCAACATCGCGAGCTGGAACTACCCGATGAGCGTGCTCGTTCACGCCATGCTGGTACAGGCATTGGCGGGCAACGCGGTCATCGCCAAGACCCCGACCGACGGCGGAGTCGCCTGCCTCACCCTGGCCAGCGCGCTCGCCGCGCGCGAAGGGATCCCCGTCACCCTCGTCAGCGGCAGCGGAGGCGAGCTGTCGGAGGCGCTCGTCCGCGCGCCCGAGATCGGCTGCGTCTCCTTCGTCGGCGGCCGGGACACCGGCGCCGCGGTGGCCACCGCCGTCGCCGACCTCGGCAAGCGACACGTGCTCGAACAGGAAGGACTCAACACCTGGGGCATCTGGAACTACACGGACTGGGACGCGCTGACCGCGGTCATCCCCAAGCTCTTCGACTACGGCAAGCAGCGCTGCACGGCCTACCCGCGCTTCGTCGTCCAGCGGGCGCTGTTCGACGAGTTCCTCGCCGCGTACCTCCCGGCCGTCCGCACCCTGCGGATCGGTCACCCGCTCGCGGTCGAGCAGCCCGACGACCCGTTCCCCACGCTCGACTTCGGCCCGGTCATCAACGCGGCCAAGGCCAAGGAGCTGCACGACCAGGTCGCCGAGGCCATCGACCGGGGCGCCGTGCCGCTGCACCGCGGCAAGCTGTCCGACGCGCGGTTCCTGCCCGGCCAGGACACGTCCGCGTACGTCCAGCCCGTCACGATCCTCAACCCGCCGCCGTCCTCTCCGCTGCACCACGCGGAGCCCTTCGGCCCGGTCGACACCATCGTCCTGGTCGACACCGAGGCCGAGCTGCTGGCCGCGATGAACGCGTCGAACGGCGCGCTGGTCGCCACGCTGTCCACGGACGACCAGGCGACCTACGACCGACTCGCCCCGCAGATCCGCGCGTTCAAGGTCGGCCACGGAAAGCCCCGCTCCCGGGGCGACCGCGACGAGCTCTTCGGCGGCTTCGGCGCGTCCTGGAGCGGAGCGTTCGTGGGCGGAGAACTGCTGGTACGTGCGGTGACGCAGGGCCCGGCGGGGGAGCGGCTGCCGGGGAACTTCCCGGACTACCACCTCATGCCGTGAGGTGGTGCCTCCTGGCATGAAAGTCGTCCTTCATGCCAGGAGGGCTGATTCTCTGCCGTGAAGTGAGGGCGGCCGGCGTCCGTACCGGACGCTGAGGCGGGCGGCGTCCGACCGGACGCCGCCCGTTGACCGCCTCCACGACGCCGCTCGGTGCCCCGGAGACGGGCTCAGGGCGCCGAGCGGGGTCCACTGCTCAAGCCGGACCCACCGGTCGAGGCATGACCGTTGCGCAGCCGGCCGATCACCCGTGGTGAGCCCCCGGTACACCCTCACCCAGCCCTCCGCACCCCCTCCGGCGACGCGGATATGCAGGTGAAAGGCACTCCGAAACCTTGGTATTGTTGTCCATGTCGCCGCCGGGAACACCCCCGGTCAGGCGGCAGACACCTGGTCCGGGTGGCGGAATGGCAGACGCGCTAGCTTGAGGTGCTAGTGCCCTTTATCGGGCGTGGGGGTTCAAGTCCCCCCTCGGACACAACCACAACCACTGTCGATACGGTGATGAGGGCCTCGACCTGACGGTCGTGGTCCTCCTTGCGTTTTCGTAACTGATTGTGATGCCGAGGGCTTCGTGGAGCGGGCCCTTCTTCTCGGTGTCGGCTGTGCGGATGCGCTGTGCGATGTCTCCAAGCAACAGCACCCGGAGGTCCCCCGGAGCGAGCCGTCCCAGGCGGAGGGCGAGCGGGGCGACGACGCCTAGCGCCGCTGGACGATCCGTCGCCGGGGGCCGGGTGAGGATGCACTTTTTTCGGCGCTGTCACCGGTTCCCGGGCCGCCTGCCGTCCAGCAGTCCGTGCAGGTGCGCGGCAGCGTTCTCGATGTCCGCGTATTTCTGCTGTCCGGCGCGTACCTCGGCAGAGAGCACACCGCAGCGGTGGACGCGCTCGAAATCGCCGTACGGGAACTTGTACCGGCCCTTGGTCTCCTTTCCCATCGCGTCGTCGATGCCCAAGTACCACCGGGCGTACTCGTTGAATCCGTGCTCCTCGAGGTAGGCATTCTCGTCCGCTGCCGAAGGCTGGTGCTCGCTCCACTCGTCCCGGTCGTCCAGGACGATCCGGCCCTCTTCGGCCAGTTTCTTTGCGTGGTCGAACGCCACCGCGTTCAGTTTCACCGTCATGCCGTTTACCTCCGCATCGTCTGTCGTGTTCAGATGTCGGCTGCCGCCGCCCGGATATCCTGCCGAGCCTGCCCCATCAGCTCGTCCAAGTCGCCGACCTCAGGAGTGAGTTCCAGCGCCCGCGGCGCGATCTGCTGCAGCCATGCCGCAGTGGCCAGGGCCAGTTCGACGGCCTCCCGGGTCCGCTCCTCGCCGAGCAGTTTCTCGACTTTGAAAGCAATGCTCGCGAGTGTGTCGTCATCGGTGGCAGGCACCAAGTAGGGCTCCAGGCCCGGCGGATACGGTGTCCGCTCCCGGTACTCACGCATCGCGGTCACGACCGCGGGCACCGCGCTGTACCAGTCGAGGAGGCCCATGAAGACGTACAGGCGTGCCACCAGCCGTGGCAGGCCGGGGTGCCGATCCAGCCAGGCCATCAGCTCACGCTGATCATCGAAGTGGTCCATGATCTGCGACATCGCCTCCGCGACCCGGTTGGGCCAGGTCCAGTGGAAGGGCAGCAGCCGCGCCACCTGATGGGCGAGCGCCGCCTCGCCCTCCGCGTCCAGCGTGCCGGCGACGAACTCGGCGACCTGCCCGTGGTCCAGTCCGTAGTCGGCCGGCGCCGCCCGGTCCTGTGAGCTCTGCGACGAGTCGTGGCGCAGACGCAACAGCCGTGTGCCGATCTTGCTCAGTGTCCGGTTCCGCATTCTTCCTCCCGGCTCGCGATGTGTTCTTCATCGTCCGGAGCGGCCGAACGACCAGCTCCCGCTCGGATCCATGCGACCGCCCTACGACCCCCGCAGTTCGCCGGACCGCGCAGCATCCGCGGACGCTCAGGCTGCCGTCGTCCACAGGCGGCGTCGGACACCTTCTCGGCCCCTTCGAGGCCGGTGTCGAAGGCCTCGCCGATCATCGCGATGGCGGTGATGAACCAGGCCGGGAAGAGGTAGTCGCCGACGCCGACCTGCCCTCCGATGAACTTGCCCAGGACGGACGCGTCCAGCGGCAGGAAGGAGACGGCGACCAGAGTCGCGAACAGGGCCGTGCCCAGCACCACCACCGCGTGGGCCTGCTCGCTCAGGCTGAGCGGGGCGGTCATCGTGTCGACCTGCCCTCTGACCCGAGCACGGACTGCCCGGCGGAGATGATCGTTGCAACCGGGAGCGCGAGAGCCCGGGCGATCTCCGACGGCAGGCCGGGGTCGGCCACCAGCACGACGCACACGGCAGCGTGCGGGCCGCTTCCGCCGTGGCGCGGTCGGCGTTCCGAAGGATCCGGGGTCACCCGGCGGATTCGAGGGCCTGGGAGAAGTCCGTTCCGAGCTGCGACATCAGGTCGTTGAACTCCTTCTCGCTGATCGCCTCCCGGAGCACGGCCAGTACGGTCCGCACACCCCGGTCGGCTTCCTCCTCCTTGAGCATGGTGCGTTCGGCCACGCGCCGCACGCTGTCGTGGTGGCCGAAGCGCTCGATGAGGTCGGTGGTTCCCCGGCGCACCGCCTCCGCGAGGCCCTCGGGGAGCTCGGTGATCAGGTTCCTGGCCTCGCCCGGGCTCACCCGGTGGGCCAGCGTCTCGAGCGTGGCCCAGGTCAGGTCCGCCGCCTCCTGCCGGCTCAGTCCGGTGCGCTCGGCGACGGTACGGACGAATTGCTTCTCATCTATGCGTCGTACCCCTTCGCTGCTGTGTTGCGACGAACGGCGCGGCCCCCCTCCAAGCGTGCCACGCCGACCCGGCCCGTGCTCGCGCACGGACGGCGGTGACCACGACCCCCACAGCTTGACGCCCCCGTGCACCGTGGTGCGCAGGGCCTCACCGGCCAGGACGGTGTCGAAGACCGACCTGGCCACCCCATCCCGGTTGCCGTACTCGTCCGGGGGATTGGCGCGAAGCGCCTTGACCACTTACTCGGGGCGCTCCGGCATTCTCGGCGGCCTGGACCAGTTCATCTTTGCCCGTGGGGAAGTCGACGTCCTGCAGCGGGTCCAGCACGTCCGTACGCTTGTGGAAGACATATCTCCTCCTCAGTTTTTGTCCCGGGACACTTCGCACTCGTGCCCTACCTGTGGCATTCCCGGCAAAACCGGCTGCTGGCGATGTCGAAGCACTCCGGGGAATCCTGTGCCCGACAGCCGAATCCATGGGAGATCACATGCCCGGCAATATCGAACGTGCCGCGCTGCGCGCCGCGGCTCAGGCCGCCGAGCAGATCCTGGCGAACGCCTCGGAGCAGGCCGAGCAGGCCGAGCCGCAGGACCCGTACGCCCAGCGCGTCGCCGAGCTCGGGATGCTGACCGGTGCGTTGAGGGCCCTGCTGGACACGGTGCGCCCCTTTACCGAGGAAGGCGAAGAGGACGGGCAGTGACCGGCGCTTTCGGCACCGGCCGCCAGCGCGTCGGCCGGGGGACCCCGGTGCGGGATCCGCACGCGCGCTGAAGCCGCCGAGGCAGGGAAGGCCCAGGAACCATCGCAGACGCACGAAGAGCACCAACTGGCGCGGCACACACCGGCCAGTCCTGCATAATGGCGCTCTGCTCACCACCTCAAGTGAGCACTGTCAAAGGGGAATTGAGAGTGTCTCTGTCGCCAACGGGCGCGCCGGTACCTGCCGAGGACTCCAGCTCCGTCACCCGCGTCGAGGTGGGGGACGCGGTGCTCTTCGTGCAGGCCACTCCCCTCGGGGGCACCCCGCAGAGGGACGCGCTGGAGGACGAGGAGGTCGCGGGTATCGTCCCCGACCTCTCGGGTGTCACGAGCGCCCTTTCCACATTCGCCGGCCAGCTGAACCAGGCCTTCCACCAGGCTGCTCCGCAACGGGCGACCGTCGAGTTCGGGTGCCAGTTGGCCGTCGAGTCAGGCAAGTTGACCGCGTTGATTGTGAAGGGCAGCGCCGCCGCGAATCTGAAAGTCACGCTGGAATGGTCCAGGCCGACGCCCTAGGCGCCCGTTCCCTCACCGGGGCACTGCGCGAGACGACTGTCGCGATCACTTCCCCCGGGTTGCCCGAGGGCGGCTCCAGCGTGGTGGGCACCGGCTTCTTCGCCGCTCCGGGCCTCGTCGTGACCTGCGCCCATGTCGTACCGGACCACACTCAGGTCAGCGGGATCTGGCAGGACGAGCTACTCACGCTAGACGTGGTGCGCGCGCTCCCCCACAAGGACGGATCGGGCCCCGACCTTGCCCTTCTACGCCCCTGCGGTGCCCGCCGAAGTCCGTCGTGGGCCTGTCTGGCCAGCGCGTACCGAGAGGACGACTCCCTGTGGGGCTGGGGCTATCCGAGAACCGCTTACCGGGGTGGCGACGCCCTGGCCTTCCGGACCGTGGGCGACTCCGTGCACCGACACGGCGCTGACATGATCAAGGTGGCCGGTGTCCAGGTGTTCGGTGGTCACAGTGGATCGCCCGTGCTCAATCTCCGGACAGGCGGAGTCATCGGCGTGCTCCGCGGCAGAGAGCCGCGCGAGGGGGACTCCGACGCGCACCATGCGGCACGCCTCATACCTGCATCCGCTGTGCTCGCCGCCTTTCCCGAGGTGGCGGAGGCACAACGAGAGGCCGTGACCACGAACGCCGCTTGGCTGGACCAGCTGACCGACGCCCAGATCCGCGCCGGCGGCTGGCGCCATCCAGGACCGCTGGTGCGTGACTACCTCAAAGCCGCCTTGAAGGCGGCGGACGAACACCCTTACGCCGCGCTGTGGGAGCGGCTCTCGGAGGACGGCAGTACTATACCGCCGCTCACCCGGGTCTACCTGCACCAGCACGTCGGCCGCGTTCCCCGCATCCGGCAACGCGGAGAGGATCTCCGGTCCCGGCCCGCCCCACGCCCGGCCCAGGATACCGGCCCCCGTGCCCTACCCCGGGTGGGGGACGCGCTCGTCTCGTCCGTCTTCGCGGAGGCGGAACAAACCGCTTACAGCACTGACGTCCGGCCGGGTATCGAAGGCGTTCAGCTGGGCCCCCTGCCGGCGGAGCATGCACTCGCCGGAACCCGTCATGCCCTGGTTCTCGGGGGCCCCGGTGCCGGCAAGTCGAGCCTGCTCCGGCGCCTGACCACCCTCGCTGCCGACGCATGGCTGACAGGTCGGCCAGCCGCCCACGTCCCTGTACTCGTTCCGGCGGACGTCCTGGCCGAGGAGCTGACGTTCCCGGCCGCGCTGGCCCGCGCGGCCAACAGGGAGCTGCAGCTGTGGGACGACGTCACCCTGCCTGCCGAAGTGTTCGAGACATACCCCATCGCGGGTGTCCCCTGGCTCGTGCTGGTCGACGGCGTGGACGAAATCATCGACCAGACCACACGGCGCCGCGTGCTGCAGGCCCTCATCGAACGGGGTGGCAAGAAGCACTACCGCATCGTCATCGCCAGCAGGTTTCTTCCATCCAGGGAACTCGACGCCATCCTGGAGTCGGAGGAACTGGGCATCGACGCCTTCGAGATTCAGCCCTTCGGCACAGACGAGCTGCCGGCCTTCGCCGAGTCCTGGTTCGAGTCCCTCGGATCAACCGAACCAGCTGCGCTGACCCGCCAGTTCATGGACGATTTGCGCCGCACCAAACTTGATCATCTGACGCGCATCCCGCTGCTCGCCACCATGCTCTGCTCTGTCTACGCAGGCGGTCCCGAACACGTCCTGCCCTCGGCCCGTTCCGAGTTGTACGAAGCGTTCATCGGACTCCTGGGCGCGAAGCAGTACGGCAGGACGGACGTCTACCGGCAGTTACCGCAGCGCCTGCGACGGCAGGCGGGCGTCGCAGGCGAGCAGGCCGCAGAGGCACTGCTCCAACAGGAGAGAGCACTTCTCGATGCACTCGCCGCGCGACGCCTTACCGACGCGAGCGCGGGGCTGCTCGACGTGTCGACGGAGTTGACCGAGTCCCTGCGTCCCACCCACCTCGATGTGCTGCACTGGCGGCAGGCGTTGCGGGAGCTGCTGAGACAGAGCGGGGTGCTCGTCGAGCGAGGTTCACGCGGTTTCTCTTTCATCCACCGAACGATCGAGGAGTACCTCGCGGCGTGCCATCTGGCCACCGAAGTGCCGGTTTCATCACCACGGGGACAGGCATTGGCTGCCCTGGGTGTCGAACCGGACAGCGAGTCATTCGTGGTGTTCCTGCTGGCCTGCTGGCAACGCGTCGGTCAGGACCTCGTCCCGACGCTCGAAGACGCCCTCGACCGGCACAACGTCGCCGCCGCCGGTCTGCTGATGGCCGCTCTGCGCGACGGGATCAGCCTCCCCGCGTTCCTCACGAAACGCGCGACGGCGCTCCTGAAGGGTGCCGCCGAGAACCGGACGGCCAGGCAGGACGCCCGACTGTGGGCCGCGATGCGCCTGGCCCACCATGACCTCGCCGCGGGCGCGCATGCCCTGGGGCAACTGATCGACAGCCGCGCGCTGGACGACGAACACCTGGCACAGGCCCTGCTCGCCCTCGTGGAACTCGACCAGGATAGGACGATCGGGCTGCTGAAATCCCTCGCCCTCACGCAGACGAACGGTCCGACGCACACCGTTCGGCTGTGGCTCCTCGACCAGTTGGCCGCGCTGGGCGGCCCCCACGAGAAGGAAGTCCTGTACGAGCTCACGGCCGCCCCCCGCACCACCCGCATCACCCGTGCCTGGGCCGCGGGCAGACTGGCAGACCTCGACCCTTTGCAGGGACATGACGCGCTGATGGCCCTCCTTACCGACCACAAGACGGCCGGCGGTACCCGGCTATGGCTGACCGAGCGCCTGGCGGGACAGTCCTGGCCGCACGCCCCGGCCGTGCTGGAGATGCTCGCCACAGACCGTTCCGTCCCAGGGCTCACCCGTGTCCGGGCGGCCCGTCTCCTGGCCGACCACGATTCATCCCGGGCTTGCAAGGCGCTGCACGCGATGACCACCAACACGACTGTCCACGCACCGGCACGACGCCAGGCCGCAGCGGCGCTGGCCGACCTTGAGCCACGGCTGGGCACAGTTGCGTTGCTCGCCCTCGCGGAAGACCCCAGTGTCGTGGCGGTGGAACGGATCAAAGCTGCGGAGTGGCTCGCGCAGCACGACAAACCGTCGGCGACACAAGTGCTCCACTCACTGATGCGCTCTGCAGATGCCCGCCCCCCTGACCTGTGGAGGGCCCGCGAGCTCCTGTCCGCGCTCGACAGCGCATCGGTCCCACCGGCCCCTCACGGCAACCCCTGACAATTCACGCCCCCGCAGAGCCACGATCGGATCACTTTGAGGTTGTGCGGTCGGCTCGGGGCGCGGTGACGACGTTGCCGTCGTTCCGTTTCCCCGAGTCTGTGCCGCTCGAAAAGTCGTCGCTGCAGGTCATGCGGCGTATCGGTACTCGTTGATGAGGCCGCCGAGGATCCGGGTGCGCAGCAGTCTGCGGGTGCCGATGTCTGTTGCCGCGGGCTGTTCGTGGGCGTCTGGTGGTAGCTGGTTGGGGGCCTGGTGGGGACGGTGTTCGTTGTGGTGCTGCTGGACGCCGCAAGGGCCTGTCGGGCATGTGCTTCGTTCAGGATGAGGACGTGGTCCAGGACCTCGCGGCGGATGCCTCCGATGATGCGCTCGCAGTGCGCGTTCATCCGCGGCGCCCGCGCGGCACTCTTGATCACGTCCAGTTCTTCCGCCTGAAGATGGCGTCGAACGCCGCGCCGTACTTGCCGTCCCGGTCGCGAAACAGGAAGCGCAGGGACTCCATGCGCATACCGAGGTCCGCGGCGAGATTCCTCGCCTGTTGCAGTGTCCCCTGCCGCGTGGGGTTGGCGGTAACGCCGGTGATGTGCAGGCGCCTCGTGCCGTGCTCGAGGTAGGCCAGCGCGTACAGCCGCCTGCCGAGCACCGTGTCGGTATGGAAGAAATCGACTGCGAGGATGCCCTCGGCCTGGGCAGTGAGGAACTCGCGCCGTGTGGGGCCGGAACGACGTGGCGCCGGGTCGACGCCTGCTGCGTGGAGAATCTCCCGCACTGTCGAGGCGGCGATCCGGTGGCTCAGTCGCGCCAACAACTCTGCGGGTGCCGGAACCCCCATCCGTGGCCCGTGACCTGCAGATCCTCGCGAACGGTCAGTGGGAACCGTATCGCCGGATGGGCACGTCAGTCTGGTGGATCGTGGTGCTGGGACTGTCCTACCCCGCCGTGTCGAGCGTGTTCGCCCTCATGCGACTGCTGCCGATGAGCGATGTTGACAAATACATCGAGATATTGATGTTGCGCTACGAACTGGTTGTCCTGCAAGGGCAGTTCGACAGGCCGCGAGTCACTCCGGCGGACCGCGCTTTCCTGGCGCCGCTTCTCCACCGGCTCCCAAGACTCAAGCTGAGGCAGCTGCACCTGATCGTCTCCCCAGACACGGTCCTGAGGTGGCACCGTGACCTCAGGCGCCGTCGTCACGCCGGCGCCTCCCGTCGCAAGCGGCCTGGCAGGCCGCCGACCCGTCGCAGTATCCAGCCTCTCGTCCTGCGCTTGGCCCGCGAGAACACCTCCTGGGGGTATCGGCGCATCCGCGGCGAACTCGCCGTGCTCGGCATCAAGGTCGCACCTTCCACGGCATGGGAGATCCTGCGAGCGCCCGGGATCGAGCCACGGCCCGAACGTGACCGCTTGGGCTTTGTGGACTCCTCCGTGAGGGTGCCCGGCCGCTGCCCGGAGTCGATCCGGTCCTGCCGCACCCACTTTCGCAGCGTCCTCGTGGAGTCACTGCCGAGCTTTTCTTCGACGGCCTTCAGCGCCGCGAGCTGAGTCGCATCTTCGAGCGGCACACGGTCGACCTATGCTTGCCGCCATGAGCCGTTGGGAGGAGTTGACCGGGGGGACGTCCGGGCAGGACTACGCCGCGCGGTTCGCGGCCCTCGCCGGTAGCGGGAAGGATATGCACGGTGAGGCGCGGTTCTGTGCGGCGCTCGTGCCTGCCGGAGCGCGGGTGCTGGACGCCGGGTGCGGTACCGGACGGGTCATGATCCGGCTTGCGGAGCAAGGGTACGACTGTGTCGGGGTGGATCTTGATGCGTCCATGCTGGCAGTGGCGAAGGAAAAGGCGCCGGGACTGCCTTGGTTCCAGGTCGATTTGACGCGGTTCGACCCGGCCTTGCTCGGCATCACCGCGGACTTCGATCTCGTGGTCGCCGCAGGAAACGTTTTCCCGCTGCTCGCTGCCGGCACCGAGGCCACGGTGGTCGAGCGCCTGGCCGCGGCCCTGCGCCCGGGCGGTCTGATCGTCGCCGGCTTCGGCCTGGACGAGGCCCACCTGCCGGTGCCGCCCAGCATCACCTTGCCGGAGTACGACGACTGCTGTGCCGCGGCCGGCCTCACCCTCGTCGACCGCTTCGCCACCTGGGACGCTGACCCTTACGACGGCGGCGGCTATGCCGTCAGCGTCCACCGCCGGTGAGGTTCTGCGGGACATCTCGATCACCCGCGACCGCCGCGCGGCCGGCAGCTTCTCCCAGCAGTCCGCGAACAGCCACTCGGGCGGTGGCAACCAGTTCTCATGAGGTGATGGTGGGACCGCCCGGAGGATCTTGCATTCGGAACCGCCCTTGCGCGAGCACGACCGTCGTTGATCCACTGGGTGACGACGGCTGGGTCGGCTCTGGCCTCGAGCGCGGCTCGGGCGGGCGAGACGCAGGTCAACGCGCCGTCCCTATGGCTCCTCGCCTTGCGAGTGCCACGGCGACGGCGGCTCCCAGCGAGAGTGCTGATGCGAAGCCGATCATGGACGGCCGGAGGGCCGCGTGCTGGATCACCAGGCTGAAGGCGATGGAGGGCAGGCCCAGACCGAGATAGGCGATGACGAAGAAGACGGCCAGAACCCCGGCTCGGGAGGCGGGGTCGGCGGTGGCGACCGTCTGGCTGACGGCTCCCTTGAACAACAGCCCGGCGCCGGCGCCCGCCAGCCCGGCGGCGGTCACGACAAGCCAGAGCTTCGGGTCGTACAAGGAGAGTGCGGTGAGGGCGAGGCCGGCGGGGAACAGCAGCACGCCGACGGCCAGGAGGCGGGACTGGGTGAGCCTGCCGAGCGCGAGCTGGGCCAGGGCGGAGGCGGCGAACGCGATAAAGGTGGTGAGGCCGGCGATGAAGGAGGAGCTGATGCCTAGCTGCCCGCGCACGATGATGGCTCCGAGGGAGGAGAACAGGCCCATCACGGCGAAGGCGAAGAAGCCGATGCTCGATGCGACGCCGAAGGCAGCCCCATGGCCGGGGCGCAGTGCGAATCGGACCGGGCGGTCACCGTCGAAGAGCGTGACGTCTACGGTCTCGGGGCTGGAGAGGACCAGCACCAGGAAGGCGGCCATGACGGCGGCGAACACCACATAGGAGGTGACGAGCGGGGTGGGCAGCCACTGCGCGGCGGCTCCCGCGAGGAGCGGTCCCATGGCCAATCCGCCGAGGTTGGCGGCCGTGGAGACGAGCGCGGGTACGGGCGAGTGGGGACGGTCCGGGTGCGCGGCGTGGTGGAGATCGGTGAGGTACGCGGTAGCCGTGGACGCCATGAGCCCGACGGCGACGCCGGTGAGGAACCGTCCGACGATCAGGCCCGGCAGGGCCGGCCATGCTGCCAGGACGGCGGCGGCCGCGATGGCGACCAGGAGTGCGGGGACGATAACGCGGCGCCGACCGATCCGGTCGGACAAGTGGCCGAGGCTGCGGAAACTGAAGGCGGCGCCGACGACCATGACCGCGTAGGCGATCGTGACGGTGGTCGCGCCGAAGTGGTCGCGCTGCTGGTAGAGGGGCCACAGCGGCGTGGGTACGGTACCGAACGCCATCAGGGAGGCGAACGCGGCGGCCACGATCCGGAACCCGGACACGTGCGAGGCCCGGCCCTGTCGGCTCCGCGCCCGATGCCGCGGTGTCCGTGGACCCGAACCGGACGCGGGCGTTCGTCGCCGGGCCCCGTGGGTGGCACTGCTCATCTTTCCTTGCCTCTCTGGGCTGACTGGGAGACGGGAACGCCGAACAGCGACCCGCGCGGCCGCTTACAGGTGCGGCCGCTCAGGGATGGCAACCGGACCCGCACGTTCCCCCATACCAACTCTGCTGGACCTGTCAGAGCTGCACCTCATCTGTGCCAGAGATACTGAACGCATGGAACTTCGCCATCTACGCCACTTCGTCGCCCTCGCGGAGGAGCGGAGTTTCACCCGCGCCGCCGCCCGCGAGCTGATCGTTCAGTCGGGCCTGTCCTCTTCGGTTCGCGCGCTGGAGAAGGACGTCGGCGCCCTGCTGTTCGTGCGCGGCACTCGACCGGTGCGGCTGACGTCGGAGGGGGAGGCCCTGGTGTCCGCGGCCCGTCGCGCGCTGGACGCCGTCGACGCCTCGTATCAGGCCGTCCGGGATGTCCGCGGCCTGCTCACCGGGCACCTGCGCATCGGCGGGCTACAGACGAGCGGCCACTCCCTGCCCTTCGCCTCGTGGATCGCGGGCTTCTCCCGCGCCCACCCGGGCGTGAACATGACGGTGCGTCAACTGCCCGCCCTGCGCATGCTGGCCATGGTGGGCGAAGGCGAGCTCGACTGCGCCCTGGTCTCCGCGGAGTGCGGTCGCGTCCCGGGCCTGGACGTCGTACCTCTCCTCTCGGAGCCCATCGCGCTGGCCTGTGCGCAAGGGCAGCCGCTCGCGACGGCCGAGTCGGTCACGCTGCAGCAGTTGGCCGGCGAGCGATTCGTCGAGACCCATCCGGAGTGGGCGATCCGGTCACTCGTCGACGCGGCCTTCCACGAGGCCGGCCTGACCCGTCACATCGTCTGCGAAGTGGACGAATGGACGACCGTCCTCGGTCTCGTGGCCGAGGGAGTAGGTGTCACCTTCGTCTCCCAGCCGCTGAACTTCGCCCTGCTCCCGGGCAACGTCGCGTCCCTGCGGCTGATCCCGCTCCGCGGGGTCCGCTTGGAGCGTCGGATCGATCTCGTCCTGCCGAAGGGACACGCCGCCAGCCCCGCCGCACGCCGCTTCGTGGAGTACGTACGCCAGGCGCTGCCCGCCGTACGGGACTCTTCGTGAGTGCCCCCGTGGGCTCCGGGCGACCCCGACCGGGGCGGCCGCAGGCCACCTGCCCCGCCGGGCCACACCAGCACCAGCTGGAACCCGGTCGTGCAAGAAGGCGTCCCCATGACCGTGCCGTTCTCCGTAGATGTCGGTGACGTTCGGTCCGGGTGCGACCTGTTCCTCGATCGGGGGCTGGTATCGCCAACTCCCGCTTCCCTAGGATGTATTCTCTGCCGGGCCAGTCCACTTGGCGCGGCTCGGAACTGGGGGAATGATGCAGCCTGACAAGCAGGTGTCCACGAAGATCGATGCCACGGTTCCGACGGCCGCGCGCATGTACGACTACTACCTGGGCGGCAAGGACAACTACGCGTCCGACCGGGCGGCCTGTGACGAGTTGGACAAGGTAGTACCCAGCACACGCGCCCTGGCGATGAACAACCGGCGCTTCCTGCAGCGGGTGGTCGGGACGCTGGCCACCGACTACGGCATCAGGCAGTTCCTCGACCACGGCTCAGGTCTGCCCACCCAGGACAACGTGCACCAGGTTGCGCAGCGGATCGACCCGGCCAGCCGCGTCGTGTACGTCGACAGCGACCCGATGGTCCTGGTCCACGGCCGGGCCCTGCTGGAGCAGAACGAGCGCACCGCCGTCATCCAGGCCGACCTGCGGGACACCGATGGGATCTTCTCCCACCCCGACACCCAGCGCCTGATCGACTTCTCGCAGCCGGTGGCCTTGCTGTTCAACTCGGTCTTCCACTGTATCCCGGACAGCGATACCGATGGTCCGTCGGCTGTGGTGCGCCGTGTGGCCGAACAGCTGGTCCCCGGCAGCTGCATGGTGATGTGCCAGCTGGTCAGTGAGGATCCTGAGGTCCGCGAGTTCGTGACCAACTTCATGGATCAGGCGACGCAGGGACACTGGGGCCGCGTACGCCAGGAGAAGGACGTCGCGAAGTGGTTCCAGGGCCTGGACATCCTCGAGCCGGGGCTGGTGGAGGTGTCCACCTGGCGGCCGAACAGTGAGGTGGTTTCCCGTCAGCTCACCCAGGAGTGGGTCGAGTTCGGCGGCGTGGGCCGTATCCGCTAGCGCGGCGCCGTAACCCGGGGTCCCATGCGCTTGCCGGGCGCCGGGTTACGGAGCGGCGTAACGCTGTTCCATGGTGTCGCGCAGCCGTACCAGGGACTCGCGCGGGTTGAGCGCCTCGTCACCCAGCCGGTCCAGGGCCAGCCGGTACTCCTCGGTCTCGTCGCGGTCTTCCAGGAACGCGGCGCTCTTGATGTGCTCCAGGTACACGATGTCGGGCAGATCGACGCCGCCGAAGCGCAGGTACGTGACGGGAATCGCGGGCGCGGAGGCGTTCGTCACGTCCAGGGGCACGATCTGCACGGTCACATGGGGGCGCTGAGCCATTTCGACGAGGTACTGGAGCTGCTCGCGCATCACCTCGCGACTGCCCAGGACGCGTAGCAGTACGGACTCGTCGATGATCGCCCACAGTTGCGGGGCATCCGCGCGCTGCAGCAGCTCTCGGCGGCGCATGCGCAGCTCGATGCGGCGCTGCACTTCGCGGGCCGGCGCCGTCGGCAGACCGCGTTCTACGACCGCCCGGGTGTAGGCCGGAGTCTGCAACAGGCCCGGAACGTACTGGATTTCGAAGGTACGGATGGCGGCGGCCGCCTCCTGCAGGCCGACCAGCCGGTCGAACCACTCGGGCATCAGGCGCTTGTCGTAGCGCTGCCACCATCCCGGCTCACCGGCGCGCCGCAGCAGTTGCAGCAGCACCTGCGCCTCGTGGTCATCGGCCTTGTACAGCTCCAGCAGCGCGCGGACATCGGCCTCCGTCGGGGGCCGGCGGCCCTTGCCCGCCTCGATGCGCGACAGCTTCGCCGGACTGAACCCCACGGCTCGCGCTGCCTGGTCCTGGGAGAGACCGAGGTCTTCGCGGATACCCGTCAGCTGGACTCCGACCAGCATCTTCAGCAAGGTCGGAGCGGGCTCGGCCCGGTTCAGATACGGTTCGAGGCGGGAGATACGAGGTGACTCGGCAGACATACTGACTCCCCGTAGACCGGCAGACGGCATTATCGCATCCCGCACTGTCCTGCTGGAGGCGTCCACAGAAGTGAGGACGTCTGGCTCCGCTTCACAGCAGGTGGTCGAACTCTCCGTCCTTTGCACCGGCGAGGAAGGCGGCGACTTCGGCCGGCGTGTAGACCAGGGCCGGACCGTCGGGGTCGCGGGAGTTGCGCATCGCGACACCCCCATCGCCCAGGGCGGCCACCTCGACGCAGTTGCCTTCGGCATTGCTGTGCCGGCTCTTGATCCAGCGGACGCCCAGTGAGCTCGCCCGCACTCCGTTCGGAACTGGTGGCACCGCACTCTCCTTGCTCACGTTTCGCCACGCATGCAACCTCGCCACCTACTGGATCCGATCGCATCGCGTGCCTCGTGCTTCCAGCACTGTGCGCGCAATTTCCCGTGAAATTGCACGGAGGTGCCTTCGGCGTGGATAATAGCCCGTGGCGTCAACCGGTGTGTCGGCGCCCGCACGCTGACGTCCCATCAGGGAGATGCTGTGTCCTCACCTGCGCATCAAGCGCCCCGGCTTCCCGGCACGGCTGCGCCACTGACGGAGCGGACCGCACCACCCGACGCCCTCAGGCGCGGAACTGTCTCCAGCACCTCGACATCTGGAGAGTTGACGCGGCAGGAGCCTTCGCGAGACCCCTCCAGAACTGCCGTACTGCGCCTCATCGGCACCACACAGGGGTGCGCCCAGGCACGTGACTTCACCCATCGCACCCTTGCCAACTGGGCGTTGGACCACTGCAGCGCCGACGCCCTCACCGTCGTCGCCGAACTTGCCGCCAACGCCGTGGTGCACGCCATGCCGCACGCCCGGGCCGGCATGGCCGGGGTATGGCTGAAGCTCACCCTGCGACCCGCCCACCTCGTGTGCGCCGTCATCGACTCAAGCGACAGCCCACCCGTGTACCCGTGCACGAGCGACCCCCTGGACGAGCACGGCCGTGGCCTGCGCATGGTCGACGCTCTGTCCGAACACTGGGGCTGGACTTGGCGCTACCCCTCGGGCAGGACCGTTCCGGAGGGCAAGACCGTCTGGGCCATGCTGCCGACCCGCCCTCGCACCTGACGCGACCCCTGCAGGGAAGGCCCGCGGTCTTGGCGAAGAGGGCGCTGCGCTGACAATCGGTCACCAAGGAGCGCTCCGACGGGCGCGCGTCGCGGGGAGGCATGGGATGCAGGACACCTTCATCAGGCCCGCTGCGCAGGAAAGCTACGACGCCTACCTGAAGCACCTACGGCAGTGCCTGGAGTGCCCGAGAGGATCGGGCCGGTGCGCTGACGGCCAGGAGCTGGTCCGGGCCTACCTGGCGAAGACCAGGACGGGTGACGGCTCCTGGGCGTCACGAGGATGAGGCACCCAGGAGCCGACGTGCGCAGCTCTGCGCCTGCCGAATACCTCACCCGAGCAGGTCAGGCCGCATGCAGAACGCGTGGATCACTCCACCGGTCCGGTCGTTCCTGCGTATGTTGAGACGGGTCACTCGTTCGGGATCGGTGATCGGTTCGGGGACCGAGCGCAGGGGCGCCGTCTGGTGTATCGCTTGGTGGGGTCGGTGCGCATTGTGATGCCGCTCGAACTCGCGCAGCGCGTGGCGCAGGTGCTGCTCGTTGCAGATCAACGTGCGGTCCAGGAGGTTGTGGGAGACGACGGTGGAAACGTCTGCTGTATCCCAGCGGATGGGGCTGGTTCGCCATGCGGCCGGGTCTTCGCCGCCCCCCGCCACGATCCTGAAGGGGGCAGCCGGGAACGCCCTGGCCGCTCGCCGGGCGGACCGCAGGATGCGCCGTGGAGGGAGGACATGACGGACGACGCCGCGTATGACCTGTAGCCTCGGGTGATCTTGAACACCGCGCTGTTCGCGCTGCTCGCGATCAGCTACTTCCATCCCAGTACCCAGCGGGACTGGCGGGCGATGGGCGCACAGTACTGGTGTCGAACAGCCCACCAATCCGCCGACATCGGTCGTCTGTTGGGCGACGTGACGCAACCGCGGTCCCACACGCGGCGAGGGCTGCTCGAGCACCCTGACGCCGCAGGCGGCGGGCGACACGGTGTCGCCCGCCGCCTGGCGGAAGGGATTCAGGTTCAGATGCTTGGGGAATGACGTGGCGTCAGCCGGTCGCGCTGCCCGCCACCCACTCGCTCCACGGCATGTTCCAGTCGCCGAGGCCGTTGTCGGGGGCCACCATGGTCTTGTCTTCGGAGTTCTTGACGATCACGACGTCACCGATCATCGAGTTGTCGAAGAACCACGCGGCGGGCTGCTTGCCGTCGCCGCCGCCCTTGACGTCCTTCAGGCCCACGCAGCCGTGGCTGGTGTTGACCTTGCCGAAGACCGCGTCGGCACCCCAGTAGTTGCCGTGGATGAAGGTGCCCGAGTCGGTCAGGCGCATGGCGTGCGGTACGGCCGCGATGTCGTAGGAGGGCTTGCCGTCCTTCTTCGTGAGGCCGACGGTCGCACCGTTCATGTGGATCTGGCTGAACTTCTCGGAGATGACCATCTGACCGTTGTACGTCGGGTGCTCGGTGCTGCCGGACGAGATCGGGATGGTCTTGATCGTCTTGCCGTCCCGTACGACGGTCATCAGCTTCGTCTTGGCGTCGACCGTGCTGATCTGGCTCCGGCCGATCTTGAACGTGACCGTCTTCTGGATGCCGTGGAGGTTGAGCGTGACGGTGACGGTGGAGCCGGGCTTCCAGTAGTTGTCGGGGCGGAAGTCCAGGCGGTCGTCGTTGAACCAGTGGCCGACGACCTGCTGGCCGCTGCTGGAGCTGACCTGGATCTTCGACTCCACCGCGGCCTTGTTGCTGATCGCCTTGTCGAAGTTGACCGTCACCGGCATGCCCACGCCGACGGTCGAGCCGTCCTCGGGGGAGAGGTGCCCGATGAAGTTGTTCGCCGGGGAGAGCGTGGTGATCGTGGCGTTCCCGGTGACGGAGCGGCCCTTGGCGTCCTTGGCCTCCGCGGCGACCTGATACTTGGTGGCCCGCTCCAGCCGGCCGTTCGGCTTCCAGGACGTACCGTCGGCGGACAGGGTGCCCGGAACCTCGGCACCGGTCGCGACGGCGGTCATGGTCACCTTGGTGAGCTTGCCGTTGCTGACGGTGACCTTGACGGAGTCGTTGATCCCGACATCGAAGGCACCTTGCTTGGGCGTGACCTTTATTCGGGCGTCGGAAGCTTCCTGGGCGGCCGGCTGATCCGCCCGCGCCTGCGGTGTCGGGTGATTCGCGGCGCCGTTTCCGCTGGTAGCAGCGTTGCTGGTACCGCCGAGGGCCGTGAGTGAGAGAACACCGCCAAGTACACCGACCGCAGCCGCCAGCCGGGTGCGTCCTTTACGTGCCGTGATCAAACGCTTCTCCCGTGTCACTGGTCGTCGAATCCCTGGAGCTGGATGCCGAGGGAGCGCAGCTAGCTATAAAACTACGTATATGGGTTTATCAGTCCTCAAATGAGCAAACTGTGGTGAAGGCCACGCGCCGTCGAGCGTGTCGCCGAGGCCCTTCTCGACTGACGGATGGCGCGTAGTCGATCCGCTCTCGCCGCCCGGAGCCGGTCATGACGGGGGGCGCCCGGTTCAGGCGGAGCGCCCGGCCGACGTTCTGCACGATCTCGACCTGGGAGCCGCGGGTGTCGGCGAAGCAGATGGCGTCCACTGCGCGCTCGCCGGTGATGTCGACGCCTTCCCCGCGGACCCGTCCGGAGGCGAGGAAGACCCTGTGTATGCGCTGGCCCGCGGCGTCGGTGACGTACAGCTCCGCGGCCGTCTCCGGCAGGTTCTCCGCGAAGGTGAGGGCATCGGGGCGGCCTTCTCGACCTTCTGGTGGAAGGGCATGACGGTGCGCGGGTTGATACGCCGCCGCGTGCTCCAGGAGGCGAGGCGTCGGCCCCGCAGCGCGCCCTCCGAGAGCCCGGCCGCGGGGTAGGGGGCGCGGATCTCCAGGACGTCGCTACCCCTACCGGGCCCTGAACGGCTTCGACAGGCTCGCCGCACGCGACGAGCTCGCCGCATCCGAAGTGCTCAGCGCCATCGCCGAGACCGAGGATGCCGACGGCTCGACGAGGAGGAGTATCCGCACCTGCAACTGACCGACGCGCGAAGCGTCAGCAGTCTCACAGGTAGAGCTTGGCTTGCGCCACCACGGCCGTATCGTCAGCGGTCGACTCGCCCCTCGGACACCAGCTGAGACCCCTGTTGATCAGGGGTTACTTGCACTTCCGGGCTGTGGCGTGCCCCACCATGTGACCATCGGCCAGGAGAAGCCCCAGGTCGGACCGGGGACGACGGGCCGAGCCGGCCGCGCCGGAGGCAGTGAGCTTCTGTCGGTTGCTTCGGCATGAGAGGTCAAGGTCCTGCCGTCGCGGTGCAAAGGCCGAGCAGGACGCCGTCCGGCGGCAGGACGGACCGCCCGGGGCGGACCGTCCCGATCCTCAAAGCGTCAGCAGGCCCCCTCGTCCTGCCACGGCCCCCACTCGGCGGCGCTGGGCGTCTCGTTCTGGGTCCACCACTTGGCCTTCCAGTTGTGGTGGTTGTACGAGACCTCGTTGCCGGCGGTGTAGACCGCCGTGGAGCTCCAGGCTGTCTTGCAGGCGGTGCTCGGCGGCGTCGGAGTCGGGGTCGGAGTGGGTGTCGGGGTGGGGGTGCCGGTGGGCGGGGTGGCTCCGGCGAACTTCACCGAGTACTTCGCGAAGTCCCAGGAGTTCTGGGTCACGCTGGAGCACGTGCCCGACGTACGGCCGCCGTTGTCGGCGGGAGTGCACTGGCGGTCGCGGTTGAGGGACCAGAAGGTGAAGCGGTCCATGTTGTGACTGGTGGCGTAGTCCAGCACGGTCTGGAAGTCGGCCTGCGTGAAGTACTCGCCGGTGTCGCTGCGGCCGTTCATGCCGGAGAAGCCCTCGTGGGCGTAGGCGGTGGCCTGGTCCCAGCCGAAGGTGGACTGGAGGATCGTGTTGAAGTTGGTGAGGGCGCCGGTCTGGGACGCCGCGCCGTTGAAGCCCCCGTCGAACGGCATGATGGAGAAGTTGTTCGGGGTGAACCCCTGCGACTTGGCCTCCAGCAGCATCTGCTTTCCGAACCAGCCGGTGCCGTCCGCCGTCCCGGCCGTGGTGACGGAGACGTAGAGACCGGGGTTGTTCTGCTGGAGGATCTTGGCGGCGCCGATCTCGTTCTTGATCGCCGCCGTGTTCTCGTACTCCGGCTCCTCCAGATCGAAGTCGATCGCGTGCAGGCCGTACTTGGTGATGACCTGCTGGTACGCCGCCGCGGTGGCGGCCGCGTCCGAACAGGCCTGCCCGAGCTTGGTGCCGCCGTACCCGCCGATCGAGACGGAGACGTCGCCGCCCTTGGAGCGGATGGTGTTGATGACGGACTGCACCGCGGTGTCCGAGGAGACCGCCGCCGTTCCGCCCCAAGTGGGCGAACAGCCGCCGCCGTTGGGGGCCAGGATGAACGCGAGCTGGAACGCCTTGAGGCCGGTCGCGTCCATGATGGCGCCCGGGTCCGGCGGGTCGTTGTCCAGCGGCATCAGATAGGGAGCGGCGGCGTACCAGCGGTTGCTGAGCGCGGTGGTCGCGCCCGAGGCATCGCCAGCGACCAGGGCGGTCGTGCCGACTGCGGTCAGGCTCACGGCGGCTGCCGCGCCCAGGCATGCGCGAAGACGTCTCACTGTGCCTCCAGGGGAGTGGGGGAGTGGCCCCAGCTTCTGGGTGCTGTCGCGATCACGTCAATGAGTTGGACTAGACCAGAGCTCTCTTTGGACTAGACCATACGTTCTCTTTACTCGGCAGGTCTCCGCCGCCTGCATTCTCACCCCGAGCAGACCGAGGCCACGCATCGCATCTGGACAAGGTCCGCGACAAGGCGAGCTCGATCGCGCACGCAGGTCGCCTTATGGGTGGCCGCACGGACCAAGGACGGGCGCACCTCCTTGCGATGAGTTCCGTGCCGGCCCCAAGTGACCCGCTGTGAAACCCTCTCGGTGCGCCCCGTCCCGGCAGTCTCATGGCTCCAGGACGAGCAGCTGAGCCTCCTGTGGCGACCAGCCGACCGTCACCTCGCTGTCGAGGAGGCCACTCGCACGCGAGCCCGTGCCGAGCTCCCGCATGACCACGTCCTGGCCGCCCACGTGCAGTCGGTGGCGGACTGTGGCTCCCAGGCCGGTGGACGACAGCACCCGGCCGGAGCCGCGGTTCTCGGCGCGGTCGGCGTCGACGAACCGCAGATGCTCGGGGCGGATGGAGACGGCGTACGCATCGCCCTTGGCCCCGCGGTCCCGTACCCGGCCGACTCCCCACGCGCCGAGGTCGACGACGGCTTCGCCGTCCCGACGTTCCAGCACCGTGCAGGGCAGCAGATTGGTGTCGCCGAGGAAGTTGGCCACCCAGTCGGTCCGCGGATGTGCGTACACGTCCTCGGGGGCGCCCTCCTGCACGATCCTGCCGTCGCGCATGACCACGATCCTGTCGGACATGGACATGGCCTCGTCCTGGTCATGGGTGACGAACAGGACGGAGATGCCGAGCGACTGCTGCAGCGTCTTGACCTCGTCCTGCATCTGCTCGCGCAGGCGCTTGTCCAGGGCGGCCATCGGCTCGTCAAGGAGAAGGGCCGCGGGGTTGAACACCAGAGCGCGGGCCAGCGCGACGCGCTGCTGCTGGCCGCCGGACATCTGACGCGGACGACGGTCGCCGAACCCGGCCAGACCGACGCGGGCGAGTGCCTCCTCCGCACGCTTACGGCGCTCACCCCGCTGAACGCCTCGCATGCGCAGCGGGAACTCGACGTTCTCCGCGGCGCTCATGTGCGGGAACAAGGCATAACTCTGGAAGACGACGCCGAGGTTGCGGTCCTTGGGGGGCAGCCGGTCCACCGGTTCGCCGTCGATCAGCACGGTGCCGGAGGTGAGTTCCTCGAAGCCGGCCACCATCATCATGGTGGTGGTCTTGCCCGACCCGCTCGGCCCGAGCAGGGCGACGAACTCGCCGGGCTCGACCGACAGATCGAGGTCGTCGACGGCGGCGACAGTCCCGTACGTCTTGCGGACGCCCCGGAGCTCGATGGCGCCACGCCGCTCCTCGGGGGCGGTCGAGGCGGATGTCTGCTGTGTGGTCGTGGTCGTCATGGATCACCCTGTCTGTTCGGGGGCGGTCAAGGGGAGCAGCTGTGCGACGGAGCGGCGGCGAATGGTGAAGCAGACCTGTACGAGCAGACCGAGCGTGGCGACGGTGACGAGCAACGCCGAGGACACGGCGATCTTGGGGGTCAGGTTGTACTGGATGTCGGTGAACATCTTCACCGGCAGCGTCGTCGCGTTCGGGGACTGCAGGAACAGCGCGATGACCGTCTCGTCGATGGACACCGAGAAGGCGAACAGGGCCCCCGCGACGAGCCCCGGCCGGATGACCGGGAGATAGACGAACCGCATGACGGAGAACGCTCCCGCGCCCAGGCTGCTCGCCGAGTGGACGAGCGCCGGGTTCAGCCCGGCGAGGCTGGCCCGTACGGTGAGAAAGGCGTACGGCACGGCGATCACGGCATGGGCGAGGCCGATCGGCAGGACCGTCCCCACCATGCCGATGGAGATGAAGAACTGGTAGAACGCCAGAGCCAGCACCACCGCGGGCACGATCATCGGCGCGAGCAGTACGCCCGTGACCGCCGCCTTCCCGGGAAACGTACGCCCGTGCAGGGCCACCGCGGCCGTCCCGCCGAGCAGCACCGCGATCACCACCGCGACACCGGCCGCCTGGAGACTCGCGGACAGGGCCGACATCCACGCCTGGTCGTGGAAGAAGCCGGTGACCGCCTCGGTGGACAACTGCTCGGGCGGGAAGGTGATGTAGCGGCTGCCGGTGAACGCCACCGGCAGCACGATCAGCGTCGGCACGACCAGGAAGACGAAGACCGGCACCGAGGCGATCAGCGAGGACACATGCCGAGGTCTAGTGAGCCTCATATTCGCCTCCTGCGCGAAGGATCCGCTGGTATATCGCGACCAGTACGCTGACGATGACGGTGAGCAGCAGCGCGAGCGCCGACGCACCTGCGAAGTCGGTCAACTGCCTCGCGTAGAAGTCGATCTGATTGGCGATCATCATGTCGCCGGGGCCGCCCAGCACGACGGGCGTGATGAAGAAGCCCGTGCTGATGATGAACACCAGCAGACCCGCGGCGGAGACCCCCGGCACGGTCAGGGGCAGGATGATCCGGCGGAAGACCGACGCCTCGCCCGCGCCCAGCGACCGGGCCGCGAGTTCGAGCCGGTCGTCGATCGCGGCCAGGGCCGCGAAGATCGGGAAGACGGCGTAGGGCAGCAGGTAGTGCACCATGCCGAGCACGACGGCGAAGCGGTTGTGGAGCAGGGCCACCGGGGCATCGGTGATACCGAGGCCCTGCAGCGCGGTGTTCACCAGGCCGTTGTCCTGCAGCAGGACCGCCCAGGCGAAGTTCTTCACCAGGACGCCCGTCCAGAAGGGCAGCAGCACCAGAGCGAACAGGATGACCCGCGCCAGCGGTCCGCGCCGCCAGATCACCACGGCCAGCAGATACCCCAGCACGACCGTGGCGAGCGTCGACAGTGCGCTGATCTCGAAGGTGTTGAGGAGCGACCGCGACACCAGCGGGTCCTTCAGCACGCGCTGGTAGGCGTGGCCGTGGGTGCTCGCCGCGACCAGCTTGCCGAGGGGTGTCAGGAAGAGTACGGCGTCGAAGGCGAGTGCGGGCGCCAGCAGCAGCAACCATGTGCCGCGCGGGCGCCGGCGCCGCCGCGGTGCGTCGGTACCGGCCGAAGCGGGTGCCGACGCCGCGGCGGGCGTGACGGTGGACGTCATCAGCTGCCCGCCTGCCACAGCTTGAAGCGCTGCTCGGTCGCCTTGAGGTTCTTGGCCCACCAGGTGTCGTCGCGTACCAGGATGGAGTCCGCCAGTTTCGGACTGGTGGGCAGCGAATCGGCCACCGAGGACGGCAGCTTGGCCAGAGCCGGGGTGTTGGCCAGGGTGAGGTTGGTGGTCTGGATGAAGTCGGCGCCGGCCGCGGGGTCGTTGCTCATGAAGTCCAGGAGCCGGAAGGCCGCCTCCTTGTTCCTGGCGCCCTTGGGGACCACGAAGTAGTCGCCCGCCACGACGCTGTTCCTGGCGGTGAAGTTCAGCCGCGCCCCGTCCTTGCGGGCGGCGCTGATCCGGTTGTTGAAGCTGGTCGAGAGCGCGACCTCACCCGAGGTGAGCTGCTGGATCGGCTCCTGATTGGCCGTGTGGTAGATCAGCCCGTCCCGCCCGGGGTGCTGGGCCAGGTACTTCAGGGCGGCGTCGACGTCGAGGGGGTAGATCTTGTCGAACGGCACGCCCGCGGCGAGTCGTGCCGCCTCCAGGATCGAGCTGTCGGACAACTGCGAGTAGACGGAACGCTTGCCCTTGTAGCGCCCCTGGTCCAGGAACTGCTCCCAGTTCTTGGGCGCCTGTGCATCGGAGATGTGCTTCTGGTCCCAGGCCATCACGAAGAGGAAGCTCAGATACTTGATGCCGTAGTCGGCCTTCGCGTACGAGGGCAGCCCCTTGTCGTCGATGACGCCGTAGTCCAGCTTCTCCAACAGCCCCTCATCTACGGCCTGGAGGTACTCCGGTGCGGTCAACTCCACCAGGTCCCATTGGACGTCGCCGGACTGCACCTGGGCCTTGAGCCCGGCGAGGCTGGTGTTGGCCAGCAGCGACGAGCGGACACCCGTCTTCTTCTCGAACGGCTTGAGCAGGGTCTTCGTCAGCTGGTCGTTGTACGAGCCGCCGTACGAGGTGACGGTCACCGTGGTGTTCGGCTTGGCCGACGGCGCCGATTTGGTGCTGCACGCGGTGAGGAGACTCCCGGCGAGGGGGGCCGCCAGCGCGGAGGCACCGGCCGCCCGAAGGATCGACCGCCGGCTCATGCTTCTGTGTGACTGCTCATTCATGGGGGCCATGCCTTTCTTGGAACACGACTCGTGGCCCTTGTGGGAACACGACTCGTGGAACACGAGGGCGCGCGTCGGAGCACACCGAATGACGGGTGCGGGGCGCGATGAATACGGGGGCGGCAGGGATCAGCGTCAGAGGGGCGAACAGGGGAGCTGCGAGCTGCGTCATGAGCGAACAGGTCGAACCGCGACCTGAGGAGCCACCAGCCGTCGCCAACGACCGTGACTTTCCGGAACCCGTTCACATCCGCCGTCACGATCAGGCGATCCGCGGAAAAGGGAACGTTCCGGTACACGCGGTCTGCGTCAGTCCGGCGACCGCGTGGCGCAACAGTAGGGACATGTCCTCTGCGCGTCAATGAGTGTCTTTCCAGGGGTCGCGTCCAGGGCTCGCAGACAGATGTCGCCTTGCTCCGCCCCGACCGCACAGCCCTCACTGGGTGTGCAGATCATCCATACGGCTTCGATACGATGGATGAATCCACCACTTCTTGGCTGCCCGGGCGGCGGATAGCGTCACTGGCCTGGGACGGCGACCAGGCCTGGTCAGGTCAGGTTTCCGTTCCTGAGCCGCTGTCCCTCAGCTGCTGTCCCTCAGGCCTGGCCCGCCGGCCCGGAAGTCGCCAATTCCGCGCGTCGCTCGGCCCGGTCTCCTCACCCGGCACAACCGGAACGCAGTCACACGGCCGCCCTCCACCCACCGGGGCGCTGCGTCATCGCCATCGCCATCGTCATCGCCATCGTCATCGCCAACGTCCACCAGCCGGTCCCGACAGCGGACTTCCCGTATCCCCACGATTCCCGAGCCACGAGGAGCACAGAACGTCGTGAGCGAATTCCGTACGCTGCGCAATTACGTCGACGGCGAATTCGTCGACGCGAAGGACGGTCGTACCCTGCCGGTCGTCGACCCCACCACCGGTGAGGTGTACGCGAGTTCACCGCTGTCGGGAGCGGCGGACGTGGACGCGGCGATGGCGGCCGCGGCGGCGGCCTTTCCCGCGTGGCGCGACTCCACCCCCAGTATCCGGCAGAAGCTGCTCCTGAAGATCGCGGACGCCGTCGAGGCGCGCGCTGAGGAGCTGGTCGAGGCGGAGTGCCGCGACACCGGCAAGCCGCGCGCCGTGACCAGGACCGAAGAGATCGTTCCCATGGTCGACCAGTTGCGTTTCTTCGCGGGCGCCGCGCGGCTGCTGGAAGGCAAGGCGGCGGGGGAGTACACGGAGGGCCTGACCTCCATCATCCGGCGAGAGCCGATCGGTGTGTGCGCGCAGGTCGCGCCCTGGAACTACCCGATGATGACGGCGGTGTGGAAGTTCGCACCGGCGATCGCCGCGGGCAACACCGTGGTCCTCAAGCCCTCGGACACCACCCCCGCCTCCACGGTGCTGCTCGCCGGGATCGTCGGCGGCGTACTGAGGGAGCTGGATCTGCCCGTCGGGGTGCTCAATGTGGTGTGCGGCGACCGCAGCACCGGGCAGCTCATGGTCGAGCACCCTGTTCCGGCCATGGCCGCCATCACCGGTTCTGTGCGCGCCGGCATCCAGGTCGCCGAGAGCGCCGCCAAGGATGTCAAGCGGGTCCACCTGGAGCTCGGCGGCAAGGCGCCCGTGGTCGTCTTCGACGACGCGGACATCGCGCAGGCCGTGGAGGGCATCACGACGGCCGGCTTCTTCAACGCCGGACAGGACTGCACGGCCGCCACCCGGGTGCTGGTGCACGAGTCCGTCCACGATGAGTTCGTCGCCGCCCTGGCCAAGGCCGCCGCCGACATCAGGACCGGTGGCATCGACGAGGAGGGTGTGCTCTTCGGCCCCCTCAACAACTCCGGCCAGCTCGCCCAGGTGAGCGGTTTCATCGACCGGCTCCCGCCGCACGCCAAGGTCCAGGCAGGCGGTCACCGCGTCGGTGAACACGGCTACTTCTACGCTCCCACCGTCGTCTCCGGCCTTGAGCAGGACGACGAGATCATCCAGAACGAGGTCTTCGGCCCGGTCATCACCGTCCAGTCCTTCGCCGACGAGGACCAGGCCGTCGAGTGGGCCAACGGTGTCGACTACGCTCTCGCCTCCTCGGTCTGGACGAAGGACCACGCCCGCGCGATGCGCATGTCGAAGCGGCTCGACTTCGGCTGCGTATGGATCAACACGCACATGATCCTGGTCGCCGAGATGCCACACGGTGGCTACAAGAAGTCCGGCTACGGCAAGGATCTGTCGGCGTACGGCTTCGAGGACTACACCCGCATCAAGCACGTCATGACGTCGCTGTGACATGGCTCGTGGGCATCTGACCTGCCGGTGTCTGACCTGGCGGGTGCCTGGCCTGCCGGGTGCCTGCCCGTGCCTGGCCTGCCTGCGGCCTACGAGGCGCGCGCGTGCCGCTCCCGTACGTCGTGCGCCGTCGGGCGTAGTGGCAGGACCCCTTCCCTCGCTCACCTCACCTGCCCGTGAAGCGCAGAGTCACGTGGCGAACAGCCCAGCGTGGTCGGTCGCCCAGGCTCGATAGTCGCCGCTCTGCCGGCCCAGCAACTCTCGCACGGTGGGATCGACACGCGATTTGGCGCCCGAGCGCTGGCGTGCCGCGCTCTCCATGAGCGCGTCGACCACCCGACCGGGGTAACGCGCACCGAGCCGCTCGCGGACCTGACTCTCCGTCAACTCGCAAAAGGAAAGGGGGCGTTGGAGAACCTCGGCGAGCACCGCCGTCTGTTCGGCCGCGGCGATGGGCGCGGGGCCGGTGAGCGGATACGCACGGCCGCCGTGGCGTTCCGGATCCGTCAGGGCCAGAGCGGCGACGTCCGCGATGTCGCGCGGATCCACGACGGCGTTCGCCGACGTGCCGTCGAGCGCGCGTACCACCCCCTCCTCGCGTATCGAGCGGGCCCAGCCGAGCGTGTTGGACATGAAGGCGCGAGGACGCAGAAGGGTCCACGCCATGCCGGACGTGCGCAGGAGGTCCTCGTTGCCCCGCTGCCAACGGGTGATCAGGTCGGTGGCTCCGGGATCGGTCACGGCCAGCGCGGAGAGCTTCACCACGTGCCGCACCCCTGCTGTGCGCGCGGCCCTGACGAAGTGTTCGTCATGGGCGTGTGTCAGCGGATCCGCGGTGACGAGGAGCGCGGACCGGACGCCGGTCAGCGCCCGGACCAGACTCCCGAAGTCCCCGAAGTCACCGCCCACCACCTCGACTTGGCGACCGGCCGGAGGGGCCGCGCGGACCGGGTTCCGGGTCAGAAGACGCACGGGCTCAGTAGGGGAGAGGCGCTCTGCCACCAGCCGTCCGACGGTTCCGGTGGCGCCTGTCAGCAGGATCATGGCTCAGGACAGGTCGAGACTGGCGAGGATACGGGCGCCGCGGTCGGCTTTGGTGTCGAGGGAGAGAAGCAGCCCGGGCACCGCGATGCTCGGCAGGATGTGGCCCCACAGCACTGAGACCCGGTGTCCGAGGTCCTCCCGCTTGGTCAGCGCCCGGGACATCAGCTGGATGCCGGCGAAGCCCCCGACCACCAGCTCCACGGTGTCCCTCCGTTCCACACTGGGCAGCAACTCGCCCTGTGCGCGGGCCTGTTCCATCAATTCCATCAGGTGCTCCGCCCAGAGGCGGAACGGTCCCGTGTGATCGACGCCAGGCGGCGCGCACTGGTCCACGGTGAGCCGGACGCTTCCTCTGAGGAGCGCGTTGTCCAGCAGCCGCTCCGCCACGACGAAGGTGATGTCGATGATCTCCTGCAACTTGCAGGGCTGCGGAGGTACCGCTCCGGACGGCACCTGCTCGTCCAACACCGCCTGAGCCAGAGCTTCCTTGGAGGGGAAGTGGAAGTACAGGGCTCCCTTGGTGACTTCGGCGCGCTCCAGCACCATCGAGATGGTGGTGGAGGCATAGCCGTGCTCGTCGAAGACCGCGCCCGCAGCTTCCAAGATCGCTCTACGCGTCCTGATGGCGCGCTCCTGCTTTGCCATGAAGAGCCCCTCCGCGAAACCTGGTCGACTGTATTTCACGCGCGTGTCGAGCCGACTAGATCACATTGAAAACAAACCGGTCGCCTCGTACTCTAGCGCTCAATGGCACGGGTGCCTTCCCGTGTTCCATGGGTTTCGAGGGATCGAGGGGGAGAGATGCCTCAGTTACCGCACCTTGTCGGGGCACGGACCGATCCGACGGGGGCAGTTGCTCCGGCGCGACGGTGCGTTCCATCCATCGTCCACAGAGAGGACCGGTCCATGACGGCGACCGTTCCTCGGCAGCTTGTTCACCGCGCGGCGGTCGCGGAGACGTTCCTCACGGACTGGGTGACAGCCGGGACGGATCGATTCTGCGTGTCCGCCCAGTGGCCCCGGGCGCACAGTCTCTTTGTGTCGCCGGACAGGGCCACATACGAACCGTTGCTCGTGATCGAGACCGTTCGGCAGTGCGGCGCGTTGCTCGCACACGCGGAATACGGTGTTCCACTCGGTCATCAGTTTGTGCTGCAGGAACTTCGCGTCACGACGTATCCCGAGCACCTCGCCGTGGCCGGTGTTCCGGCGGAGCTCGTTCTCGACATCACGTGTTCCGAGATCCAGCGCCGGGGCTCTGTCACCACGGGGATTCGCTATCGCGCGGACGTCCGGCGGGACGGAGCGGTCGTCGCGCGGGCGGAGGTCGGATTCAGCTGCGTCAGTGAATCCGTCTACCGCCGACTTCGCGGCGGCCGGACCCCGGCCTCGGTGTCCGCGTTGTCGCCGCCTCCAGGTATTCCGGCGGCCGCCGTGCACCGGACCACCGGGGCGGACGTCGTCCTGGCACCGGCGGATAAGCGTGGTCGGTGGCAACTGCGGGTCGATACCGGACATCCGGTTCTTTTCGACCACCCGCTCGACCATGTTCCCGGCATGTTGTTCCTGGAGGCGGCCCGCCAGGCCGTAAGGGTCCGAGTCGGGAGCGCGGGGCGCGTGCAGGCGTCGTTCCACGCGACATTCCACCGGTACGCCGAACTCGACCGGCCCACCTGGATGGAGGTGGTGGCCGCAGAAGAGGACGGCACCCAGGTTCGAGTGGCGGCCACGCAGGACGAACAGACCGTCTTCGAGTGCACGGTCGGCACGGTGGCGATCGCCGCGCACACCGCGCGGAGCGCCGCCGGCTGATTCGGTGCGATGGCGCCGCGCGCGCGCCCGCCGCGGCGCCGCCATCGGGGCGCACCACGCCCCGTCGGGTCGTGCCCGCACGAACGAACCGTCCCCGCTCGGCGGCGCACCAGATCCGTACCTCCGGGCGCAGTGGAAACAGCGTTCACCACATGAGAGCATCTCAGTGAGCTATCGTGTACTGGGAGTAATAAACAAACGGCTCATCCCGTTCTTTTCTCTGCCCCGGGAGTGTTCCAGTCGATGGCGAGGCAGCCCCGTGCCGAGCAGACGCGCGCGACGATCATCGAAGCAGCCGCCGACCTGTTCGATCGGCACGGCTACGAGTCGACGAGTCTGAGTGACATCGTCGCGCACGCGCAGGTCACCAAAGGCGCTCTGTACTTTCATTTCGCGTCGAAGGAAGATCTCGTACACGCGATCATGGATCTTCAGTACCGCTCTTCGTTGCGGATCGCGAAGGAAATCGATGGTCAAGGGCATCCCTCGCTCGAAGTCCTCATGCGGATAACGTTCGCGATAACGCGGCTGGCCCTCGAAGAGCCGATCGCCAGGGCCGGTCTCCGGCTCGCTGTCGGCAGGGTCGAACTCCGGCACCCGTTCCGGCACCCGTTCCGGGAGTGGGCGGACATCGCCGCGGCCAGACTGCTCGACGCGGTGAAGGAGTCGGACGTGCAGCCGGACGTCGACGTGGAGGTCGTGGCCCACTCCATCATCTGCTTCTTCGTCGGCAGTCGCATGGTGGGCCGGACCCTGGAGCCCCGGGGGCCGCAGCTCCGCAGGATCGGCGAGATGTGGCGCCTCCTGGTGCAGGCGCTGGTGCCGGTGCCCCGGCGCGCCCACTACCTCGGCCTTGCCGGCAGGCTCGAGCGGGAATGCGGAAACTCATGAAGCCGGGCGGACTACGGATAATTGACGTATCATCAAATGGTTGCTCCACAAAGTGAATTCAATTGAGAATTCATCGGACCGTAAAATATCTGAAATCCGTACCCGCTCGTTCGAGATCCTTCGCTGATCCTTCGTCGTGATGTGATGCAATTCACCCGGCCCGGCCCGTTGCGTTCCACGGCCAGGCGCTCGGCGTTCTGACCTGGCCCTCTGAAGCGGTGTGGCTTCCGGGACTCCGTCGCGCCTCCAAGTGCCCCTTCAGCGTGCTCGGTTGCGGCCCGACGATGATCAACTGTCGTTGACAGAACGGGTCGTCCGGTATTTAAATAGCCGGGCCGTCTCGGGACGGCCACGCTGCGGCGTAACACTCGTATCTTGCAGGGGGAATGAACGAGTATGACGGTGACAGGCATATCCACACACCGCGTAGAGGTTCCACGTCAACGTTCGGTGTCGTCCGTTCTGTCGGAGCGGGTCCGGCCGCTGAACGCGTTGCAGGACCTGTTCGAGGAATGCCTGGCGGGGAACAGCAGAGTCGCTGTGGTCAGTGGCCCGGTCGGATGCGGCAAGACGGAACTTCTGAACGAGTTCGCGGCCCATGTGGACGCGAACGGAGCGGACTATCTGGGAGCGACCGCCTCCCGAGTGGAACAGGCCGTACCTTTCGGCCTGTTGGCGCATCTGCTGCACACCACCCAGATCCCGTCCGGCCCCCGGGCCCGGGCCATGCGCTGGGTGGCGGAGGCTCAATCCGTACTGACCACCCGGTTTCTCCAGGGAGGGCGCACGGACGACGTGGCGCCGCAGACGTTCCACGGAATGTGCATGGCCCTGCTCGACATCGTCGAACAGGCGCGGCGTCCCTTGGTGATCGGCATCGACGACGCGCACTCCGGGGATACGCCCTCGCTGCGCTGCCTCTCCTACGTCGTCCGCAGGCTGCGCTCCCAGAAGCTGCTCGTCGTCCTCAACGAGTCGCCGCACTCGCGCCGGATCGCCACGCTGTCCGAGGCGGAGCTGCCGCCCGAGCCCCAGGTTCGATTTGTCAGGCTTCCGCTCCTGTCTCCGCAGGGCGTCGAGGACGTGATGGCCGAAGAGCTCGGCCGCGCGCAGGCGCAGCGGCTGGCGGCCGACGGGTACGCCGTCACGGGCGGTAACCCTCTCCTGCTGCGTGGCCTCGTCAAGGACAACCGGAGCACCGTCGAGTCGCAGAGCTCGCACTTCCGCGTCGCCGACGGATTCAGCCAGGCCCTGATCAGCTGTGTCTTCCGCTACGAGCCCGAAGTCCTCCAGGTGGCACGGCACTTGGCCGTGCTCGAGGAGGCGCCGTCCGTCGCCGTACTCGCTCAACTGGCCGGACTGGACGCGGAGACGAGCGCCCAGGCCCTGGACATCCTGAGGGAGACCGGGATCCTCTCGGGCGGACTGCTGCGACACGCCCAGGCCCGCAGTGCCGTGCTGAGCGGGATGACGCCGGAGGAGCGGGCCGACCTTCAGACGCACACCGCCAACGTGATGTTCAAGAACGGCTTTTCGGCGATCACCATCGCGCGCCAGATCCTCGGTGCCGACCGCGTCGACACGGACTGCGCGATCCCCGTGCTGCACGAGGCGGCCGAAGCGGCCCTCGCCGAAGGGGAGGTGGAGTTCGCGCTGGACTGCCTGCGCGTGGCGCTGCAGTACGACACGGACGAACGGCGGCAGGCCGTCACCACGGCGATGATCGTTCGCGCCACCTGGCGGACCGACCCGTACGCCGCGTACCGCAGGGTCGGTGGACTGGCGGCCGACTCCAGGGCCGGTCGGCTCTCCGGCCGGCACGTCACGGCGCCCGTCGACGCGCTGATGTGGTTCGGGCGCCCCGATGAGGCGATCGAGATCCTGAAGAACGGTGCCGAAGGGGCCCTGGCGACCCACGACCTGGTGACGTCCTCTCACCTGGAGGCGTCGTGCGCCTGGCTCAACGTGGTCTACCCGGAACGATCCGTCGAATGGCCCGGCAGGGAGGCCGAGGAGACCACGGCCACGGGCGGTGTGTCGCCGGAGGCCTGGACCAAGCGGCGTGCCGCGGCGATGTTCCGTCGCAATCTGACCGCGGGACCCGACGCCGCATCGGTGGGTGAGGCCCAGCAGGCACTGCGCCACTACGCCCTGAACGAGGGCACGGCGGCGCTCCTGCTGACGTCGGTGCACACCCTGATCCACGCCGAGCGGCTCCAGGAGGCCCGGCAGTGGGTAGAGGGATTCATCTCCCAGGCGCGGCGTGACTCCGCCGTGGTGTGGGAGGCGCTGTTCTGTGCCGCACACGCGGAGATCAGGCTGCGGCAGGGCGACCCCAGGGCCGCCGTACAGCAGGTCGAGCAGGCGTTGGCGCTGCTCCCGGCCCGGAGCTGGGGCGTCATGCTGGGGCTTCCGGTGAGTACGGCACTGCACGCGAGCGCGCTGACGGGCAGTACGAGCCCGGCGGTCGACGAAGCGCAGTCGTCGATCCCGCAGGCCATCTTCGAAACCCCGCTGGGCATGCGGCTGTTGCGTGCCCGTGGCCACAAGTACCTTGCGGACGGCCAGGTTTCGGCGGCCCTGGACGACTTCCTCGCGGCGGGGGAGCTCGCCGGTCGGTGGGGGATCGACAACCCCGTGGCCGTGCCGTGGCGGTCCAGCGCCGCCGAGGCGCTCATCCGTCTCGGGCACCATGAGCGGGCCCGGCTCCTGCTGACCGAGCAGGTGCGGATGTGCGGCCCCGCGCATCCACGGGTCTACGCCGGGACGCTGCGGAAGCTGGCCGCGGTCAGCTCGCTGGACGAGCGCCTCAAACTGCTCACGAAGGCGGCCGAGTGCCTGCAGACGTGTGAGGCGCCGCTCGAACTCGCCTTCGCTCTGCATGACCTGGGCTGGGTTCAGCAGGAGCTGGGCCAGTACAGCAAGGGCCGTCTCATGCTGCGCCGGGCCCGGCTCATGGCCGAACAGAGCGGGGTGCGGATCCCGTCCCCCGCGCCCCTGGCGACGGACACCGACGAGGAGGCGGCTCGGGGCGCTCGGCCCGCGACGCAGAACGGGCCCCTCATGGAGGCGCTCAGCGACGCCGAGATGAGGGTCGCCCAGCTCGCGGTCGGCGGGCTCAGCAACCGACAGATCGCCGGCCGCCTGTTCGTCACCGTGAGCACGGTGGAGCAGCATCTGACGCGGATCTATCGCAAGCTCAACATCAAGCGGCGGACGGAGCTGGTGGGGGCGCTCCAGGCAGCCGGACGTCAGGAGCACGGGGGTTCATTCCGCTGACCGACGGCGATCGCCGTCGGCGTGCGTCGAGGCCGCGGGGCCGCTGCCGGGAGTTCCCCGCCGGGCAGCGGTTCGCCGCTTCGGCTGTCCGCAGCCGAGGCGTGTGTGCCGTCGAGGGGCGAACCGGCCGCCCGAGCCCGTGGTCACAGCGAGCGGGTGATCGCCGAGGCCACTGCGGCCGTGTGCCAGTCGAGGTAGAAGTGCCCCCCGGCGAACACCTGGACGTCGGCGCCCTTGGTGGTGTGGAGGTCCCAGGCGGCGGCGTCCGACACCGGGGTGACCGGGTCGGCGTCTCCGACGAGCACGGAGACGGGGCAGGTGAGCCGGGCCCCGGCCGAGGGGCTGTAGTTCTCCACCGCGCGGTAGTCGGCTCGTACGACGGGCAGGACCAGGGCGCGCAGTTCGGGGTCGGCGAGAACGGCCGTGTCCGTACCGCCGAGGCGGGTCATCTCCTGGACCAGACCGTCGTCGTCGCGCAGGTGGACGTCGGCCTGGCCCGCTACGGACGGGGCGCGCCGCGCGGACGCGAACAGGCGCACCGGTCCCTGCGGGGTCAACTGCTCGAAGCGACGGGCGACTTCGAAGGCCACGACGGCACCGAGGCTATGCCCGAAGAAAGCGTACGGGGCCCGGAGCTCCCTGCGCAGCGCCATGAAGGCGGCGTCGGCCAGGTCGGTGACGCTGTCGAGGAGCGGCTCGCGGTAGCGGTCCTGGCGGCCGGGGTACTGCATGGCCCAGGTCTCGACGCCCGGGGCCAGGGCCCGCGCCAACGGCCCGAAGTAGCTCGCCGAGCCTCCGGCGTGCGGAAAACAGACGAGCCGTAGTTCGCTGCTCTCCGACACCGCGAAGCGTTGTATCCAGGAATCCGGGCTGACTTGGCTCGCCGGCATCCGTCGACCTCACTGGCTGGGAGCGGCGGTGGGGGACGCCGCGTAGCGGTGTATTGGGGAATGGTGGTGGCGGGTTCATGGCCGGTCGGGGGAATGCCCGGCCATGAACCCGCGTTCGGGGGTGGGGTGAGTCCCGCTGTCCTGCTGGGGCCCGCCCCGGGAGAAGTCCGCGCCGCTCAGTGCGAGACGGCGCCGAGTTCGTCGGACTGCTGCGCCGGTGCGTCGGCGGCCGCCGGGGCGGCGCTGCCGGGCTTCTTCAGGGTGAAGGCGAGCAGGCCGCCGATCACGGAGGCCGCGCCACCGATCCACATGGCGGTGCGCAGGCCGTCCGAGACGTCCGCCACCGCCGGCGTCGCACCGGAGTCCAGGTTCAGACCCGCGTTGGCGATCGCGACCAGGACGGCGAGGCCCGCGGCGCCACCGATCTGCTGCGAGGCGGAGGCCAGGGCGGAGGCGATACCGGCCTCGCTCGGGGCGACGCCGGAGGCGGCGCAGACGAACATCGCCGGGAAGGTGACACCGCCACCGATGCCCCAGACGACGAGCCCCGGCACCAGCTGCCAGAACGTCGCGCCGGTGCTCATGCCCAAGGCCAGGATGATCATGCCGGTGCCATTGATGAGCATGCCGGTGAAGAGGGTGGCGCGCGGACCCCACTTGCCCAGCAGAACGCCGGTGATCTTGAGGGAGGCGCCCATCGAGATGATGGTGAGCGGCAGGAAGGCGAGGCCCGCCTCCAGCGCGTCGTAACCGAGCACGCCCTGCATGTAGTTGGTGAACAGGTAGTACGAACCGGCCAGCGCGCTCTGGAACACCAGGATGACGACGATGGCGGTCACCAGGCTGCGGTTGCCGAACAGCCGCATCGGGATGAGCGGTTCCCGGGTCTTGTTCTCGACCAGGGCGAAGACGGCGAGGAGCAGGACGCCGGCACCGATCGAGCCGACGCCGCGCAGCGAGCCCCAGCCCGCCTCGGGGCCGCTGACCAGACCGAGGACCAGCAGCGAGGAACCGGCGGTGGCGAGCAGCGCGCCCGGCACGTCGAAGCTGCCGCCACTTTGCGAACGCTCGTCGGCCGGCAGCAGGGCGGGAGCGGCGACCGCGGCCAGCAGGGCCATCGGGACCAGAATGAACAGGACCCACTCCCAGCCCCACGCGTTGGTCAGCAGACCGCCGAGCAGCGCGCCGGCCGCGAGACCACCGCTGCCGGAGGCACCCCAGACGGCCATCGCGCGGTTGCGCTCGGCGCCCTCTTCGAAACGGATGTTGACGAGGGTCAGCGTGGCGGGCGAAAGGAGTGCGCCTCCCAGGCCCTGGACGGCGCGGGCTGTGATCAGCACACCCGGGTCCGTGGCGAGACCGCCGACGAGGCAGGAGATGCCGAAGATCGCGGCACCGAGGATGAAGATCCGGCGGGCGCCGAGACGGTCGACGAGACGGCCGCCGAAGAGCAGGAGACCGCCGAAGGCCACCGCGTACGCACTCACGACCCACTGAAGCGACTGGGCGGTGAAGCCGAGGGCATGGCCGATGTCGGGGAGCGCGACATAAACGATGTTGTAGTCGGCGGCAACGATGAACTGCGCAAATGCCAGCAACGCGAGCATGAGCCCGGGCCTGTGCTGAGTCCTGGGGACGGTGTCAACCACGACTTGGCTTCTTTCTGTCACTTGGCCGGTGCTGACTGCGGAGACCGGCAATGATGAGCAACATCGGGGACTACACGGTGTTCAGTATCAACACGGTGGAGTTTGACTTAACGGCGCTCGGCTGTCAAACGGTGCAGGGGCCAAGCCTGTTGGGGTCGGCCCCTGCACGGGTGATCAGGCGCGTGCGGCCTTGATGCGGTCCGCCATGCGCTCGGCGATCATGAGAACGGTGAGCAGGGGGTTGCCGCGGATGACCTCGGGCATCACCGACTGGTCGATGACGCGCAGGCCCTCGACGCCCAGCACCCGGCACTCGGGGTCGACCACGGTGGTCGCGTCGTCCGGGGAGCCCATCCGGACCGTGGTGGCCACGTGGTGGCTGGCGAAGGTCACCGTGGGCAGCTCCTCGGCCGACGGCAGGTTCGGCTTGTCGGCCAGGATGGAGGTGAAGGCGGTGTGGTTGACCAGTTCGTTGACCCGCTCCAGACCGTCCTTGGCGCGCAGCAGGTCGCTCTGCTCGGTGAGCATGCGCAACTCCGCGAGCGGGCCGGCGAGCGGATCGAGCGAGGTGAAGACCAGCTTTCCGCGGCTCACGGCGTGCATCTGCCAGATGCAGACGCCGGGAATGCCGAGCCAGCCGTTGTTCGGGATGATCATCATGTCGTTGTCGCCGGCTCCGGCCAGGCCCGAGGAGTAGCGCCACGTGACGTTCACGGTCCGGCCGAAGGGGCTCGCGGCCTTCTCCAGCTCAATCGGCAGGGCCAGGACGATGAAGGGATGCTCGGTGAGCTCCTGGCCCACGGGCAGATCCGCGACCTTGTCCACGCCGAGGCGGGCGAGGTCGTCGGCGGGGCCGATCCCGGAGCGTACGAGGAGCGCCGGTGAGAGCGTGCCTCCGGCCGAGAGGATCACCTCGCCGCCCGGCGCCAGCGGAATGGTCTCGCCGCCCGCCAGCTTGACGCCGTTCGCCCGCTTCGTGCCGGGGGCGAAGGTCACGCTGTCCACCAGGGCCCCGGCCCGGATGGTCAGGTTGGCCCGCCCGCGGGCGGGCTCCAGGTAACCGTCGTTGGCGGCCACCCGCTTGCCGTCGCGGATGTGCATGGCGAACGGGGAGAGGCCGGTCGCCTGCGGCGCGTTGGTGTCGTCGTGCCAGGGGACCCCCAGGTCCAGTGCCGCGTCCCGGAAGGCGTTGTCCACCCCGCCCCAGTCCTTCTGCGGTTCACGGTAGATCGGCAGCGGGCCGCCCTTCCCGTGGTAGGGGGCGTCCGGGAAATCGAGGTCGTCCTCCAATTTGACGTACGACGGGAGGACCTCGTCGAAGGACCATCCCTTGGCGCCGAGGGCGACCCAGCGGTCGAAGTCCTCCCGCACGCCGCGGATGGAGAAGAGACCGTTCACCTGGGATGTGCCGCCGATTCCGCGGCCGGCCTGGAAAGGAATGGGATCCAGCGCCGGATGGATTCGGGTTTCCAGGCCGCGCCACCAGAATTCGGGCTGAGCCTCCATGTCCAAGTCGAATGTGCGGCCCTGGAAATTGGCGGGACGGTTCTCCGGGCGAATGTCCTTTCCGGCCTCCAGCAGCAGGACATTCGCCGCCGAATCCTCGGAAAGACGGGCGGCGAGCGCTGATCCCGCGGCGCCACCGCCGACAATGATGTAGTCCCAGCCGTCCAGTGAATCAGCCAACGTCCATACCTTTCGCCTGGCCGGCCGCGGCTCAGCGAAGGTGCGTCGAGGGCCGGCTGTACGGGCAATTTGTGTCGCTATTGCGCGAGCCGAAGTTATGGGCGGACGCCCCCCTAGGGGCAACCCCTAGATCCAGCCCCCTCAGGAGGGCGAACGGACCCCTACACGGTGCGTGTGGATGCCGGGCCGGCCAAGCCAGGCGGCATCGCCGCCCGCGTGACTACACAGTGCTCACAGTCTGAGCGCTGAGTAGCGTACTTTACGCTGTTAGAATGGAGTGCATGGCAGACCCGAAACCGAGCAGGCGAGAACGCCTCCGCGCCGAGGCCGCACAGGAGATCAAGACGATCGCGCTGAAGCACATGGCGGAGAACGGCACGGCGGCCGTCTCCCTCCGTGCGATCGCTCGTGAGATGGGGATGACCGCGGGTGCGATCTACAGCTACTACGACACCCGGGACGACTTGATCACGGCGCTGGTCGCCGATGTCTACAACTCCCTGGCGGAGACGCTGGAGGCGGCCATCGCGGCCGCGCCCCAGGGGCCGGTCGGGCAGGTGATGGCATACGGCCAGGCCTACCGGGCCTGGGCCGTCGCGAACCCGCAGGAGTTCCGGCTCGTCTACGGGGATCCGGCACCGGACTACCAGGTCCCTGCCTGCAGTGCGGCCGCCGAGGCGGAACACCGTGCCTGCACGGCACTCACGGGTGTCGTGGTCGCGGCGTGGCCATGGGCTCAGCGGCTGCACGCCGACGACCACTACGCCTGGTCCGACTACGACCCCGAGTTCATCAAGATGGTCCGCGGGGCCTTCCCCGATCTGCATCCCGCGGCCGTCGCGCTCGCCATGCGGCTCTGGGGACGGGTGCACGGCCTGGTTTCCCTGGAGATCTACGGGCATCTGCGTCCGCAGGTCCAGGACCCGGCGAAGCTGTACCACTCCGAGCTCGTCGACCTCACGCATCTGCTCGGTCTGACGGCCCCGGTGGCGGTCGCGAGCGACTGACCCGCCGGCAACACCCGCGCCCGTACACAGTGCTGGGGCGGCACCTGAACAGGTGCCGCCCCAGCACTTTTTTGGTCACCGGTTTCCGGTCAATTCACCGGCGGAGAAGGCCGCTTGACACTGAACGGCGTTGCGCTACTGTTGGCCGTAGTGCAACTGAACGGCGTGTACTCCGTACCAGCCGGTGATGTGCGCGTATCCCGCGGCCGTGGCGCCCTGGGCGCCCGCGGAGGCAGTTGCCCCGCGTGAGGCTCCACTGTTTATTTGGAAGGAAATTCCCATGAGCGATGCCACCCAGATCGTCGAGACGTACTTCAAGGCGTGGAATGACTTCGATGCCGAGAGCCGCAAGGCGACGCTCGAGTCGATCTTCGCCAAGAAGGCGAAGATCATCGACCCCGACTGGGTCGCCGAGGACCGCGACGCCATCGTGGAGGCCATCGGCGCGGCCCGTGGGAAGCTCGGAGACCTTCCGCTCGACCTGACCACGATTATCGGCTCCCACCATGACGTGGTGCTGTACACCTGGCACCTCGGTCCCGCCGCCGAGCCGGTCGCCAAGGGTTATGGCGTCCTGCACATCAATGACGGCGTTGTCGAGACCGCTTACAACTTCTTCGGCTGACCGAGCCGGAGGACAGCGGTCCTCATCACCGGTTGCAGTATGGGCCAGACGCGGCGAACGCGTCTGGCCCATACTGCTTTTTCCTTGAGAATAGGGGTGGTTGGCGCAGATCTGGGGTTGGCGATAGGGGGAGGGCGGCATTTAGCTTTCCGAGTGTCGCGCGTCGACCGAAAGAGGAATCACCGATGACCGCCGCATCAACCGACGGTAAAGCCGCTCCCGCCACCTTTCTGACCGATCTTCAGGAGGGCCGTGTCGAGTGGAGCCGCTGGCAGGACTTCCCTCGGCAGAGCCCGGAGGAGCAGGAGACAGGCGACCGCCTCGTGGCCGAGGCCGAGGCCTTCTTCGCCCGGCGCATCGACGCGACCGCGGTGGACAGCACGAGGGCGCTGCCCGCCGGTCTCCTCGACGACCTGCAGGACCGCGGCTACCTGCGGCTCGGCATCGACCCCGCACTCGGCGGCCTCGGGCTCTCCGCGTACAACACCTTCCGCCTGATCGCCCAGGCCTGCGCGCACTCCGTACCCGTCGGCCAGGTCGTGGCCATCCAGAACGGCGTCGGCGCGGCCGCGATGCTGCCGGCCCTGCCGCCCGGCCCGCTGCGGGACTTCGTCAGCGCTCGGATCGCCAAGGGCACCGTCTCCGGCTTCGGTGACACCGACCGCTCCGGACAGAACAACGCCCGGCCGACCCTCACCGCGACCCCCGTGGAAGGCGGCTATCTGCTCAACGGAGAGAAGCTCTTCACCGGAAACGGGCCCGTCGCCGACCTCGTCGCCGTCTCCGCGACGGTGCTCGGCGAGGGCGGACCCAAGGTCGGTGCCTGCTTCCTCGACACCAGCACCCCTGGCTTCTCCGTGGGCACCCGGCTCGAGTTCATGGGAAGCCGCGGCCTGCCCAACGCATCGCTCCACTTCGACGACGTCCTGGTCCCCGCCGACCAGGTGCTCATCGACCCGGAGAGCGACCAACTGCCCTTCCTGGTAGGAATGGTGGCGCTGCTCGGGCGCATCTACTTCACCGGCGCCCCCGCGATGGCGATCGCCAGGAACAGCTTGGCCTGGTCCCGCGAATTCATCGCACGGCGCTCCATCGACGGCCGCGCCCTCGGCGACTACGACGAGATCCAGCGCACGGTCACCGCCACCCTCGCCGATGTGTACGCCATGGAATCGGCGGTCCGCTGGAGCCTGCTCGGCAGCGGTCTGACCGATCGCTGGTTCGAGAGGTTCGCCACCAAGAACCTGTTGGTGCGGGGGGCTTGGCGGATCGTCGACCGAACCGTGTCGCTCCACGGCGGAGAAGGGTTCGAGACCGTCGCGAGCAAGAACCGCCGCGGCGCCGTACCCGTACCACTGGAGCGCGCCTTCCGTGACGCGCGAGGCCTGCGGATCGCGGGGAACGTCGACTTCCAGCTCGACAACCAGCTCGGGCGGATACTCCTCGGCCAGTACTACGCCGACGCAAGGACCTACGCCGACGACGGCACACAGGGCGAGCCGGGCCCCGGTGCCGGCACCTCGGCAGCCGGCCTCTCGCCGGCCAACCAGGAGCACGCACGGGCGATCGACCGACTCGTCGGGGAACTGCGGCGGTTCGCCGTCGGCCTGGTGCGCCGCCACCCGGACCCCGAGCAGTTGTACGCCAAGGAGCGCACCGTGGTGCTCCTCGGCCGCATCGCCGGTGAACTCTTCAACGCCGTCGCCGCGCTGGCCCGGGCGGCCGCGGCCGGGACACCGGCCGAGGCCGTGCCCGCGGGGCACCAGGAACTGGCCGACGTCCACTGCGCCGAGGCCCGCCACACGCTCAGCGGACTGTTCGCCCGCTTGGAGCCCGACGCCGAGCCCGACCACGCCCACATCAGCCGCCGCTGGCTGGCCGACGGCGGCGCCGACCAGCTCGTCCGTCACTGAGTGCCGACGGACACCCGAACCCCGAGAGGCTCTGATGACCATCGACCATGAACTCCCGGCGGTACTGGACGGGTTCGACCTTTCGGACCAGTCCCGGTTCGCCGACGGTGTTCCGTACGACGTGTTCGCCAGGCTGCGTCAAGAGGCGCCGGTGCTCTTCCACCCCGGCGGACGGACCGCGGACGGAGACGGCTTCTGGGTCCTCACCCGGCACGCCGACATCGTGGCGGCCGCCGCGTCGCCCGACTTCTCGGCACAGGGCGGCGGCGACCGCGCGGGCGGCGGATCCCATCTGGAGGACCTCCCCGTCGGCGTACACGCCGGTGTGCTGTTCGCGATGATGGACGATCCGCGGCACGACCTGATCCGGCGGCTGCTGCGGCCCGCCGTCACCGGCGAGATCGCCGAGGGACTCGCCGACCCGCTGCGCGGGATCGCCGCCGACCTGCTGTCCGGCGCGCTCACCCACGGCGGCGGCGCCGACTTCATGAAAGACCTCAGCGAGCCCTACGCCCTGCGGGCCATCTCCCTGCTGCTCGGAGCGCCGCGCGAGGACTGGGACCGGCTCGCCGCCTGGGGACGCAGCAACCTGGGCTTCGTCAACCGGCAGACCGGCCGGGTCGACTCGGGCTCCGCCGAGATCTTCCAGACCATGTCGGCCTATTTCAAAGGCCTGTTGGACGGCAAGCGCGAGGCGCCCGCGCGCGACCTGGGCAGCGTCCTCGCGCTCGGCGCCATCGAGGAAGGACACGGCGAGGAGCCGCTCACCGCACAGGAGCGCGACGCCAATGCCGTCCTCATCCTGATCACCGGCTTCGAGCAGCCCCGCAACACCATCGCCAGCGGAGTCCTCGCCCTTGCTCAACACCCCGAGCAGTGGCAGGCGTTGCGCAAGGACCGGTCGCTGCTGCCCCAGGCGATCGAGGAGATCCTGCGCTGGGCGCCGCCGAACCCGTACAACCGGCGCACCGCGACCCGCGACCTGGAACTGCACGGCCACCACATCAAGGCCGGCGACAAGGTCACCTTCTGGTGGCCCTCCGCCAACCGCGACGAAGCCGTCTTCGACAACGCCTCGACCTTCGACATCGGCCGGACCCACAACCCGCATCTCTCCTTCGGCACCGGCACCCACTTCTGCCTCGGCGACCAGGTGGCCCGCCTGGAGATCCGGCTCTTCCTGGAAGCCCTGCTCGACCGGGTGGCGGAGGTCCGGCTGACCGGGCCGGTCGGCTACGCCCCCAACAACAAACACACCGTGATCCTCGACATGCCGGTGGAGCTGGTACCGACCGGCGACGCCTCCTGACCCACCCCACTCCTGACCTGACGGGATACCCGACATGACCGAGACCGTGGAGACCGTGGCCGGCGAGGACCTTCCCGAGGTCCTGCCCTACGACCCGTTCGACCCCGACTTCCATTCCAACCCGTACGCCACCTACACCCGGCTGCGCGCCACCGGCGGTTCCGTGATCCGCACGGCGGCCGGAGTGGCCGTGCTCGGCTACCACGACGTCAACTCCGTGCTGCGCAACCCGAAGCTGGGCCGCGGCGAGGGCGCCGGGTACCAGGACACGCTGATACCCACGCCCGAGGGCCTCAAGCCCGCCGTGATGTTCATGGACCCGCCGGACCACACCCGCATCCGGGCACTGGTCTCCAAGGCGTTCACCCCGCGTGCCATCGAGCGGCTGCGTCCCGCGGCCGAGGAACTCGCCGCGCAACTGGTCGCGGAGACGGTGGCGGAGACGGCCGCCCATGGCTCCGTAGACCTCACGACCAAGCTGTTCCGGCCGCTCGGCGCCGGGGTCCTGAACATTCTGGTCGGTGTGCCCGCGAAGTACCTCGCCGAGTGCATCGAGTACGCCAACGACGCCGGCCGCGGCCTGGACCCCGCGTACACCCTCTCGCCCGACGCGCTCGCCAACCGGCTCAAGGCCCGGGACGGCTATGTCGCCATCGCCCAGGAGCTGATCGCCGAGCGCCGTGCCCAGCCCCAGGACGACCTGATGAGCGAGCTCGTACTGGTCGAGCAGGACGGTGAGCGGCTCAACGAGATCGAACTGCTCACCACGGTCGCCAACATCTTCCTCGCCGGCTTCAGCGCTCCGCAGGCCGCGATGGGCCTGGCCGCGCTCTCCCTGCTGCGCCACCCGGACCAGCTGGAGTGGTACCGGGCGCACCCCGAGCAGGCGGCCGGAGCGGTGGAGGAGCTGATGCGGTACGACTCGGCGGTCCAGCTGATCAACCGGACCGCCCTCGAGGACACAGAGGTCGGAGGCGTGCCGGTCAAGGCCGACGAGGAGGTCTTCATGCTGCTCGGCGCGGCCAACCGTGACCCCGGTGTCTACGAGGACGCCGAGCGGCTCGACCTGAGCAGGCGCGGCACCCGGCACCTCGGGTTCGGGCACGGCATCCACTTCTGTGTCGCCGCGCCGATCGCCAAGCTGATCACCGAGGTCGCGCTCGACGCCCTCGTGAAGTACGACGTCCAGCTCAGCACGCAGACTCCGCCCACCAATGGCGCGCTCGCCATTCGCAGTCTCGCGGAGCTGCCGGTGACGGTCAGGCCGCTCGCCGCCTCCTGAGGCCCGCGGGGAACCAAGAGAACCGAACGACTAGGAGAGTCAGCACGTGAGCAGTGACATCACCACCGTGGTGAAGAAGTACATCGACACCTGGAACATCGTGGACGCGGTGGAACGCCGTGCCGTGATCGACGAGTTGTTCACGGAGAACGTGGAGTACGTCGACCCGAACGTGCAGATCGAGGGGCGGGCGGCGCTGGACGGGTACATCGCGGAGACCCAGAAGCAGATTCCCGGCGGCGTCTTCGCGCTCGCGAGCGAGGTCACCGCCCATCACAACCTGGCACGTTTCACCTGGCAGGTCGGCCCGGTCGGCGGACAGCCGTTCGCCGTCGGCTACGACTTCGCGGCGGTGGAGAACGGGCAGGTGCGGCGGCTGTACGGCTTCTTCTCGTAGAGCATTCCGGCGCGACACCGAAAGGACCGCCAGGCCGTGAGGCCTGGCGGTCCTTGGGCGTTCCGCGCGTGTCGGTCCTGGGTCTTCGTGTCGGTCCTTGATCTCTGCGGTCTGTGTGTCAGTCCTTGATTTCGCAGATCGCGGCGCCGGAGGTGATGGATGCGCCGACTTCGGCGCTGAGGCCCTTGATGGTGCCGGAGCGGTGGGCGTTGAGTGGTTGTTCCATCTTCATGGCTTCCAGGACGACGACGAGGTCGCCTTCCTTGACTTCCTGGCCTTCCTCGACGGCGACCTTGACGATGGTGCCCTG